>CALXGT010000033.1 GCA_944387915.1 uncultured Clostridia bacterium
GCGCTGACGCTTTCCGCTTTCCAAACCGTGTTTCGGGAAAAAGCGTCCGTTTTTTTGTCCTTTGTTTCGGCAATTCTCGCTTTGGCCAGCATGGTGGGCTGGTACTACTATGGAGAAAAAGCAACCGAAAGCCTTTTTCAAGGGAAAAAAGGGAAAAAAATTTATTCCATCTTGTTTTTGATCGCCGCTTTTTTCGGCGCAGTGATACAGGGAGAAGCCATCTGGGAGTGGGCGGATGTTTTAAATTTAATGATGGCGGCGCCGAATTGTATTTCCGTCTTTGCGCTGCGGAAAGAAGTTTTTATGGTAACAAAGGCGTATTTTGACAATGAAAAAATAAAATATAAAGAAAACAAGAGAATATAAATGTAAATTGGAGAAAACCGGATGTTAAATTGAAATAAATTCTAAAATAAGCGAAATTTTCCCAAAATAAAGGCCGATATACGTTTGAATAATCAAGGCGCTTTTGGTATAGTGTACTTTGTAAGTTTACAGTTGTTTTTATACAGCGGATATTTAAAAGGGGACGGAGGCTGTTATGAACGAGAAACCAAAAGCGCTGATTGTTGCGTCCGACGTGTTGCCGGACGTGTTTTTAAAGGTCATCGAAGTAAAGAGGCTCCTTTCCACAACACAAGCGAAGAACTCCTCCGACGCCTGTCGCCAGGTAGGGATTTCTCGGAGCGCCTACTACAAATATAAAGATAACGTCCAGGTGTATGAAGAGGCGGATAACGGAAAACTTTCGACCCTTTACTTAAAGCTTTCGGACGAGCCTGGTGTTTTATCGAAGGTGCTGCAGAAATTATACGAGTTGGGCGCTAATATTTTAACGGTGAATCAAAACATCCCTGTGGATACAGTGGCGATTGTTACTGTGAGCGTACGGTTCGACCAGCATAAACTGGATCCGGATTACATTTTAAAAACATTAGGCGAAGTTTATGGCGTTGTTTCGGTGAAGAGAATATAATAGGAGGTACCGATTTTATGGTACAAATCGCAGTTTTGGGACATGGTGTCGTCGGTTCCGGCGTTGTGGAGCTGTTGCAAAAAAATAGGGAAGAGATCGAAAAGAAGAGTGGAATTTCCTTTGCGGTCAAGAGAATTTTGGATCTAAGGGATTTTTCCCATCTTCCTTACGGGGACCGTTTCACCAACGATTTTTCGGACATTTTAAACGATAAGGAGATTACCGTTATCGCCGAAGCGATGGGGGGAATCTCTCCGGCCTACGAGTTTACAAAAAAGGCGCTTTTAGCGGGAAAAAGCGTCGTTACCTCCAATAAGGAGCTTGTAGCGGCGAAGGGAGCGGAATTACTTGCCATCGCCAGGGAACAACAGGTGAATTTCCTGTTTGAAGCCAGTGTCGGTGGGGGAATCCCGGTAATTCATCCCCTGTATCAGTGCCTGTGCGCCAATCGGATTGATCGGATTGCCGGTATTTTAAACGGAACCACCAATTACATCTTAACCAAAATGGAAACCGAAAAGGCGGACTACGAAGAGACGTTAAAAACAGCTCAAAAACTCGGTTACGCCGAACGGGATCCCTCCGCGGATGTAGACGGCCACGACGCGTGCCGAAAGATTTGTATTTTAGCGTCGCTTGCTTTTGGAAATCATATTTATCCCGAGACAGTTTATACCGAAGGAATCCGAAACATTGCGCCGGAAGATATTCTTTTAGCCGGCACCGCCGGTTACCGCATTAAATTGTTGGGGTACGCCGCTTTGACGGAAAATAACAATATGAATGTTGCCGTTCGTCCGATGCTTGTTTCAAAGGAACATCTTTTGGCGAACATCAACGATGTATTCAACGGGGTGCTGATCCACGGGGACGCCGTTGGAGAGACCCTTTTCTACGGGAGGGGAGCCGGTAAGGAAGCGACTGCCAGCGCTGTGGTTTCCGACGTGATCGAGGCTGCGTCCAGGAAAGGGAACTGCCCCTTTGTCTATTGGGAAGACAGCCAGAACAATCGGTTGACAGACGGCGGGGAACAATTTGGAAGCTTCTATTTCCGGGCCGATCTTTCAACGGAACGCTTGCTCTCTATCTTACCGGATGCCAGAAAAATTAGCGCGGAAGGAAAAACCGCATGGATCATTTCCTCGATTTCCGAAAAAGAGCTTGAGGAGCGGCTAAGTCAACATCTTTTTATCAAGCTTAAGCTCTTTTCATAAAGAAATATAACATTTTTGGGAGGCACCTATGGAACTGATAGTTCAGAAATTCGGCGGCAGCTCAGTGGCCAACAAAGAGCGCATTTTTAATGTCGCGCGAATCATTACCAAAACGTACCAGGAAGGGAAAAATGTGGTTGCCGTTGTCTCCGCACAAGGAGATACTACCGACGATCTCATCGCAAAGGCTGCGGAAATTAACCCCCACGCCAGCAAACGGGAAATGGACGCCTTGCTCTCCAGCGGCGAACAGATTTCCAGCGCGCTGCTCGCGATGGCGATTGAGGCTTTGGGATTTCCCGTTGTTTCTCTAAACGGCCGTCAGGCGGGATTTGTTACCGATTCCAGCTATACCAAAGCCCGGATCAAACGGATCGTCACCGAACGCATTGAGCGGGAAATCGACAAGCGGCGGATTGTTATTGTAACCGGATTTCAGGGAATTAACCGATACGACGATATCACCACGTTAGGACGAGGCGGAAGCGACACCAGCGCCGTTGCTATCGCCGCCGCCATGAAAGCGGATCTGTGTCAGATTTATACCGATGTGGACGGCGTTTATACCGCCGACCCTCGGCTTGTAAAAAACGCGAGAAAGTTAAGCGAGATTTCTTTTGACGAGATGCTGGAGCTTGCGTCCTGTGGCGCACAGGTCCTTCATAACCGTTCGGTAGAAATGGCGAAAAAATATAATGTCAATTTGGAGGTTTGCTCCAGTCTTGAGGATAAACCCGGAACAAAAGTAAAAGAGGTAACGAAAATGGAAAAAATGCTGATTAAAGGTGTTGCAAAAGATGACGACGTGGTGCGGATTGCGGTCATTGGACTTCCCGATAAACCCGGTATCGCTTTTCGGATTTTCCAACTTCTGGCCAACAAAAATATCAACGTAGATATTATTTTGCAGTCCATCGGACGGGATGGAACCAAGGATATCAGCTTTACCGTCCCCAGCGACAGCAAAGAACTGGCGATGGAGACTCTTTCGGAGCATAAGGAACTTTTGGACGCCGCTCATATTGAATGTGATGACAACGTAACGAAAGTTTCTATCGTCGGCGCCGGTATGCAGTCCAATCCGGGCGTTGCCGCTAAGATGTTTGAGGCTCTTTACGAGGCGGATATCAACATCCAGATGATCTCCACATCGGAAATTAAGATTTCGGTTTTAATCGCAAAGGAATTAGGTGTAAAAGCGTTAAATGCTTTGTCCAATGCGTTTATTGGTTAAGATACAGGTGAAAGGGAAAGCATCGACTTCGAGATATTTCGAAGTGGGTGCTTTCTTTTGGAAAGGAGCGGGTTATGGCGATTACTAACCATCTTGAAAACTTCTGTCCAAAAACGGTAGAAGCCTTTGTCCAAAAGGCGGAAGCTTTAACGCCAACATTGATTCAAAAAACTGTGTTTCCCGTTTCTTTGGGAACCGTTTTTTGGCTTGACGACGACTGGGTGTATCAAAAGAAGGAACCTATTGCGGCGTTAAACGGGAAATCTTTTGGAAAAGGGGAACGGATTTGCGTGGATTTTGGCGATCACCGGGTCGGATACCTTTCCTTCACCCTCTCTTCAATAGGAAGTCCTCCGGATGCGCCCGCATATCTGCGGCTGAAATTTGGGGAAAAGCCGTGTGAAATCGGCGAAGAGAGCGAAAATTACCAAGGCTCCATCAGTTCCTCCTGGATCCAGGAGGAAACGCTTCATGTCGACGTCTTACCCGCATCCGTCCGGCTTCCCCGAAGATATGCTTTCCGTTATCTCGAAATTCTTATAAAAGATACTTCCCCAAAATATCGAGTGACGTTTTCTGATATACGGTGTGAAACAGTGACTTCCGCCGACATTCGTAACGTTTCCCCTTTGGATCTTAAGGACGCGGATCTTATCGATATGGACCGTATTTCGATAAAAACGATGGAAGACTGTATGCAGAGCGTTTTCGAGGACGGACCGAAACGAGATCGGCGGCTTTGGATCGGCGATCTGCGCCTTCAGGCGCTGGCGAATTACCGGACGTTTCAAAATTACGACTTAGTGAAACGCTGTCTTTACCTTTTCGCCGGATTGACTCAAAACCGGGGAAGGGTAGGGGCTTGCCTTTTCTTGGAACCGAAGCCTATGGTGGATGACACCGCCCTGTTTGATTACTCGCTGTTTTTTGTTTCCTGTCTTTTTGATTATTATAAAGAAACCGGCGATCGGGAGACCCTTTTGGAATTATGGGATACCGCATACCGGCAAATTGAACTTTCGTCAGAACGAATCGGGGAGCATGGCGTCGTTTTGGACAGTGACGACTGGTGGTGTTTTTTGGACTGGAACGACGAGCTCAATAAACAGGCGGGCGCTCAGGCTGTATTTCTCTACACCCTCAAGCAGGCGCGATATCTCGCCGAAGAAATAGGTGACGCCGACCGCCTTCATCGAATCGACACATCGCTTCTTTGGCTCGCCAAAGGAGCGAAAGAAGTTCTATGGGACGAAACGGAAGGCTTTTTTGTCAGCGGAACCAAACGGCAGATCTCATGGGCATCTCAAGTGTGGTTTGTATTGGCGGGTGTTTTCGAAAAAAGCCAAAATCAAGCCCTTCTGCGGCGCCTTTTGGAAAAGAGACCCAAAGTAGGGATGGTGACGCCCTATATGTACCATCATTTTATTGAAGCGCTGTTTTGCTGTGAGATGCGAAAAGAAGCGATTGACCAGATGAAACGGTATTGGGGCGGGATGGTAAAGGAAGGCGCCGACTGTTTTTACGAAATTTATGATCCAGACCGTAAGGATTTTTCCCCTTATGGCTCGAAAATCATCCACAGCTACTGTCATGCTTGGAGCGGAACCCCCACCTATTTTATTCGAAAATATGTAATACCTTAAAAGGAAGATTGCCTTTTGATTCAAAAAATGATACAATGGAAAAAATTCGGAGGTGATGATATGAGTTATTTCCAGGGAAATTACGTCATTTTGCATAAAGAAAACTTAGCGAAAAATATCTACCGACTGGTGATCGCGGCGCCGGATATCGCTGCTTTTGCCAAGGCTGGACAGTTCGTCCATGTGACGGTACCCGGTTATTTCCTTCGCCGTCCCATCTCTCTGTGCGAAACGGATACCAAGGATGGCACCATTACACTGGTGTATGAGATCCGGGGCGAGGGGACGAAGGCGCTGGCTCGATTGAACGAAGGAGAAATGTTGGATGTGATGGGGCCATTGGGTCATGGTTTTACTTTGGATCCCGGAAAAAAAGTGATCGTTGTCGGCGGCGGGATCGGCGTCCCCCCCTTGCTCCAGGCGGCGAAGTTTTACGGTGAAAACGCTAAGGCGATCTTGGGTTTTCGGGATGCTTCCGCTGTGATCCTAGAAGAGGATTTTCGCCGTTATGGCGCAGAGACCGTTCTTTGTACCGATAATGGGACCAGAGGGCGAAAAGGATTTGTGACCGATGCGCTTGCCGATATGGTAGCAAAGGACAAGCCGGATTATCTTTTCGCCTGCGGGCCGAAGGTGATGCTGGAAAAAGTGGCTAAGATCGCTTTGGATCACCAAATCGAATGTGAAGTTTCGTTAGAAGAACGAATGGGCTGCGGCGTGGGCGCATGCTTAGTATGCGCATGTCGCTTAAAGCGGACAGATGAGGAAAGGGAATATTACGGCCACGTTTGTAAGGATGGGCCGGTATTTCCCGCAAAGGAGGTCGTATTTTAATGGCAGATCTTTCGGTCACCGTAGCCGGTGTTTCTTTTAAAAACCCCATTATCCCCGCTTCCGGAACCTTTGGATTTGGAAGGGAATATGAAGACCTCTACCCCTTGTCGCTGCTGGGTGGGATTTCCACCAAGGGGACGACTCTCGATCCGAAAGACGGAAATCCGCCTCCAAGGATCGCCGAGACCCCCGCTGGGATGCTCAATTCCGTCGGATTGCAAAACCCGGGTATCGACGCGTTTATTCGGGATGCGTTGCCGTATCTTCAAAAGCAGGATACCGTCATTATCGCCAACGTAGCGGGAAGCACAGTAGAAGACTGCGTAGAGATCGCAAGAAGACTGGAAAATACCAAAGTGCATATGCTGGAGCTGAACATCTCCTGTCCCAATGTAAAAGAGGGCGGGGTAGCGTTTGGTACATCTTGTGAGAGCGCTGCCTCCATTACCGCCGCCGTAAGAAAGGCCACCACAAAGCCGCTGATGGTGAAATTAAGCCCCAATGTAACCAGTATCACCGATATCGCCAAATCGGTAGAGGCTGCCGGCGCGGACGCGGTTTCTTTAATCAATACCCTCCTTGGAATGCGGATCGATATTGAAAGCAGACGTCCCATTTTAAAAAACAACGTGGGCGGGCTTTCCGGTCCCGCGGTTTTCCCGGTAGCGGTCCGTATGGTGTGGCAGGTTGCCAACGCCGTCTCTATCCCTGTAGTGGGGATGGGTGGCGTCTCGAGCGGAAAAGACGCTATCGAAATGATGATGGCGGGCGCACAGGCCGTTCAGGTGGGGGCCGCGATCTTCCATGATCCCTTCGCTCCGGTCAGGATCATCCGGGAGATGAACGAATGGCTGGATACCCACGCTTATTCGTCTGTTTCCCAGATCATCGGCAGGGTAGAACCCTGGTAAGGAGGACACATGAAAATTATGGCAGTAGATTTTGGCGACGCCAGAACCGGGCTTGCCGCCTGTGACCGGTTAGAGATGTTAGCGTCGCCCATCGGCGTTATCCACGAAACCGATCCGGATCAAACGGCAAGACAGGTCGCTTTCGCCGCCGCAGAATATGGGGTAGGGGAGATCGTTGTGGGACTTCCCATCAATATGAACGGAACCCAGGGAGAGCGGGCGGAAAAGTGCAAACAATTTGCCGACAAGATCCGAAACTATACCCAGCTTCCGGTTCGGATGTGGGACGAGCGGTCCACTACCGTTTCCGCCCACAATATGCTCAATGAAACCAATACCAGAGGAAAGAAACGAAAATCGGTGATCGACGAGGTTGCGGCAACTATTATTTTAAACAGTTATCTGGATTACCGGAAAAATCATCCTAACGAATAGGAAACAAGGCGTAAAGTAAATTGCTTTACGCCTTGTTTTTCTCGGTTTCCGGCTTCATTTTTACCTTTCCCAGCGGATTTTTGGATAGTGCTTCCTCTTTTTGCTCATTGGCAACATGGGTATAGATCTCTGTGGTATTGAGATTCTCATGACCTAAGATTTCCTGAAGCACCCGTACATCCACCTTACCGTACTGGTACATCATAGTAGCCGCCGTGTGGCGGAGCTTATGGGTGGAAAAGCCGGAATCCGCCAGACCTGCCTGCTGTAACAGGGAAGTGATGATCTGCTGAACACGACGCTGTCCCAACCGTTTTCCGCTTCGATTCAAAAACAGGGCATTTTTATCCACAATGTTGGGGATGTTGAGACGGCTTTCCAGATACCGGTTTAATGCGTCCACACATGCATCGTTGAGGTATAACATTCGCTGCTTATTTCCTTTGCCCAGTACCGTCATCCGTTTTTCCGAAAGAGAGATATCGGAAAGACGAAGCCCGGTCAGCTCGGAAAGACGAATCCCGCAGTTTAAAAACAATACCACCATGCAATAATCCCGGTCCGAAGCGGCGCCCTGATGATTGGCGGTTTGGAGTAGTTCCAATGACTGTTCCAGCGTCAGATATTTAGGAAGGGTTTTGGGAAGGGTCGGCATTTCGAGATTTTCTACCGGATTGGTTTTCAGCTTACCGGTGATGTTGCAAAGGTACTTAAAAAAGCCGCGAAGCGCCGAAGCTTTCCGGGCGCGAGTCCTTGGATTATTATCCCGGTCGTCGTAGATGTAATGCAAAAACTCGTAAACATCGGACAAAGTAATGGATTCCAAAAAATCGTAATTCAAATCCGAAATATCGATTTCTTCCGGCTCCTTTTTCGGATCCGCAAGCCCTTTAAACTGTTTCATAAACCGTAAAAAAGTGCGTAGATCCAGATAATAATTTTCTACCGTTAAACGGGACCGTCCTTTGATGGTCAAAAGATAGAATAAGTAATCCTTTAAGGGAAGAGGTGCATCCTGATAATTTCCGGTGCTATAAGACAAAATCATCGCCGTCCTTTTGGTAAAAATGAAACCGGTAATTTCGCAAAATTAAAATTTTGCGAAATTGAGGGGATAGATAAAGTATATCATACCGAAATCCAAAAAGCAAGAACCCGCCGAATGATTTTTTCGGCGGGTTTTTCATCTTATTGATTTTCCAGATAGCTTAACAGCATTTCTTTCATCATTGCCGGATTTCCTTTGCCTTTGGAAGCCTTCATACATTGACCAACCAAAAATCCCAGCGCGTTGGTTTTTCCGTTTCGATAATCGTCCACCGATTTTTGGTTCGCGGCAAGAATTTGATCCACGATTTCCTGTAATGCGTCGGTATCGGAAATCTGCAACAATCCTTTTTCCTTGACGATCTCTTCCGGAGACGCTTTGGTTTTAAGCATTTCCTCGAACACCGTTTTTCCGGCGGAATTGGAGATCTTCTTTTGATCGATCATCAAAAGAAGCGCATCCAGAGCTTTGGCGTCGATCTCTAATTCATCCAGCGATTTTCCGGTCTCATTCATAATCCGGGAAATGTCGCCCAAGATCCAGTTACTGATTGATTTGGGTTTCACGTCGCCAAAAGCCACCAAGGTTTCAAAGAAAGCAGATTTTTCCACCGAAGCCACCAAAAGCGACGCATCATCCTCGGGCAGATCGTAATCAGCCAGGTACCGAACAAATTTTTTGTTGGGCAGTTCCGGAATAGAATCCTTAATTTGAGAAAGGTAACTTTCTTCTAAAACAATGGTTTGCAGGTCCGGTTCCGGGAAATACCGATAATCGTGGGCGTCCTCTTTACTTCTCAAAAGGAAGTTTTGTCCCTTCTGGTCATCCCAGCGGCGGGTCTCCTGTTCAATGGTACCACCCTGCTCCAACACGGCGATCTGGCGCGCCGCCTCGTATTCGATGGCACGAACGGCGCCGCTGAAGGTGTTAACGTTTTTCATCTCTACGCGGGTTCCGAAGGTATCGCTCCCCTTCTCCATCACCGATACGTTGATATCGCAACGGATAGAACCTTCCTGCATTTTGGCGTCGGAAACGTCGATGTACTGCACAATGGCTTTGATGGTGTCTAAATACGCTTTCGCTTCCTTGGAGCTTCGAAGATCCGGCTCGGAAACGATCTCGATCAAAGGCACGCCGCAGCGGTTAAAGTCTACCAGAGAACCGGCAAAGCTGTTGTCATGGATCAGCTTTCCCGCGTCTTCTTCAATATGGATCCGGGTGACGCCGATGCGCTTTTCCTTCCCGTCCACCCAAATATCCACATAGCCGTTTTCACAAAGAGGGATGTCAAACTGGCTGATCTGATAAGCTTTGGGAAGATCGGGATAGAAGTAATTTTTTCGGTCCTGCTTGGATACGGGATTGATGGTACAATTTAACGCGTACCCCATTTTGACCGCCGACGCTACCACCTGTTCATTCAGGGTGGGAAGGGTTCCCGGCATTCCCATACAAACGGGACAGCACTGGGTATTGACCTCGGCGCCAAAGCTGTTTTTGCAGCTGCAATAAATCTTTGATTGGGTATTTAACTCCGCATGGACCTCTAATCCAATGACGGTTACATATTCTTTGCTCATATTCCTTCCTCCTTATTTCAGCGCCGAGAAAGCGGAGAATCCGCCCAAAAGCTCTTCGTAACAGGCTGCCGCGTTAAATAAAAGACCTTCGCTGAATTTGGGACCGATCATCTGCAACCCGATGGGGAGCCCCTTGGTATCAAACCCACAGGGAACACTGAGCGCCGGAAGGCCGGCAATATTTACGGTAACCGTTAAGATGTCATTCATGTACATTTTGACCTGATCGTGGATATTTTCGCCGATTTTAAAAGCGGTGTCCGGCGCTGTGGGTGTTAGAATCAAATCGCAGGAGGAAAAAGCGTTTCGAAACGCTTCTTGGATCATTTTTTGGGTAAATTTTGCTTTCTTATAGTAGGCATCATAGTAACCCGAGGAAAGAACATAGGTCCCGAGCATAATCCGACGCTTCACTTCATCACCGAAGCCTTCGCTTCTGGTTTTTTCGTACATCTCATCCAAGCTTGCATATTCCTTGGTACGATATCCGTATTTGACACCGTCAAAGCGAGCCAAGTTCGAAGACGCTTCCGCGGAGGCAATGATATAATAAGCGGCTAAGGTCTGGTCGGTGCTGGGGAGAGAGACGGAAACCACTTTTGCGCCCTGCTCCTTCAAAGCGTCCACCGCTTTCATTACCGCCGATTTTACCTCGTCGGAAACCCCTTCGCCAAAATATTCGTCGGAAAGACCGATGGTCATCCCTTTCACCGACGGGACAATCTCTTTCGCGAAATCGGGATAATCCCGGCGCACGCTGGTGGTGTCCTTTTCGTCTTTTCCACAGATAGCGGAATAGAGTAAAGCGACATCCTTTACACTTCTGCCGATGGGCCCGATCTGGTCTAATGACGAAGCGAATGCCACCAGTCCGTAGCGGGATACGGTGCCATAGGTGGGTTTTAATCCTACCGTTCCGCAATAAGCGGAGGGTTGGCGAATAGATCCGCCGGTGTCGGAGCCGAGAGCCAGTACCGCTTCTCCGGCGGAAACCGCCGCCGCGCTTCCACCCGAAGAGCCTCCGGGGACATATTCCGTATTGTGGGGATTATGGGTCTTTTGAAAGAAGCTGGTTTCAGTAGAAGACCCCATGGCAAACTCATCCATATTGAGCTTTCCCAAATAGACGCAGTCTGTGCCGTTCAACTTCTCCATTACCGTCGCGTCATAAGGAGGTACGAAATTGGAGAGAATTTTAGACGCACAGGTGGTTTTGACTCCTTTGGTGCAGATGTTGTCTTTAATAGCGATGGGAATTCCCGCTAAAGGAGAAAGGGGTTCTTCGGATGCGAGCTTTTGATCTACCGCTTTTGCCTGAGCGAGCGCGTCGTCGGGGGTTAACGTCAAATACGCGCCGATCTCTTTTTCTTTTTGTTCAATGCGTCCGAGAACCGATTGGGTAATCTCCTTGGCAGAACATTCTTTTGTGGTGAGTTTTTGATGTAACTCCCATGCGGTGAGCTGATACAATTCCATGTTGACGCCTCCCTATTCTTCTACTACTTTCGGAACCACCACACACCCGGCTTGGACCTGAGGCGCGTTCTTTAACAGCTCGTCCCGATTGAATTTTTTCTCCGCTACATCTTTTCGAAGCTCCATAGGAGAATCCGGATCGATCAGGGGACCCGACGCATCCAAATCCGGAAGCTTTTCTACCATCTCAACGATTTTTTCCATTTCCCCTTGAAACTTCTTTTCTTCCTCTTCGGTAAAGCGAAGCTTTGAAAGCTTTGCCAGACGTTTCAAATCCATCTCCATTTATTATTCCTCCTTCAAATCGTCTTTTCCTTTTTCCAATAAGGCGTCAAAGTCTGCTTCAGACAAAACCGAAACGCCGAGAGAAGTCGCCTTCGTGAGCTTGCTGCCCGGGTCTTCTCCAGCCAGCAGGTAACTTGTTTTTTTGGAAACCGAACCGGAAACCTTACCGCCGTTTTTTTCGATCAGCGCTTGGGCTTCCTTACGGGTATATCGGCTTAGGGTTCCGGTTAACACAAAGGTTTTTCCCACAAAGAGGTCGCCCTTGGCTTCCACTTCCTCTACCGGATCCACGCCTCGTTTTCGAAAATCCGCAACAAGGGCTTTCGCGTTGGGATCGTTAAAATAATCCACTACGCTTTTAGCCATTACCTCGCCGAAACCGTCGATTGCTTCGATTTCTTCTTGAGTGGCCGCCATCAGTTTTTCCAAAGAAGGAAAAGCTTCTGCCAGCTGCTTTGCCGCTTTTTCCCCAATATTTCGAATACCCAGTCCGAACAAAAACCGGGACAATGGATTTTTCTTGGATGCGGCGATGGCGTTAATTAAATTATCGGCGGATAGATCGGCAAAGCCTTCTAATTCTAAGAGATCTTCTTTTTTCAACAGATACAGATCCGCCGAAGAAATGATCTTTTTCTTTTCCAAAAGCTGATCGATAATTGCCGGTCCAAGCCCGTCAATATTCATCGCGTTTCGGGACGCAAAGTGGATTAGGTTACGCCGCACCGCCGCCGGACAAGTGGGATTGAAACAGCGGATTACGGCGCCATCTTCGTCCTTTTGAACCTTTTGACCACAAACGGGACAGCGATCGGGAAACTGGTAAGGAACGCTTCCCTTTGCATGGGAAACCGAGCGAATCACTTCGGGAATAATATCTCCCGCCTTCCGCACCAAAATCCGGTCTCCGATGCGGATATCCCGTTTGGCGATAAAATCTTCGTTATGCAAAACCGCCCGACTTACCGAGGTCCCCGCTAAAGTTACCGGCTCAAATACCGCGGTAGGCGTTAAAGCGCCGGTCCGGCCCACCTGGATTTCGATATCCAAAAGGGTCGTTTCCTTTTCTTCGGGGGGATATTTAAAGGCTACCGCCCAACGGGGAAACTTAGCGGTACTTCCAAAGCGCTCCCGCAGCGTAAAATCATCCACCTTCACCACCGCGCCGTCGATATCAAAAGGGTATGCTCCCCGGTGGGTTCCGATTCTTTTAATTTCTTCTTTTACTTCCTCAGGCTTAGACAAAAGAGGATAGGAAGGCGATACGGGAAACCCTAATCTATGAAGATAGTCCAGGGATTCCTTATGGGAAGAAAGCGTTTTCCCCTCAATTTGCTGTAAATTAAACACAAAAATAGAAAGACAACGTTTGGCTGTCACCCCGGGATCTTTTTGACGAAGGCCTCCGGCAGCCGCATTCCTTGGATTTTTGAACACCGGTTCGTCGTTTTGCTGCTGCTCGAAAACCAAACGGGCGAAGACTTCCTTTGGCATATATACCTCTCCCCGCACTTCCAAATACGGGAGCGGTTCCGAAAGCCGCTTGGGAATTTCCGAGATCGTCGCTAAATTGAAGGTGACATCCTCCCCTACAAAGCCGTTTCCTCTGGTGGAACCGCGGAAAAAAACGCCGTCACGATATTCTAAAGAGACGGAAAGGCCATCGATTTTCGGTTCTACCACATACTGTATGTCATCAGAAATTTCTTTGGTTCTTTGGAAAAAGGCATCCAGCTCGTCTAAGCTGAACACATCCTGCAAACTTCCCATCTGTACCGTATGGGTTACCTTCTCAAAGGTATTGTACAAAACGTCTCCCACCCGCTTGGTGGGGGAATCCTCAACGACCCATTCCGGATGGCGGCTCTCCATTTCCTTAAGCCTTCGCATCATCGCATCGTACTCATCATCGGGAATCAGCGGATCGTCCAACGTGTAATAACGCAAAGAGTGGAAATTCAGTTCCTTGACCAAAGAAAGGTACTGTTCTCTGGTTTCTTCCATATTAGCTTCCTTTCTTATCCTTACTCTGTATTATTCTACCACAAAATTTCCCTTTCCGATAGGTTTTTTTCGGATTCCCCGAAAAAAACCGCGGCGTTAGCCGCGGCTGGAGTACATTATAAAGATAAAGTAATTTGTTTTCCGCTGGGAACATAACGGCGGTAGGATACGCCCGCGATATCCAAAATTTTCTTGGAGGCAACAATGGACGGCGTATCGGCGTATTTATCATCGAAATAAACTACTTCCTTAATACCGCTCTGCACAATCGCCTTGGCACACTCATTACAGGGAAAGAGCGTCACATATACCGTCGTTCCCTTTAAGGAGCCGCCGTCATTATTTAAAATAGCGTTCAGCTCTGCATGGCAAACGAAGGCATACTTGGTATCTAACATTTCCCCTTCCCGTTCCCATGGCATTTCGTCGTCACTGCAGCCGGTGGGCATTCCGTTATAACCGACGGAAAGAATCTTTCGATCGCTGTTGCAGATACAAGCGCCTACCTGGGTCGAGGGATCCTTGCTTCTCGCCGCCGAAAGCATGGCGATTCCCATAAAATACTCATCCCAAGACAGATAATCCTGCCGTTTCATAAGCAGCCTCCTTTTTGTTACATACTTTGCTATTCTACCATACTAAAAGAAATTTGGCAAGAACCACCAGGATTTTTTCCCTTCTTTTCCGGCATACTAAAAACAGATTTACTGTAGCGGAGGAAACAAAATGGGAAAAATGAAGGAAAGCGGCATTGTCTTTTCCATCGGCGCCTTTGGTTACGGCGCTTTGGAAATCTTGTGGAGAGGATATACCCACTGGTCGATGGTGTTAACCGGTGGAATTTGCTTTTTGTTTTTGCATCGCCTGCAGCAGGACGTGCCGTCCCTGTCCCCCGTTAAAAAGTGCATTTTAGGAAGTGCTTTCATCACCACAATAGAATTTTTCGTCGGGATCTGGGTTAACTTGATTTTCCATTGGCAAGTATGGGATTACTCCCGCCAATTCGGAAATCTTTTGGGACAGATTTGCCCGCTGTACTCTTTCCTTTGGTTTTTAATCTCCGGCGGTGCATTTCGCCTTTCCGATCGACTGGAACGGCGATTTTTCCGTCAAAAAGAACTATCGCCACTTTCTTCGCTCTCTTTTTCTTCGTCGGAAAAAAGATAGGAAAGCATCTGTTCCGGTTGGTTTAAAAATCGTTTCGTCAACGAAAAGGCGGCGGTGTCTTGGTAGGATACCGAGACGGGACCGTCTTTTCGAAGTTCGTAGATTCTGGCGTCGGGATAGGTAAGTAAAACCGGCGAGTGCGTGGAAATAATAAGTTGGGCACGGCTTTTTACCAACCGCCGCATACCAATCATAAACCGAAGCAAGCCCGTAAGGGATAAAGCGGCCTCCGGCTCATCAAAAAGATAAAGGCCTTTGCCGGAAAACCGGCTTTCAAGTAAAGTGAGAAAGCTCTCACCATGAGAAAGATGATGAAGACTTTTCCCCCCATAATAACACAAAAGTGGGGCAATTTTGTCCATCTCATCTACATAAGTGGATGCGTTATAAAAACTTTCCGCGCGAAAGAAAAAGCCGTCATGGAAATAGTGGATTCGGGACAGTGTCAAATACTGGTACAAAGAGGAATGACTGTCCTTGGTAGAAAACCGGAAATTTTTGCTTCCTCCTTCCGGATTGAATCCCGCCGCCACAGCGATTGCCTCCAAAAGGGTAGACTTTCCGATCCCGTTTTCTCCTGTAAAAAAGGTAACATCCCGATCAAAAACCAAGCGTTCTTTTTGCAAAAACGGAATAAAAGAAAGAGAGGAAAGATAGCCTTCCTCCGGCATCCGCTTGAGTTTTACGGATTCAATATAAATCGCCGTACCATCCACTCCCTCTTAAATTTTTTCCCCTTCTTCCAGCATACTTTTCGCTGTTTCCCGCATAAGATCGCTGACAGCGTCCGTCGAAAAGATGCGCGCAATTTCCTCGACTCGATCTTCTCCCAAAAGGGGCAAAACCACCGTATAAGTTCGCTCTCCATCCGATTCTTTTCGAATGAGGAAATGATGATGTGCCAACGCGGCGATCTGAGCCGAGTGGGTTACCGAAAAGACCTGGCGGCTTTTGGACACTTCCTTTAGCTTTCGGCCGATCTTTTGTGCCGCTTTTCCGCTGACCCCGGTGTCAATCTCGTCAAAAATCAAGGTCGGAATACTGTCCTTTTCCGCCAAAGCGCTTTTGATGGCCAGCATAATTCGGGACAGTTCTCCGCCGGAAGCAATTTTCGCAATGGGTTTTGGCGGTTCCCCGGGGTTGGAAGACAACATCAATTCCACCGAAGTATCCCCGCTGCTGTTTAGTTTGGTGGGAGTAAAAAGAGGCTCCACCCGTAAAGCGGGCATTTCCAAAAAACGGGCCTCCTCCTCGATTCGGCGGGAAAGCCGGCTTGCCGCTTCTTTCCGCCGTTGAGTAAGTTCTTTTGCGAGAAAACTGACTTTTTCCTTTTGCCGTCTGGTTTCTGTATTGAGGGTTTCCAAAAGCTGCTGATTTTGATCCAACTCTTCCAGTTCTCGATTCAACGCTTCCTTTTTTTGGAGAATCTTCGGAATCTCTCCGTATTTTAGCTTCAGTTTTCGAATTCTCGATAACCGGTTCTCCACCTCCTCCGCTTCTGCCGGATCATAATGAAGGGTGTCAAAAAAATCCCGAAGGTCCCCTGCCGCGGATTCCAATTCCATGGAAAGGACCGCTAACTTTTCCGCCACAGAACGAAGCGCAGAAATATCATCTAATCGGGAAAGCGCCGAGGCTGCCCGGGAAAGAAGATCTGTGGCGCCAAAAGACACGTCATCTCCATACAAGGCGTTTACCGCTTCCGAAAGCCCTGAAGCAATCTTTTCCCCGTTTCGAAAAAGAGCTGCTTTTTCCTCCAAAACAACATCAATTCCTTCCGAAAGGTTCGCCTTTTCTATTAGGGAAAGCTCTTCTGTCACTCTTCTTTTTTTATCCTCTTTTTGCGTTTCTTTGACGGTAACCTCTTTCAATTTTCGGATCATCCGGCTCAAGGTACGAAATTCCTTTTCATATTGCTGCGTCAAGGGAAGAAGATCCCCATAATGATCGATCAAAGACAAATGCCGCTCAGGAGAAAGGAGGATTTGGTTATCGTGCTGTCCATGGATATTGATTAAAGTCATCCCCAGTTCCCGAAGCATCCCTACGGTAGCCGGCCGCCCATTGATACGAGCGTTGCTTCGCCCATCCGCATAAATTTCTCTGGTAATGACAAGCTCGTTTCCCGTCGAATAACCGTTTTTTTCCAACACCCTAAACGCTTCGGAGGAAAGGTCCGTAAAGCAGGCGGAGATTATCGCTTTCTCCGTTTGATTTCGCACGATTTCCCTGGATGCTCTCTGCCCCAAACAGGCATTGATGGCGTCAATCAATATAGATTTTCCGGCGCCGGTTTCCCCGGTAAAAACCGTAAACCCCTTTTGAAAATCAATCGAGACCTTTTCAATTACCGCCAGATTTTCAATGTACAGAGATGACAGCATAAGGGCCTCCTTTCCAATGCTGCGTCAACTCAACGACAAAAAATGCTTGATTTGCTGCGTAATGGTCTTGGCTTGTTCTTCATTCCGAACCAAAATAAAAATGGTATCATCCCCCGCTAAAGTCCCCACAATTCCTTCAAAAGACATGGTGTCGAAAGCGGCGCAGGCGGCGTTAGCCATTCCGGTATGGCACTTAATGGAAATCATATTGCCAGCACAGTCCACCGAAAGAACCGATTCAGAAAAAACGGAGTGATATTTTTTTTCCAAATCCGCATTTTCCTTTTTGGGAGCGGCGGTATATTTATACTTTCCGTCCTCGGTAATCATTTTTGCCAAATTCAGTTCCTTAATGTCCCGGGAAACGGTTGCCTGGGTCACGTTAAACCCTTCCGCGTTCAACAGCTGTAAAAGATGCTCTTGGGTATATACATCGTTCTGTTCCACAAGCTGGGCAATTTTTGCCAATCGTAATGACTTCATTATAGGCCTCCTTAATTTATAAATTACATGGGTTCACCAAATCGACCGAGCATCTTGTCATGAATGACTTCGTAAAAGCGTTTTCCCGTCAAGTTAATTAGCTTTACAGTTTTATCTGCCCTTTCTAATTGAATTTCCTCCCCGCTATTGAGTCGAATATTTTGTTCGCCATCCGCCGAAAGGCCGATGGTTTGATTCTCATAACCTACAGGAATAATCCGAAGCTTGGCGTCGCTTCGAAACAGCATACTTTTGGAAAAAAAGGAGTATGGGGCAATCGGTGTAAGTAAAAGCCCTTGAATGGTAGGATCAATCACCGCGCCCCCGGCAGATAAAGAATAGGCGGTGGAACCGGTGGGCGTGGCGACAATAACGCCATCCGCTCGATAGGAAGCGACAAACCGATCATCACAATACACCCTCAAATCAATCATATGCGCAGTCGATCCTTTGGAAATCACAATGTCGTTCAGCGCAAAAAAAGAACGAGGATATTCCGTAAAGCAGTTAGCCTTTACAATCATTCTCTCTTCAATATGATACTCTCCTTTTTGTAAAAGCTTCAACATGTCAATCTGGTTGCGCTCCAAGGACGCAAGGAATCCGATTCTACCCATATTGACGCCCAAAAGGGGCTTATCATGGGGAAGAAGTAGCTTCGCCGTATGAATGATAGTACCATCCCCCCCGATGGCAATGACGAGATCACATTTCGCCGCCTGTTGGCAAAACGGGCCAAAGGAAATTTTTGAAGCATCATAGACTAAATACGAAAGCCGCTCGTCCATCAATACTTCCACGCCATCCTGGAACAAAACGGAAACAATCTCCCGCACGCACTCGGCAATGTCTTTTTTGTCCTCATTTGGTACAAGAAGAATTTTCATCCTGTCTCAGCCCCTTTGCGATCCAAACATTCGTGGGAAACCCGGACCAGTTCTTCGAGCATATCCCGCCGTATCGTGGACGGGAGAGAAGATTTTTGCAAATAACAAAGGTATTCGATATTTCCCTCCGGTCCCTTAATGGGAGAAAAATCTATTCCCTGAAAAGAAAACCCTACCTCACCGGCCAAATCGTATATTTTATCTAACACTTCCTTATGAATTTCCGGTTCACGAACGACTCCTTTTTTTCCCACCTTTCCCTTTCCGGCTTCAAATTGAGGCTTAATCAAGGCAACGCATTCGCCGTCCTCCCGCAGGAGACGATATGCCACCGGCAAAACCAAAGAGAGCGAGATAAAAGAAACATCAATGGAACAAAAATCTAAAGGCTCCGGAATTTCTTTGTCTGTAACATTGCGAATATTGGTTCGTTCCAAATTAACGACCCGGTCATCGTTTCGAAGCTTCCAGGCAAGTTGACCATACCCCACATCCACGGCATATACCTTTTTCGCGCCATTTTGCAGCATGCAATCGGTAAATCCCCCGGTGGAAGCGCCAATATCCCCGCAGATCTTTCCGTTTAAAGAGATCGGAAAAACATCCATCGCTTTTTCCAGTTTCAAACCGCCCCGGCTCACAAATTTCGGTCCGTCGTCCAGTACTTCAATCACCGCATCCTCTGGATAACTGGAACCCGCTTTATCGGCTTTTTCCCCGTTGACCCGGACCAATCCCGCCATAATGAGCGCCTTGGCTTTTTCCCGGCTGAACGGAAACTGTTCACTAACAAGGATATCCAGTCTTTTCTTCATAAAGATCCTCCAACTGCTTTTGGATGGAATCCACATCCAGATGATATTTTTGCAACAAATAGGACACGTCGCCCTGCTCAACGAAAGTATCTGGAAGGGTAACACTTCGATACACTCCCCGATATCCTGCCTGATTCAGGGCATAGAGCAAATGTTCACTGATACTTCCGCTTTGTACCGCTTCTTCAAACACAATCACTTTCGGATAACGCGCGATCAAAGAGAGAAGCTTTGCGTCTATAGGCCAAATTTGAACTAATTTTAACAGTGACGGCCTTCGATCCAACCCGTGAATCGCACTATATACAAAATGGAACAGACGCCCGTAACTAATTACCAAACAGTCGCTCTCTCCGTTTTGCAGGTCGTAATCGACCCGCGCTTTCCCATCCGTCATCCGAAAAATTCTTCCCTTCGGATAGCGAACAGCCACCACCCCTTTTTGGTGATAGAGGCCTTCTTTCAAACATAGGCGCATCTCTTCCTCGGTGGATGGAGAAAAAATTGTCATATTGGGAATGCTGGTCAAAAAGGAAACGTCGTAAACACCCTGATGGGTTTCTCCGTCTTCGCCTACAATCCCTGCACGGTCTATGGCGAGTAAAATGTGAAGTCCACCGCATGCCGCATCGTGAAGAATCTGATCGTAGGCACGCTGTAAGAAGGTAGAATACACCGCGAAAACCGGAAGATACCCTTTCGCCGCCAGTCCACAAGCGAAAGTCACCGCATGCTCCTCGGCGATCCCCACATCGAAGAAACGATCCTCAAAAGAAGCGGCAAATAAGTTTAACCCTGTGCCCGCCGACATAGCGGCGGTAATCGCGCAAATTCGCGCGTCCTTCCGTCCCAGTTCTAACAAAGCGCCTCCAAAAACATCAGAGAAAGTCAGAGAGGAAGAGGAAAATCCGTTTCCTGTCTCCACATTAAAAGGCGACACGCCATGGTAGTTCAAGGGATCTTTTTCCGCAAAAGGATATCCCTTCCCCTTAACCGTTTCAATTTGAATAACCGCGGGCGCGTTCAAATCCTTCGCTCGAAGCAGCACCTGCTCCAACGCCTTCTGGTTATGCCCGTCTACCGGCCCAAAATAGGCGAAGCCCAGTTCTTCAAAAAAGGTGGCATGGTATAACAAATACTTGAGCATAGATTTCGAAGAACGAAGCGCCCTTTTAATCCGTTTTCCCAAAAAAGGAAGGTGATCCAACAGCCATTCGGTGTGATCCTTTAACTTCAAATAACCGGGTTTTGCCCGAATGGTAGAAAGATACCGGGCAAAAGCCCCCACGTTTTTGGTTATGGACATATCGTTATGATTTAATACAATAATCAACCGGTTTCGGCTTCGTCCCGCGTTGTTCATCGCTTCGTAGGCCATCCCACCGGTAAACGCACCGTCACCGATTACGGCAATCGCGTAAGCGTCGTTGCCGGAAAGCCGATTGGCGCAACTTATCGCGTAAGCCGCTGAAATGGAGGTGCTGCTGTGTCCGACTAAAAATGCGTCATGAACGCTTTCCGATGGCCTTGGAAAGCCGGACAGGCCGCCCGCTTTTCGAAGGCTAAAGAAGCGGTCCTTTCTCCCCGTAACGATTTTATGGGTATAGCTTTGATGCCCGACGTCCCACACAATACTGTCCTTTGGAGAATCAAAAACGCGATGAAGCGCCAATGTCAGCTCTACCGTCCCCAGATTGGAGGCGAGATGGCCGCCGGTTTCCGAAACATGTGTAATCAAAAAATCCCGCACCTCATCGGATAACAGCGAAAGCTCCGGATAAGAAAGCGCTTTAAGATCCTCGGGCCGATTGATCCGACTTAAAATCTCATATTCTCTCATAGGCTTAAACAGGAACTACCAAGCCAATTACAATACCCAAAGCAGCTCCCGCCATCACCTCCAAAGGGGTATGTCCCAACAATTCTTTCAACGCTTTTTGCGTTTCTATCGCCCGATCGGTTTTATTTTTGCTGTATTTTTCAATATTTAATAGTCGATTCAGAACCTTCGCCTGTTCACCCGCAGCACGACGAATCCCGGTAGCGTCATACATCACAACTACCGTTAAAATCATCGAAATGGCAAACGCCGGAGACGCTAATCCGCTGACTCGCCCTACCGCCGTTGTCAATCCGCAGACGGTAGAGGTATGGGAGCTTGGCATTCCGCCGGTTCCAACAATGCGTTCAAAGCTAAATTCCCGATATTTTAAAAGATGGAGAATTACTTTAAGCGTCTGCGCTACAAACCATGCCAAAAAAGCTGTCCACAGCACGGTATTGTTTAAGAAATCTTGAAAATCCGTCATAATCTCTCCTCTATCGATTTCGCGCCAACAAAGACTGGGTGTATTGCGCTAAGGCTTTTCCCCTGTCGCCAAATATAGTAAGAGCGTCCAGTGCCTTTTTAGTATACATATCCGCGCTTCTTTTCGCTTCCTCAAGTCCCAATACACTGACGTAGGTGGACTTTTGGTTTTCCGCGTCACTTCCCACAGGCTTTCCCAAAAGCGCTTCCTCTCCGGTTACATCCAAAATGTCGTCCACAATCTGAAAAGCCAGTCCCATGTTTTCTCCGTAAGACATCGCCGCTTCCTGTTCGGCATTTCCGCCATTTCCGGCGATTACGCCCAGTAAGCAGGACGCCTGTAATAAAGCGCTGGTTTTTAATTGATCGGTCTGAATCAGTTCTTTCGTGGAAATCGTCTTATTTTGATTGCTTAGATCCCTTTCCTGCCCTAAAATCATCCCTTCCACACCGGCAAACTGCGAAAGGACCTGGACGGCACGGAGATTTTTCTCCGCCGGCAAGGAAGCGAGGGTAACGGTAAAAAAGGCTTTTGTCAGTAGTCCATCCCCGGCAAGAAGCGCGTTAGCCTCCCCAAACGCTTTGTGGCAAGAGGGTTTCCCTCTTCGCAAATCATCATTATCCATACAGGGAAGATCGTCATGAATCAGGGAATAAGCGTGAATCATCTCGATAGCGCAGGCGTAAGGGAGAGCTTGCTCCATGTTTCCGCCGCACAGCTCGCAAAACGTTAAAACAAGAAACGCCCGAACCCGTTTTCCTCCGCCGAGGGTGCTGTAAGCCATCGCGTCCGCTACAACATGAGGATCGGTTTTCGGTTCCAAATAGGATGTTAAGGCGGCTTCTACCCTACTTAATATCTCCTTCAATTTCTTTCTCCCCTTCCTGTTCTCCGTCCCATTCTTGGACCTTTAACTTCGCTTCCGATAGCAGCTTTTCGCAATGACCGCAAAGAGAAAGTCCCTCCTGATAAAGTTTCATCGCTTTATCCAAGGGCAAATCCCCTTCCGAGAGGGCTTTTGTTACACCCTCCAATTTTTCAAGAGCTTTTTCAAACGTCATTACTGCCATCGTTATCTCCTTTTATCACTTGCACTTCTGCTTCCCCTTTGGAAAAATGAAGGGTCAACCGATCCCCCCTTTGAAGAAGCGAAGCATCTTTTACAATCTCATTTCCTTTATACACAATCGCATAACCACGAGTCAGTACCTTTAACGGACTAAGCTGTTCCAATACCGCCGTCTCTTTGGAGAAAGCGGATACCTTTTCCTGAAGTTGTCGCCGAATATTTTGATGTAACAGTTCCCTTTGACGGGAAAGCTTTTCTTCCAAAATCTGTAAACGCTTTTCCGGATTGAAAGCGAAAAACGTCTCTTTTAGCCGGGAAAAAGCGCTCTCTTTCAAAGCAACCCGACTGACGGCGTCCTGGACCAAAAATTCCCGTATCGACATAAGACGTTGGGACAGCTCCAAGCAAGAGGGAGAAACCGCCATCGCGCCGGCGGTAGGAGTCGGCGCCCGATAATCCGCCACAAAATCGGCAATGGTAAAATCGGTCTCATGTCCCACAGCGGAAATCACCGGCACAGGAAAGCGAAAAATCGCCCGGGCCAAAGCTTCGTCATTAAAGGCATAGAGATCCTCTAAAGAACCGCCGCCCCGACCGATAAGTAGAAGGTCCAACGAAGCCTTTTCCGCCTGCCGAAGAGCGTTTATCATAGATTCCGCCGCGTCCTTCCCCTGTACCAAAGCGGGGAACAAAATTACCTCTCCCAAAGGATACCGCTCCGACAAAATTTTCAAAATATCCCGGTAGGCGGCGCCGTCTTTGGCGGTAATCACACCAATCCGTTTGGGGAAGGAAGGCAACGGTTTTTTGTTTTTCTCATCAAACAATCCTTCTTTTTGCAGCTTTTCCTTCAGCTGCTCAAAAGCCGCATAAAAAGCCCCTACGCCGCTGGGCTCCATATCGGCGCAAATAATCTGGCAAGTCCCTGTTTTCTCATAAAAGGACACGCTCCCGAATACCACTACCTTCATACCGTTTTCCGGCTGAAAGCGAAGATGATAAGCGCTGCCCCGGAACATAACGGCGGAAATCGCCGCATCCGAGTCCTTTAAGGTAAAATACAGATGCCCGCTTTTGTGGTGGCGGGTAAAATTGGAAATTTCTCCTTCCAGAAAGATGGACGTCAATATCACGTCTTTCGTAAGCTTGTCTTTTAAATACCGGTTTAAATCCCGCACCTGATAAATCTGGTTCATCCTTTTTTCTCCTCGTCACAGAGGGAAGCCAAAAAGGCAATCCCCGCGCTGTTGTCGGAAGAGTATATGGGATCGGCAAAGATTCCCTGAAACTCCGCTTTTATATGGGAACGGATTATGGAATTGGACATGACGCCTCCGGCATACAGCAACGGAAGAGGACCGTACTCTAAAAGAAGTCCCCGCGTCATTTCGGTCAATGCGGCGTCGATAGACAATAAGGTAAATAAAGCGACAAACTGGGGGCTTTTCCCTTGCTTTAAGTGGGCCTTTGCTTGATTTTCAATACCGGACAGGCAGCAATTATTCCCCTTCATGGTTGCCCTTACCGATATCTTTTCGTTGCATTGTATCGCCAAATCCGTTAAAGCCGGTCCGCATGGAAAGGAAAGTCCCAACAAAAGCCCTACCCGATCCACTACCTGACCGGCTTTCAAATCCAAGGATGCAGCCACCTGCTGCACGGAAAAGAAGGGGGGGTTCGGCGTTACCAGAAGAGCGTCGGTAGTGCCTCCGGAAAGATGAAACGCCAAAAAAGGCTTGGAAAAGAGAGACGGTTCCCCAACGCTATAGACCGCCGCGGCAATATGCCCCTCCTGGTGGGAAAATCGGTACAAAGGAACGCGCAAGCTTTCGCTCACCATCACCGCCGCTGTCTCCCCAACCAAAAAGCACGGCATATAAGAGCCCTCTACTCTCCGGGGAAATACCGACACCCCTACCGCCGTAATAGGCGAATCTATCCGCGCCCGCAACGTTTCCATTAAACCGGGAAGCTGTTTGATATGGGCAAAAACAGCTTCGCTTTGCCGAAGTCCCAAAGCGCCTTCCTTCGTCGGCAAAAGCTTCTTTTCCATCCACATCTCTTTGGATTCGCTGTCGTATAAGGCGAGCGACGTGGTGTAATTGCTGGTATCAATTCCAAGATACATTCCCATGTTACAGACTCCGGACAATCGATCCTAAAACACCGTTGACAAAAGAAATATCATCCTCATAAGCAAAAGAGGAAGTAAGCTTCACGCACTCGCTGACAACGATATCGTTTTCCACATCGTCAGTGTAATAGATCTCGTAAACCCCCATGCGAAGAATCGCGAGACTGACTTTGGAAATTCGTTCCATTGTCCATTTTACTAAGTGCTCTTGAATAATCCCATCAATTTCCTGCTGGTGGAGCAAAACGCCTCGAAACATCCCTTCTACCGCGCTGTCCACAGGAATAATCTCAGAATCTTTCGCAGTTTCCAATATCGCGTCTACGTCCTCTTTCGAAAAAGACGCTTCAAAAAGAAGACAAAACACGCTCTCCCGCATTTGATGTCGGGTCAATTTCTTCATCTTGTTCTCCATTTCTCGCCGAAATTCCCTTTTCGACAAAGAAAATCCGGCATACAAAAGGGAACCCTCTGGACTCCAGAGGGTATCCTTTTACGCTTCGATTTTTTGTTTTACCCCGCCAATAAAAACATTCACTTTATTAACGGCAATACCGGTCATATCCTGGACGGCGTCTTTGACCTTCCGTTGAATCTGGTCCGCCACCTTTTTCACCGGATAACCATAACAGAGACAAATGGAAATATCAATTTCCGCAACTCCCGCTTCCGCCCGAATTTCAATCGGCTTAAACACATAAGACTTGGAAAAGACACCCTTCGCCGTAACCGGCCGGTTCATCAGGGAATATACTCCTTCAATGTCCCGGAGGACAGATTTTACAATTGTCGAAAGAACCTGATCGGAAATCTTAACGGTACCGGTAGTCTGTTTTTTGTTTATTTCCACGCAAACAGCCTCCTTTTCAATTTTTCTCGCATTCAGACGGATATCCAAAGCGAAACATTTTTCCACTGATTGTACACAAAACTATTATACCACATTTTAAAAAAGACACAACCGTTTTATACAAAAATCTGGATAAAAAATACGGGTTTCTATCTCTTTCAAAAAGTTACACCCAAAATAACGAGAGAAATGATAGTTTTTTCGAAGAGTATCCAAAACAGTTTTCCATCGATAAACGGTTTTTCAATTGCTATTTCATATGCACATCCAGCTGGGGATACGGGATTTCAATGCCTTCCCGATCAAAAGCCTTTTTGATTTCCTCCATTAGGTCAAAATACACATCCCAGTAATCTTCTGTTTTCGCCCATACCCGGCATACAAAAGTGAGCGCGCTTTCCCCGTGCTGCTGTAAACGGGCCATGGGTTTGGGATCGTCTAATACTTTTTCATGCGCGCAAACGGTAGCCATAATGACCGATTTTACCTTCTCTATATCCGCGTCGTAAGAGGTCGTAAAGGAAAGGTCCACCCGCCTTTGTTCCAAGGCGGTTCCAATGACAATCGTAGCGTTGGTCACGGTGCCGTTCGGAATGATAATCTCCTTATTATCCGGCGTTGTCAGATGGGTATAAAAAATGTTAATCCCGTTAACGGTACCGTCTACGGAACCGATTGTAACGTAATCTCCTATTTGAAACGGTTTAGTAACAAGAATAATTACCCCTCCGGCCAGATTAGTAAGGCTCCCTTGCAATGCCAAGCCAATCGCCAAACCAGCCGAGCCCAAAACGGCGATCATGGAAGTCATGGGCACACCTAAGATGGCCATGATCGTAATAACCAAAAGGACTTTCAAGGCAATCGCGGTAAAGCTTTTCATAAAAGACAATACCGTAGGGTCCACCTTGTTGCTGAGATGGCTTCGTTCCAATATTCGAACCAGAACCTGAATCAGTTTCCAGCCTACCAAAAGCAATATAACAGACAGCAGTAATTTAATTCCGCTGGTCGCCAAATAAGCGCCTGCCGTCTGTAAAAATTGATCCAACATATTTACCTCCTTGATCGTCCCGGTCAAAAAGAAAACCCGAAACGCTTCCCGTCTCGGCGTTTCGGGTTCCAGCTTACCAGGAATTATTCGGCGCTTCGCCGTTTAACACCTTATCAATATTGCTGCGTAATGTGTCTATAAACGAGCTTTTGGTAATAAAGCTCTTGTTTCCATCAAAGGAAAGGATACAACGTCGTTCGCTCAAAGCGAGGAGCTCCACCACCGTATCTTCTTTACTTTTATCCAAATAATGATAGGTAATTGTCAAGAGCACCTCGTCGGAGTCGCCGTCGTAGTTGATATCCTCTACCACGGTAGACATTACCGAAATATACAAATCGGTGTAATTGGAAAGATTATCAATCGCTTCTCCATTGATCGAACCGCCGGAAATCTTCCCTTCCTCGTCATGGGTATTTTGCATCCGGTAGGTTTCATCGCCAAAATCAATATCCACATAATCCACATCGTTAATGGACGGGGAAATGATAATCGTGGTAATGATGTTCTTTAGTTCTACCGTCACCCAGGGGAGGTTCTCCTCCAAAACGAGATACACCGTATCTCCGCCATCTACCATAAAGTAGTAGGCCGGCGCGTCGGAGGCAGTGGTTGTTTTATTCCCAATATTCCAACGGTATTCTTTCCCATCCCGGTCAAAATATACCGTCGCGTAAGGGGTGTCCAATCCGTATTCTGCAAGCTGTTCCTCGGTGGGACGATACATTACCGCCGAATAAGCTTCCAGTCCGTAAAGCTGAGAAAACATTTTAGAGCCATCGTTTTCCTCGGTAGTGTCGCTGGCGTTAATAATTTTCATCGCCGCTTCTACCGGGGTCACTACCGTATATTCGGTAGTTGCCAACCCCGAAATAAACGCCGCTTGAGACAATTCGGTCTTTTCCGCCCGGAAAACCGCATCCCCCATCTTCTCGCCCATGGTTCCGCCGGTCACTTCCAAGAAAGTGATGAGAGGCTCGGTTTGCGGCTCCTCGTCCTCTTCCACTACCGGCGCAGTCCATGTCTCCAGAATGGTCAGCTCGATGTAATCATATTTTGTCTGGTTAAGTCCCACCAGATAATCCACATCGATCATATAGACTGTATCCGAATCATCGAGACGACAGTAATACCCTTCGCTTCCCATCAAAAGATCGCCCACATAAAGCACATGGGACGTGCCATCGGAAAACTGAACTTCCACAGATGCGAAAGGCTCCTCAAGGCCGTATTTTTCCAGATCCTCCGGGTTTTCTTCAATTAAGCGGGTCGCCGTTACCGAAGAATAAAGCTGCATTACCGTAGTAAAGAGGCTCTGATCCAAAGAAGCTCCGGACAAATCCGCGATATCAAAAAGGTCTACGCCGATTCGATCAATCGTATAAATGTCGTTTTGATTGTTAAAGGTCGCGGATTCAATCTCATTGACGTCGTAACTCCAAAGAGAGATGGTCTCCACAGTGGAAGAAACGCTGGAATCATCGGAGGAAAGCGTGCTCTCCCCCTCCTCGTTTTTTCCTGTCAGGGTGAGCACCAATACCGCCACGCCCAATATAATAATCAAAATCCCGCCGATCAACAGATTTCTTACTTTTGCGTTCATCGGTTATTTATTCCTCCTGAGGATCCAGATCACAATGCCGATAACCATGACCACAGCCGGCAAAATGTACTGGAAGATGGTTCCCAGCACCGAAACGTGAGCGGCGCTGATACCGAGGCTGGCTGTTCCTAACGTCTTCGAAACAATTTGGACGCCCACTTCATCTTTTCCGGTACAGATGTTGACTACGTTCAGCAGATATTCCGCGTTATTCAACGCCTCCATAGAGGTGAAGGTGCTCTGCATAAATTCGTAGGAACCGAAAACAATCACTTTGGATTCTACCGGCGTCGTCCCGATTACATCCATCTCAGTTCCCACAGCCGCTGTCACGTAAGTACCCTGTTCGCCGTCGGTAATATCCCAATCATCCGCAGCGTCAGAGGGACGTACCACCGCCGTATCCGAGGTGCTCAAAAGGACTTCCGTCGAACGAAGTCCGGTGGAATCGGTCTCGAAAAGAATCTCAACAGGGCGGGGATAAGGCATCAGCACCGGATACGAAGTCGAAATACCCTCGGTGTAAGTTTCGCTTCCGTACTCCTGGACAAAATAAAGAGGAGAGTAGTAAATATTGTTTTCATCGCTTTCTACTAAGTATCCATCCCCAATCGTCAAGCCCCATTCCGCCAAAAAGGCCTCTAACATGGGAAGCTCCGGCTGAGAAGGAGAAGCAAAGTACAAAAGCTGGCGGCCGTAATTCCCGTCGTTATTCAAGAAGGCGTCCAATTTCGCCACGGCGAGTTCATCCAGATCCGCCGTCGGCGACGCCAAGATCACAAAGGAAGTGTCTTCGGGAATCTCTTCCGTCATCAAGTTAGCGCTGTTGACCAGATATCCGTTATTGGTCAGCAGTTCTTCCAGCTCTTCCGTTTCGATTTCACCATAACCGGTCAAAACCGTCACGGTCACCGGATTCTCATCCGCGACAATCATAATGGCGCTGGTCATCGCCTGCTCCGCTTTGGATGCGGTAATCGACGTAGACGACGTCTCGAAAATATCATAGCCGGTCAGTACCTTATACCGTTCTCCGCACTGAACAATAATGTCTCCGTAGGTAAAGTTCTCCCGCGTGTACTGATTGACAAAATCGGGATTCGTATAGGTATCGATATACTCTACCGTAATGTGATCGGAGTAGCGGGCGTACCGCTTGATGACCTCGCTGGCCTGTTTATAATAAGCGTTCCCCGCCTCGAAATCATCTTCCGCCGCCAGAACATAGATTTCAATATCCTTATCCAGCGTATCCAGATAATCGGTAGTTGTTTCGGAAATTTCAAAGATCTGGTTATCCGTCAAGTCTACATCCATGGCAAAGCGGTTGGAAAGGATGTTGACCAAAACGTTGATTAAAACCAAAATAGCCACCATACCGACAGTCATCACTGTCGCCAGGCTGCCATGCTTAAAGCGACGACTTTTAAAAATATTATTTTTCATGATTTTTTCCTTCCCTGTTATTTCGTTTTGTTTAGCTCCAGCGTCTCTTTTCCAGGACTCTTACCGTCAGGAAATTAAAAATCGCCACGGCGCTTACAAAGAACAAAACACTGGAAACGCTCAAAATACCGGTGGTCATATCGTTATACCGGCTCAGGAAGGATAAACTGGAGATGACAGACGCGACGGTGGCATTAGAAAACATCCCCGCTACGTTGTCGATCATCAGAATCAGCATCATCACAGCGAAGCTTCCGATCGCCGCCACCATTTGGCTTTCCGTCAAAGCGGAAACAAACAAGCCAATGGAAATCAGCGCGGCGCCGAGAATAAACGCGCCGAAAATATTGCCCACAACGACCATCCATTGGGGAGTAGCGTAACCGGCGATAATGACGGCATACACCACGGTCACCGACAAGGCGATGGCATACATGCAAAGGGCAGCTAAGAATTTTCCCATGACCAATCCTGTCAAACTTACCGGACTGGTAAGCAACAGCTGGTCGGTTTTCTGCTTCTTTTCTTCACTCAAAAGCCGCATGGTCAAAAGCGGAATAATCAGAATCAGAACAATAAACAAATTGGAAAACACATAAGTAATATCCGTCGTTCCGAGATACAGCACGTAATGGAAAAACAGTCCCGAGAAGAAATAAAACACAGCCAGGAATACATACGCCAAAGGCGAAGTAAAATAGTTGGACATCTCTCTTCTGAAAATCGCAAACATTATTCTTCACCTCCCATTTTACTGTGGGCGCCAGGATCCGTAAGCTGGAGGAAAATATCCTCTAACGTCATCTCGGTGCTTCTCAGTCCCAACAAGGGGTAGTTTCGTTCCACCAGCCGTTTAAACAGCTCTCTTCGAACATCCGTTCCCGGAGCCGCCTCCAGCGAATACTCGTAGACGCCGGGTTCCTTCTGTCCCAAAGGCTGCACCTCGACCATGTTGGTAATCGCCCGAAGAAGCCGAAGGACTTCCCCTTCCGGACCTTCAATGCGCACAATGTAGCGGAAGTCGTCGGTCATTTTTTTAGACAGATCGTCCGCCGTTCCGTCGGCAACCAAAACGCCCTGGTTGATAACAATAACCCGGTCACAGATGGCCTGGACTTCCGACAAAATATGGGAAGACAAAATAACGGTGTGTTCTTCGCCTAATTCTTTTATCAGGTTTCGAATTTCAATAATCTGCTTGGGATCCAAACCCACCGTGGGCTCGTCCAAAATCAAAACCGGAGGATTTCCAATTAAAGCCTGTGCCAATCCAACCCGTTGTTTATATCCCTTGGAAAGGTTTTTGATCAATCGATGGCGAACCTCTTCGATTCGAACGCGCTTACAAATGTTCGCAATATGCGACTTCATAGGAAGCTCCACCTTTTTCAGGTGGTAAACAAACTCCAAATAAGCGTCCACCGTCATATCTAAGTAAAGAGGAGGATGCTCCGGAAGATAACCGACTTTCTTCTTCGCTTCGGTCGGATTCTCTAAAATGTCGTATCCGTCGATTTTCGCCACACCGGAAGTAGAAGAGATGTATCCGGTCAGAATGTTCATCGTCGTGGATTTTCCTGCCCCGTTAGGGCCTAAAAACCCAAGAATTTCACCGGAGTTTACGGTAAAGCTGATGTCGTTGACCGCATGCTTGTCACCGTAAGACTTGGTGAGGTTTTGTACCTCGATCATTCCAAAAACTCCATTTCTTTTGATTTTCCCGCTGACACTATGGGTAACGTTTTCCGCACGGGAAAGCGGAATCCGTATCCATTTTAACAAAAAAGCTTCCTTTAGTTGTAAACAATCTTTGAAATAATTTCTAATTTCAGTAAAAGGAAGAAACCAAAACAGGAAATCTTTTCCGAAATCAGCCAGAGAAAGCATCCGTACCGAAAACCTTTTTGACGCACAGCGTGAGGCTATTATAGCATATCGCACGAAAAAAGGCAATAAAATTCGGAAAGACATATTTACTTTTTCTCGCTCATAGGATAAAGAAAAAGCGTATTACCAAAAGAAAGAACAAAAAAATGAGGTGTTGATGATGAATTGCCTGCCCGAAGGATTACGACTTAAATTGCCGGAAAACGAAAAATATCTTTCCAGTATCGCGTCGCTTGCCGAAGCGATGCGCGAGAAAAGAATTTTGGAAGCCGTCGCTTTGCGCTGTACCGAGTCCCATGATCTCATTGTGGATCTACATATCATGTACGGGCGAATTCCCAGAGAAGAAACGGATATTGGAATCAGCGAAGGGACCGCCAGAGATATTGCCGCCATTTCCCGGGTGGGAAAGCCTATTTCCTTTGTTGTCAAAGAAATTGTATTTCCGGAAAACGGCGAACCTTTCGCCGTTCTTTCCCGAAAGGACGCCCAGCTTTTCGCCAGGGAAGAATATCTTTCCAAGCTGCTTCCCGGAGACGTAATCCCCGCTCGAATCACTCATTTAGAGCCTTTCGGCGCCTTTGCCGATGTAGGAAACGGCGTTATTTCCCTAATTCCCATCGATATGATTTCCGTTTCCCGCATTTCCCATCCCAGCGACCGCTTTCGGGTAGGAGACTCTATTTTCGCCGTAGTAAAAAGTTTTGACGGAAAGCGCATTTCATTGAGCCACAAAGAGCTTTTGGGGACTTGGGAAGAAAACGCGAGATTTTTCTCTCCCGGTGAAACGGTAAGCGGAATCATCCGTTCCGTAGAAAGCTACGGCGTCTTCGTCGAGTTGACGCCGAATTTAGCAGGACTTGCCGAGTTGAAAAAAGGCGTTTCTCCCGGTCAAAGGGCCAGCGTGTACATCAAGAGCATCAATCCGGAAAAAATGAAAATCAAATTGATTATTGTAGACAGCTTCTTTGATGAGAAAACAAAACCGTCTCTTCACTACTCCATTACCGAAGGACATATTTCCTGTTGGAATTATTCTCCCGCCGACGCCGCGCGAAAAATTGTGACGCAATTTGACTAAAGAATCTTGATATTTCTTCCGCCGCAGTTGCGAAAAATTCTTTCCGCCGCTTTCACGTCCCTCTCTGAGATCACCGCTTCCAAAAGGCAATCTGTGCGACGCGAGTAAGTTTCTTTCTCCCCCGCTAATCCCATGTAAACAAGATGAGGCGGGCAAAGATTTCTTTCTCCTCCGTAATCCTGATACCCCACGTAAGAAGTTTGGGTAATTTCGGTCGCCAGCGCATAGGGGGCGAGAGGGATCGTCTCCGATGGTTCTCTGCGATAATGGCGCACGGTCAACCGGGAAGGAGTCACTTCGCTTCCTTTCAACCGATAAGCCGCTGTTTCGGCGCGATCGGAAGAATCGAAACGAGCTTGCAGCGTTACGTTCATTTTTGTTACCTCCAAAACTTTTCTATTTCGCCAAAGAGCGAAAATAATGCTGTGCGTTTGAAACGTACAGCATTATTTTTTACCGAAAACGGAAAACTATGAGAAGCGACGGGAAAAAGGTTTCTTTTTTTTTGAAATTATGCTATACTGAGAAAAGAAATTTACGGGAAGGATGAGTCAGAGATGGATGTACGGGTCGGCGACGTTTTGCTGATGAAAAAAAGTCATCCCTGCGGCAGCTCCCGCTTTTTGGTTCTAAGGATCGGCATGGATTTTAAAATCCGCTGCGAAGGATGCGGACGGGAAATCATGGCGCCGAGAAGCAAGATTGAAAAACGGATCAAAAAAATCATCCGCGACGGAGAAGAACTTTCAAAGTAAAAATGTTGGGGCTGGAGGAACAAGATGTTAGATAAATTGCTTTTGATTGAAGACCGGTTTGAGGAAATCAACCAAAAATTGATGGATCCTTCGGTAGTGAGCGATAACGCGCTGTACCGGGATCTGATGAAGGAGCATAAGAATTTAACGCCCATTGTAGAAAAAATTCGGGAGTATAAGCGGGCGAAGCAGGATTTTGACGACGCGAAGGAAATGCTTTCCGCCGGAGGCTTAGACGCGGATATGAAGGAAATGCTCCATGAGGAATATGAGGAAAACAAAGAGAAAATGGAGCGGTTGGACGAGGAAATCAAGATTCTCTTGCTGCCAAAGGATCCTAACGACGACAAAAACGTAATCGTAGAAATCCGGGGCGGCGCGGGAGGCGAGGAAGCGGCGCTGTTTGTCAATTCCCTTTATCGGATGTACTCTATGTACGCCGAACAGAGACGCTGGAAAATTGAAGTGATTAACGCCAACCCTACCGAGCTTGGCGGTTACAAGGAGATTTCCTTTAGCATCGACGGAGAAGGCGCTTACTCCCGGTTAAAGTTTGAAAGCGGCGTCCATAGAGTGCAGCGGGTACCGGAAACTGAAACCCAAGGTCGGGTCCATACTTCTACCGTTACCGTCGCTGTCCTTCCGGAGGCGGACGAAGTAGAGGTAGAAATTAACCCGGGGGATCTTCAAATCGATACCTTCCGTTCCAGCGGCGCCGGCGGTCAGCATATCAACAAAACGGAATCCGCCATTCGGATTACCCACCTCCCTACCGGATTGGTCGTAGAGTGTCAGGATGAACGAAGCCAGATGAAAAACAAGGACAAAGCGATGAAGGTACTGCGGTCCCGGCTGTATGAGGCAAAAGTCCGGGAGCAAAACGCCGCTATTGCCTCGGAACGAAAAAGCCAGGTAGGAACCGGAGACCGTTCCGAGCGGATCCGCACCTATAACTATCCCCAAGGGAGAGTCAGCGATCACCGCATCGGATTGACTATTTACCGACTCAACGATTTTTTAAACGGCGATATGGATGAGATCATCGACGCCCTTATTACAGCCGCTCAGGCGGAAGCTCTGGCAGCCCAGGCGGAATAAACGCGGAAAAGAGGTTTTCCTTTTGTTTGATACGCAAGTTCTCCCCCCTTCTGACGAGGCGCTCTCTCTCGCCGTCTCTTTGTTGCGTCAGGGCGAGTTAGTGGGGATCCCTACCGAAACGGTGTATGGATTAGCCGCCAATGCCTTTGACGAAGAAGCGGTAAAGAAAATATTTGTGGCCAAGGGACGCCCTCAGGATAATCCTCTCATTGTCCATATCGGACGCAGAGAGGATTTTGCACCTTTGGTCAAAGAGGTGTATCCTCTGGCGGAAAAATTAGCGGATACCTTTTGGCCCGGGCCGTTTACCATGATTCTCCCTCGATCGGAAAAAATCGGCGATGCGGTGACAGCTTCCTTAGATACTGTCGCCGTGCGGTTTCCATCCAACGAGATCGCGAGCCGCCTGATCCGACAATGCGGATTTCCTTTGGCGGCGCCCAGCGGAAATCTTTCCGGTCGCCCCAGCCCTACGAAGGCTTCCCACATGTATGAAGATATGAAGGGAAGGATTCCGTTAATTCTCGACGGAGGAAGCTGTAAGGTGGGCGTAGAATCCACGGTGGTACTGGTGGAAAGAGATCGGATTCGCCTTCTCCGCCCCGGCGGGATTACCGCGGAAGCCCTTTCCAAAATTGCTCCCGTCAAAATCGACAGAGGCGTCTTGGAACATATCGACGACGGCGAAAAAGCGTTGTCACCGGGGATGAAATATAAGCATTACGCGCCGAAAGCCGAAGTCATCCTGGTAGACGGCAAAGATGAGGCGTTCTATCAATATCTGAATAGCCAAAAGCAACCGGGTGACTTTGCCTTAGCCTACGAGGAAGACGTACCTTTTCTGACGCTTCCCTGCCTTTCCTTTGGGAGCAAAGCGGATCCTCTTTCCCAAAGCCAGGCCGTATTTTCCAGTCTGCGGGAGGGAGACGAACGAGGCGCAAAACGGATTTTCGCCCGTTGTCCCAAAAAGGACGGGATCGGCTTAGCCATCTACAACCGGCTGATTCGAGCCGCCGGGTTTACCCTGATTACTCTGTAGGAAGGAGATGCCTATGGAAAAACGAGACACCCCTTTTGTGGTAGGATTGACCGGCCAAACAGGCGCCGGAAAAACGACGGTAGCGAAAATTTTTGTGGAAGAAGGGTTTGTCCATTTAAACGCCGACCTCACAGCGAGAGAAGTCGCAAAACGGAAGGATATCCTCGACGCGCTCACAGAGGTATTCGGTGGGGAGATCCGAAACGAAGACGGCTCTTTGAACCGCCCAATTTTGGCGGCAAAAGCGTTTGCCGACGAACATCTCCACCGTGTTATGGAACAGATTATGTTTCCTCCTATTATAGAGGCCATCAAAGAACAGATTGATGCCTACCATCGCGAGGGGAAAGATTTTATTTTGCTGGATGCGCCCACGTTGTTCGAAAGCGGCGCCGATGCGCTTTGTGACAAAAAAGTAGCGATTCTGGCGGATGCCGCTTTGCGGAAAGCACGGATTATCCGAAGAGACCAGCTTTCTGTACAGCAGGCCGAAACCCGTATGAACGCCCAAAAAAGCGATGGGTACTATAAACTTCGATGCGACTACACCTTATACAACAACGGCACCGAAGAACAACTGTGCCAGGATGTGCGCACACTGGCCAAAAGCTTTATTTCCCCACCCAAAAAGGGAAAACGAAATGTTTTATTTTTAGTGGTTGTTACTTTGATCGGTATTTTGCTCATTAAATTTGGATACGAGCTGGTTTACCGAAATTTTTATCCGCAGGAATATGCCTCTTTGGTGGAATACTATGCAGAGCAATCCGATCTGGATCCGGATCTCATTTACGCCGTCATTAAATGCGAGAGCAATTTTGACGCGAATGCCCTTTCTTACGCGGACGCTAGAGGTTTGATGCAAATTACCGAAGACGCTTTTTCCTGGGTCGCCTACCGGATTGGTGACGATACGGTCTGCTATGACGATCTCTGGGAACCAAAAGAAAATATTCGTTTTGGTACCAGCCTTTTACGATTGTTGCTAAACGAATTTCCCGCAGAGGAAACCGCTTTGGCAGCTTACCACGCCGGTCAGGGAAATGTGGCGTTATGGCTTTCCGATAGCCGCTACAGCGAAGATGGGATCACCCTATCAAGCATTCCCTTCCCCACCACTGCGGAATATGTAAAACGGGTATCGCAAGCACGTTCCTTCTACGAACGGCTTTATCGATAAGAATGATAAACAAAGGAGAGAGAACGATATGTCGAAAACGGCAAAAGATTTAAAAAATGAATTGTCTTTCCAAAAGAAAAACGGCGGTCTTCGCTTTTCTGAGGAAGAATTAGCAAGCGCCTTCACCTTCAATGAAGGCTACAAAACTTTTTTAGATCATTCCAAAACCGAACGGGAAGCAGTGGATACCATGGTTTCCATGGCGAAGGAAAAGGGATTTTTGGAATTTGATGCGGATAAAACCTACGCGCCCGGAGATAAAGTATATCTAAATAACCGCGGCAAATCGTTGATTTTGGCGGTAATAGGAGGCGAACCCGTAGAAAAAGGTGTAAAGATTATCGCCTCCCACATCGATTCTCCCCGTCTGGATTTGAAGCAGGTTCCTCTTTACGAAAATTCGGAGATGGCTCTTTTTAAAACGCACTATTATGGCGGGATCAAAAAATATCAGTGGACCGCTATGCCCCTTTCCCTGCACGGCGTACTGATGAAAAAGGATCTTTCCAAAGTCACCGTCCGGATCGGCGAGGATGAAAACGATCCTGTCTTTTGTGTGACCGACCTTCTGCCTCATCTTGCCCAAGAGCAAATGAAGCGCCCGGCGGCGGAACTGATTAAAGGCGAGGAATTAAACGTTTTAATTGGTTCTCTTCCCTTCCGGAGCGATGAAGAAAGCGAACTGGTAAAAACCGCTATTCTCTCCGCTTTATGGGAAAAATATGGTATTTGTGAAGAAGACTTTCTCTCCGCCGAGTTGGAAGTGGTTCCCGCGTTTAAAGCCAAAGACGTTGGATTTGACCGGAGCTTAGTGGGCTCTTATGGCCAGGACGACCGGGTCTGCGCCTATACCTCTCTGATGGCGACGCTGGAGTTAGGGACTCCCTCCGCCACTGTGGTCACTGTGTTTGCGGACAAAGAAGAGGTAGGTTCTGCCGGCGCCACGGGACTGCGCTGCGTCTTCTTGAAGGACTTTATCGAGGATCTGGCGGCAATGCAGGGCAAATCCGTCCGGAAGGTTCTCGCGAATTCCAAATGCCTTTCCGCTGACGTAGGCGCTGCCCATGATCCCACTTTCCCCGATGTAGACGAAGACTTAAACGCCGCTAAAATTAACTATGGCGCGTTAATTTCCAAATTTACCGGTTCCAGAGGAAAAAGCGGCTCCAACGACGCTTCCGCCGAGTATATGGGCGAGATCCGGAAGCTTTTTGCCGACAATAACGTCCTTTGGCAGACAGCAGAACTGGGCCGGGTAGACTTAGGCGGCGGCGGAACGGTGGCGTCTCTGATCGCGGATCTCAATGTAGATACGGTAGATATTGGCGTTCCCGTCTTGTCTATGCACTCCCCTTACGAAATTACCTCGAAAATCGACGTTTACTCGCTGTACCGCGCTTTTGTAGCCTTTAACCGTTAATACGGCTTTCCGAGGCTTTCGATTGAAACCGCGTTACAGGCAAAATCGGGCATCACTTTCTTTCAATATTGTTATACTCCAAAAGCCGCAGCGATTATACGCTGCGGCTTTTGATCTGGATTAAACTATAGAGAGAAATATTGGCATATCAACGGGTAAAGTAGCGGTTGATTTCTTCCATACGTGCCATTTGATCTACAGCGAATGGACAACGATCATTGCAATGTCCACATTGTATGCAATCATCCGCATGGTAAGCCAATGTGGGGAATGACGTACTCGCATTCGTCCTACCGACCCTAATAATCCACAGCGCCAGTTCCACAATTCCAGTATACAAAAAAATAAAAATAATAGCAAATACCTATATGTAATATTTTCCCATATCCAAAAGCTATGGGTTACTTTTCTTCTTCAAAAGAAAACGGAAATAAAAGTCATTGAAACCTGTATTTTTATGCTGCAAGGATTACTTTAGCTTGCGCTGCCCGGTATTTTTTGAATCTCGGATCTCTTCATGGTAAAAATAATCCACAATTACAGGATGCCCGGGCTCCGCCCGACCATAAGGCAACTCATTGTCCACAAAGGGACAGTGGTATGCCGCCGCCAATTTAGCCGCTTGCTCTTCTAACTGGTAAAAGTAGCTGCGGTCTTTTTTATTGTAAATAGCGTGATACAGAGGAGTGAAACGAGGATATTTCTCAGCAATATAATCTAAAATTTCCTGCTTGAAGCCGCCCCGCAAGTTCAGATTCTCCAACCATACCAGATCACACTGATTTCTGACCCGTTCAAAAATCGCTTTAAAATCCGTGATGCCGGGAAAGATTGGAGAAATAAAGCAAACGGTACGGATACCCGCATCATATATCTGTTTCATGGCATTCAAACGCCGTTCAATACTAACTGCTTTATCCATATCCGCTCGGAAATCCTCATCCAACGTATTGATGGACCAGGAAACAGTTACTTTTCCCATTTCCTTGAGCAGGTCAACATCTCGGAGCACCAAATCTGACTTGGTGCAGATTAAAATTTCTGCGCCGCTACCCTTCAGCTGTTCCAACAGCTGTCGGGTATTCCGCAGTTGCACTTCCTGAGGAAGATATCCGTCAGTCACCGAACCGATAACCACTCGCTGCCCTCGATACTTTTGCGGATGCTGAATAGCCGGCCAATGCTTCACATCTAAAAAGGCACCCCATGGCTCTGTGTGTCCGGTAAAACGCTTCATAAAGGACGCATAGCAGTATTTACAGCCGTGAGTGCAGCCCACATACGGATTGACAGAATAACCTCCCACCGGAAGGCTGGATTTGGTCATTATATTTTTTGTCTCCACATCCCGAATGAAGATGCCGTTTTCTATTTTTTGCACCATCTGTTTTGCTCCTTTACCATCCGACCAAAGGTCGAATACATTGCCTTCTTTTCTCAAAATCGGAAGCGTCCGCCCTTTTTGCCTTTCAATTTTAGGTTATAGAACGCCACTCGCACCGTGTTTATTCTTCGATACCTTATTTACAGTTTACCATTTACGAGACATTCTTTCAATCGTTACCTCAAGCATAGACAAAACGTATAAATTTCCAAACGAAACGGAAGCGAACCTGGATTCGGCAAACAAAATGCAACACAAATAAATATCCGCCGGCATAGCCGGCGGTTTTTCTTGTGCGGGTATAACCCGCTGATACTGGCAGCCATTGCAATGGCATATACGGTCTGACATCTGCAAAAGTTTATTACTTGCTACCCTTAAAAG
>CALXGT010000034.1 GCA_944387915.1 uncultured Clostridia bacterium
GCCTTGAAAGAGGGAAGAATCGAAGAAGCGATTTCTAAGAGGAAGCCTTGAAAGAGGGAAGAATCAAAGAAGCGATTTCTAAGAGGAAGCCTTGAAAGAGGGAAGAATCGAAGAAGCGATTTCTAAGAAGAAGCCTTGAAAGAGGGAAGAATCAAAGAAGCGATTTCTAAGAGGAAGCCTTTAAAAGAAGGAAGAATCGAAGAGAACAAGTGTCGAACAAAAAGACTTCTTTTATTTGGTGAAGTAGGAGAAATTGATTGCCGGGAAGATGCGTTTGGTTCTGCTGACAGGAAAACGGTTTTCGTCTTTAGAATAAGAAAGCGGAGAGAGAAGAGTTTATTTCTTTCTGTAGCGATTGTAAGAGATTGTTTATTCAAACAAAGCGAAATCATTTTCTTTTCGAAACGACGAACGGAAAGAGGATGATAAAAGGAAATTACCCGTTTCGTTTTATCCCAACTATTTGAGTAAATGGTACAGCCGCGGGCCGAGGGTGGTCGCAGCTGTTTTTTTATTTTATAGCAACTGTTCGCATAGCTTTTCCTTTCGGAAAGGACATTCCCCGCAAAGGGGATTTTTTTTGCAATAGGAGATGCTGTGCTCTAAAATTAACCAGTGCAAATTCCCGAAAATTTTGACCTCTTTGGATAGTCCGTCATTGAAAAAGCGTCGAATTTGGTCGTCGCTTTGGAAAGAAAACCCTAACCGTCGAAGAAATTGACGGGTGTAATGATCGATAATGGGTAGGGGACGGTAGAAGGCATAGGTAAGAATTACGTCGGCAGTTTCTTCACCGATACCATGTAAAGCAAGAAGCTCTTTTCGGAGTATAGAAGTAGAAACCCCGCGAACATTTTGGGGGTTGTATTGGTATTGTTGGTACCAATTTGTAAGAGCCCGGAGAGTGGACGCTTTTCTTTGGTACGCGCCGCATGGACGAATCCTTGCGGTTAACTCGTCCGTAGAGAGGGCAGAGAGCCATTGAGGGGAGAGAGGGAAGGCGTTTGTCGTGTTTCGGACATTGCGAAAGGATGTATTTTGAACCAAAACCGCCTCCACCATAACCCGATAGGGATCTTCGGACCACCATGGGGGAGAGGGATAATATTCCGAAAGCTTTTGGTACAAATCGTATGCCGTTAACATGTTCGTTTCCCTAACAGATGTCGGTAAGCTTGGACCTTCCGTTCCTTTCCTAAATCTTCGGCAGCTCGAAACGCTCGGATCGCATCCATATCGAAATCCGCATAAACGAGGCCGTCAAAGGTTTCGGTAGCGACGGTGATGGCGTTATCCGGCTGATCCCAAACCATAGGATGGAACGCGCACGAGTTTCCGGCGTCCTTTCCCGGAGGATTGGCCATAGCGATTCCCACCATATTTTCCATTGCCCGAACCGACAGTTCCCGAAGGCGAGGACGCATATTGTCGCAATCATTGGGAACCAGGATAATCTCGGCTCCTTGAAGCATAAGCTCTCGGGCGCTTTCCGGATATTCCCGGTCATAGCAGATCATAACGCCAAGGGAAATTCCCTCGAATTCACAGACGAAAAAGCCGGATCCACCTTCCAAATATCGTTCCCAGTCAAAGTCACAGGTATGGACTTTATGGTATTCAAGGAGGATGTTCCCGTCTTTTCCTATCAGGAACGCAGTATTGCGAGGACGGTGCTTTCCTCGGGTAAAGGAAGTAATGATAACGCCGATGGAAAGCGCCTCGGCAGCTTTTCGAAACGCGAGGATCTCTTCGCTGTTTTCGGTGAGAGCGGCCTGGTACCACTGGCGAAAAGAGGGGAGCTGCTGCGCTTCCTCGATAGGGGGAAGGGATTTGAGCGCATCCGGGCAACCGTATGTGGTCAAAAAACATTCCGGGAACAGCACCAGCGCCGCACCATTTTTCTTCGCTTCTTCCAGGGCGGCCAGTCCGTACCGGAGATTTTCTTTGTGGTCAGCAGTACTTTTATGCTGAACGATAGCTACGCGAAAAATAAAACGCATAATTTTTCCTTTCAAACTTACACAATTGGGAGAAAATACACGCCGCCGAATCACCATATATCCATATATTATTCAATAAAATTAGCATTTTTTGGCAAAAACCATTGACTTTTTGCGTTTTTTATGCCATAATTTCATTAAAATGGTATAAAAGTCATTTTAGCCTATGAAACGGAGTGAAACAGTGTGAATCCCAACACGGAACGATTCATCAAACCCTTCAAGGCAGAAATCGACGCAGGAAATTATGGGAATGTTCGTCGTGCTTTCGACCGAGTGATTGAAACGATTTATATGAATGTGGTTTGTGTGCAATTAGGTTTGTCCAATATTTTTCATAAAGGGGAAACGGGCTATTTTTACAGCACATTTAACCGGGAGGGGATTGAGCGCGTTCGAGAAAAGGACGCCGTCGTCGCCTCTTTGATGCAGGAATTGCGGCAGCTGGAAAACAACTACCGAGTAAAACGAAAGTATTTGCCGGAGGATTTTCGGGAGGCGAAGGAAATGGGGTTGGCGCCGCAATCTATCGAGATTTGGAAACAAGAGATGGACCGGTATTTCGGCGCGCTTTTGTATCGAAACTTGGAAGAGTTAATCCTTTACGCGGAACAGACTTACGGTAAAATTACCCTGTAACAAGTTACAAAGATGAATTTAAAATACAGCTCACCGTCTGTAAAATGGTATCCGTATCCGCAAGAGCGCCTTTTCCTACATCTCCGCATGCCAATCGCGCTTCTCTGGGTTCTACAAAGTAGCAGCCCCCTTCGACGAGGGTTTTTATGTTTTTCTGTGTGATTGGATTCTCATACATGGCCGTATTCATGGCCGGGCAGAAAACCACCGGCGTTTTCCAAACCGCCAGCAGCGCGGCGCTCAGAAGATCGTCGGCAATGCCGTTAGCGGCTTTGGCGATGATATTCGCCGTAGCGGGAGCAATCAAAAAAAGGTCGGCGTTTTGGGCCAAAGCGATATGCTCTACATGCTTAGGGTCGTCCAAAGAAAAAAGATCGGTACACACTTTATTTTTTGTCAGGGTCTGCAATGTAAGCGGCGTAATAAAACGGGTAGCGGCTTCGGTCATGATGACATGGACGTCGTGTCCCTGTTTGGTTAAAGTATTGGCGAGATCGGCGGCTTTATAGGCGGCGATACTTCCGGTAATTCCCAACACGATATTTTTCATAACGCACTCCTTTCCAAAACGGCGGCAGCGATTCCTTTGGCAATTTCCTGCTTGCTTTCAAAGGAAAGGATTTTTTTCTGCCGATCGATCAAATATCCGCGGTGCTGATCGCCTTTGATCTCGGCCATATCATTGGCGAGAACAAAATCGCAA
>CALXGT010000035.1 GCA_944387915.1 uncultured Clostridia bacterium
TTTCAATGGGAATGGGATTCAATCCTTTCTGCTTGCTCCATGACTGCAAGCAATATGTTGTTTGATTATATTTGATTTCTTCCGATTTCATAGCAATCGCCCCTTCTCATTTAGTTTTAATACCCTAAACGCCAACGTCAGCTCCGCCCTTTCCGTTTCGCTGAGCGTCAGCGAAAAAAGCTTCTTGATACGCCCAATTTGATAATTTATCGTATTGCGATGAACACCGAGCTGTTGTGCGACATTTGAGACGCTGCCGTTGTTTTCTGTATAACATCGCAAGAACTCGCACAAATCGGTCCCGTTCTCCTCGTCATACCGCATAATCGCACCGACAACGCACTCCACATAGTCTCTTAACACCGAGCTATTAGCTGCGCAAATCAATTTATCCAAGCCGATATTTTTGTACTCCGCAAGCTGCTTTTCTTCTGTAATCGCATGTAGAAGAGCGGCTTTTGCCTGATGAAACAGTTCCGGCACGCCCAGTAGCCCTCCTCTTTCCTCAGAGATACCGACATAAAACGCGATATTGGCAGCGGCGCAACTTTTTTCCAATCGTTCCATTGACATCTGAAACTTTTCCATTTCCCATTGCTGCTTAATCAATACAAGCGTTCCCTGGTCCACATATAACGCAGTCGGAGAATCGTCGCTGCGAAAAATACGCCATAATCTTTCGCTGTTATTGTGCATGACCCGTTCCGTGGTATTGGTATTTTGCTGAAAGAATTGAACCGCCGCGATTTTTAAAGGAAGATCATCTGTAAATCCCGACTTACTGAAAACGTCGTGGTATTCTGAAATGTACCGTTTCTCCTGTATAACACTTCGAAACGCGTCAGCCAGAGAAACTTCGTTTTTTTCGTTTTCTATAATTCTGGAGCAAAAATCATAAGTGATGTCAATGACGTGTACCTTCCATGGAAGAGTAAAAATAGGAAAATCGTTTTGATTGCAGTATTCCAAAACATAATCGGGGATGTTGGAGATGTAAGGACCAATATTGATTACTACGCCGGAAGCGTCCCTCTCTTTCAACTTTCGGGCAAAGGCAATAAGCCGCTCTCCACCGCTGATATGACCGATACCGGTGGTAAAAATGAGCTCATTTCCGTGCAGGAAATCCGGCACTTCTCTATCCTCTACCATATGAACCCAGCGGACGGTATTGCTTAGGCCGCCCTTGCCAGCTACCAGCTCCATCTGGTATTTCGCTTCGCAACCATCACATAATCTTTCCAGCGTAATAGCCAAAACTGCTCACCCCGCTTTTTGCTGTTTTTTTATTTTCGCTACCCTCTTGGATGTGGAAATCGCTCCCGCCGGACAAACCAATTGACAAAGCTGACAGCCAACACATCGTTCCGGCTGCATTTTTGGTTTATCGTTTTCCAGCACAATCGCCGAATGTCCGGCATCCTTACAGGAAATGGTGCATCTTCCGCAACCAATACACTTTGTCAGATCAAATTTAGGATATACAATCGTATCTCGGTTCAAACTATCCGGTAAAACCACTCGACAAAGCGCCGCGCCTACCAAATCTTTAACCGATTTTATCCCTTTTTGATACATATAGCGTTTTAACCCATCCGTCAGATCATCGATAATTCGATAACCGTACTGCATAACAACGGTAGTCACCTGGACATTAGAGCAGCCGAGGGAAATAAAATCCAGCGCGTCTATCCACGTCTCGATTCCTCCCATACCGCTGATTGGAATTCCACGCAGCTTCTTACACTGTGCCAGATCATTGATAAAGCGCAAAGCAATGGGCTTTACGGCCTTTCCGGAGTAACCGGATACCGCATTTTTTCCTTTGACATCCATGGCAGGCGTCAGCGTTTCAGGATCTATCGCTAAAATGCTCTTTATGGTGTTAATAGCCGCTAAGCCGTCTGCTCCCGCCTCTACCGCTGCTATAGCCGGAAACTCCATATTGCCAATGTTAGGCGTCATCTTGGCAAGTACCGGAAGGTGCGTCGCTGCTTTCACCGCTTTTGTGTATCGTGCCACAAGCTCAGGCTTCTGTCCCACGTCAGCGCCCAACCCATCTCCGCTCATATGGGGGCAACTGAAATTGCACTCAATGATATCCGCGCCCGCATCGGTAACCAGCTTAGAAAGCTCGCTCCATTCCTCTTCGTTTTGCCCCATAATGGATGCTACCAAAATTTTTTGGGGAAAGTCATGCTTTAATCGGCGAAGGTTTTCGAGGTTCTCTTTAAGATCCAAATCGGAAATCTGCTCCAGATTTTTAAAGCCGATAAACGGTGTGCCTTCCTTTCTCAGCGCGTCAAACCGGGGAGAAACCTCCTCAGGATGAATAAATCCGATGGTTTTATATACTGCTCCCGCCCATCCCATCTCAAAAGCTCTTGCCACCATATCGTAATTTCCTGCGACGATGGAAGAAGAAAGGAAAAATGGGTTTTCGCATTTTAGTCCTAAAAACTCAATGTTCAGCGAAACATCCGGGCACTCACGCTTTTCCGGCAGCATGCGACTCATCTCACGAATTCTGATGGGTTTGTCGTAATGAATACATGCCGATTCGCACTCTCCCGAACAGACGCCGCAAGTGTTTGCGTCAACAAATGTCGCCGCTCCTTTTTCGTTTTCGAATCGAACAGACCGAACCATTCTTGCGGGATCAAATCCTTGTTTACATGCCTGTGTGCATTTGGGATTTTCGCATAACAAACAGCGTGCCGACTCTTCATATAATTTAATCATTTTTCTCACCTACCCGGATGAATCATTCGCACTTATTTCAAAGATCGCTTTACAAATTTGCCCCAGCCTTTTTCGCCTAAAAACTCGCCGCTGTCATATACCAGTTTGCCTCTGGAAAACGTCTTTTCCGGATAACCGTGAACCGTAATTCCTTCCCAAATGGTATGGTCACAATCGGAGTGCATTTTATCATTCGTAATCGTAAATTCTTTTTGGGCATCGTAAATCACAATGTCCGCATCTTTTCCTACGGTGATGCTGCCTTTGTTTTTCAGCCCAAAAATCTTGGCGGGGTTGGTAGAACAAAGCGCAACCGCCTTTTCAAACGTAATTTTCCCCGTATTGGCCGCGGAAAGCATATACGGATACATATTCTCTATGCCGGCGCAGCCATTTGGAATTTTTGTAAAATCATCCTTGCCCCAATCTTTTTCAAAGGTGTTAAACGGACAATGGTCGGTAGCAATTGTGGCGATATCGCCACGGTTAATCGCATCCCAGAGGGCTTGCCTCGACTCCTCGCCCTTCATTGGCGGAGAACAGACAAAATTGCGGCCGTCTTCTCTTTTATATACTTCGTTTGTAAATTCCAAATACTGGGGACAGGTTTCCGCGTAGATGGTATATCCCGCGTCTCTCGCCTCAGTAACAGCTTCCACGCCCTCTTTATTCGCCAGATGAACAATATAAAGAGGTGCATTCAGGGACTTTGCCCATTCAATCGCACGTTTATCAGCTTCGGCCTCCACGAACTCCGGACGAGACAGGTAGTGGTACCAAGCGCTGGTTTTCCCTTCAGACAGAAACTGTCGGGTAAACATGTTGACCATTTCGTTGTTTTCCGCATGAACCGAAATCAAAGCACCGCATTCCTGGGCTTTTTTCAGAACCTGATAAAATACCCCGTCGGTTACACCAAAGTCATACACCATAAAGACCTTAAAAGACGGGACGCCGCACGCAACGGCCTCATCCATAGAATCGATCAACCCGTTTGACACATCTTTGATCGCCACATGAAACGCGTAATCGACTACCGCGTTGTCCTTACAAAGAGCGTCACGGCGTCTGACCGCGTCCATCATGGTTTCGCCGAAATCCTGCAAAACAAAGTCGAAAACCGTAGTTGTTCCCCCGCAGGCAGCCGCACGGGTTCCTGCATAGTAATCATCGGAAGAGATGGTTCCCCCAAACGGCATTGCCAAATGGGTATGCGCGTCAATCGCTCCGGGCAGGACGTATTTTCCTGTTGCGTCTACAACCTGTACCCCTTCGCTGTCTATCGCCTGAGCAATTTGTGAGATCTTGCCGTCGGCTACGGCAACATCCCCTTTAAAAGTTTCTGTTGCTGTTACGATTGTTCCGTTTTTAATAATAAAATCCATGCAAAAATACCACCTTTTTGAACAATCTCTGCTGACCGGGGAAGCTCCACCGGTCAGCAGAGTGGCTAAACCGCCCAAATATTATTTTTTGTAAACAAGTACCAAACCGGAACGCTGATAGACCTGCGCTACATTCACCAGATCCATACCGCTCGCATTGGCGGAAATCAGGTTGGCAACCCAAGTAACGCCGAAGTCAACCGTACCGTTATTAACGGCCGTCGTCTCACCAATATCACCGCCACCAGGAATGATAGTAACATTCAAACCTACTTCATCATAATACCCCTTGGCCTCAGCTACGTAATATCCCATAAACTGTGCCTGCGGCAGCCATTTCAGCTGAATGCTGACGTCCGTCTTTTCGGGGGTTCCCAATTCACCCGTCAGATAGGATGCATCGCGGATATCGTCCAAAGTCATCGACTGCAGCTTCTCGTTCGCCGCGGAATCGCTGAGCTTAATATACTGCTTCGCAAGATCAAGAGTCTGCTGCATAGCTTCATCGTCAATGTTGCCGTAATTGGTAACCGTATTGCCTTTGGTGTCGGTTTCACACAGCTTTTTGACCTCGGAAGCCATATACGCCTGGTGATCGCTGGAAACGGAAGATCCCGCCGCGTAAACAATCTCAGCCGCTTCTTCCGGATTTTCACAAGCATACGCCCATCCTTTTAAAGATGCGGATACAAAAGCACGAACCGTATTGGGATTCTCTTTTGCGAAGGTCTTCGTGCAGAAAATCATATCTTCCAGCATAGCAACGCCTTCGTCGTTCATATCGATAATTCCTACCGAATCTCCGTAACCATAGCCGCCCTCGTAATCATTTTGAACGAGTCCTAATTCGTTATAGGTCATAGCAGACGCCAAGGTAATGACATCCTGGTCAAACTGATCCATCGTAAAGTCCATGCTCACATAATCGGTAGGCTGACCGTATTTTGTCAGTAATGCCTGAACCTCATACTCATTGCCTAATCCCCAGTTTCCGATCTTTCCCGCCTGCGCAGCAGAAATAATGCGCTCCTCGTCGGTCATATCTTCCGCGCTGGTGGAAGCGGAACTGGATTCAGAGCTGGAGCCGGAGCTGGAGCTGCTTCCTTCCGAGTTACAGCCCGCAAGGGAAACAAGCATGGCCGCAGCTAACATTCCTGCCAATATTTTCCTTCTCAATTTCATTTCTCTTTGCCCCTTTTCTTCAATTTATAATCATGAGTCAACTGTTGCGTCTCCTCATAACTACCTTTTCTGATGCCATCAACACCGCAAACAGTACAATACCGATAACACAAGCGGTTACGATATACGCCCATGCGGTTGAATACTGTGCTTGCAAAATACATTCCCGTATTCTGCGCCCTACACCGGTGATCTTTTCCGCAAAATATTCGCTGACCAACGCTGCTATAACGCAAGCCGGAACACTGACTTTCAGCGAAGTAAATATGTACGGCAGACTATTTGGCATTCTCAATTTCAATAAAACAGTCATTTTACCGGCAGCATAAGATTTCATTAAATCCAACGCAAAGGGTTTTAATTCCGTCAATCCTCTGTAAGCGTTCAGCGTCATGGAAGCCACACTGACCACTGTAACAATAATCAGTTTCATCACATAACTTCTGACGTCCACATCAGTGCTAACATCTCTCGTCCATTGCAATATAACCGCCGCCAAAGCAACAGTTGGAATGGCGCTGATCGCTGCGATGATGGTCAACCCTGTAGCGCCGAATCTTGGCGAGTTCGTCGCAAACACCGCCAACAAGTATCCGATGATTGATCCCAAAACCAACCCGGGAAGAATGACGCTGACCGTTGCCCAGGTATCCGCCGCAATAGCCGGCAAATTGTCCTTTATAACGGATAGGATTCGGGTAGGTAAAGGTAAAATCAAGGTTGTCGTATTCAGTAGTTTATGTAGTATCTGGCTTTGCCACAAAGCGATCAGCACAACTCCGAACAACAAAGGATATAGTACCGCGGTAACGGACGCGAGCCGGGATTTCAGTTTTTTCACATCCAATCACCCCTTTGTCTTTTGATTATACGGACAGACCTTTTTTTCGATAGCGCCGATCAACACAAAGGAAAGGATACCCACGATAGCGCTGAGCAATACGATCTGCCAGAACACATATCTTGTCATTGCCCCTTTGAGCGATTGCGACAGCAAACAGCCAAGTCCAATACCGCCCTGTAAAGTATCTACCAGTATAGAAGCGGTAACCGCCATGGGAGCGGCGATCTTCATGCCTGTAAAAAAGGATGGAAGACAAGCGGGAATCAACGTTTTCACGTAAACCTGAAACTTGCTGGCCGCGTAGGAATACATTAACTCGTGTTTTTCCTTCTGGACTCCTTTAAATCCAGCCAGTGTATTTGTTGCGACCGGATAAAACGTAAGTATCGCGGCGATCACAGTACGACTGGTTCCGATATCCCCCGTAAGAGCGAGAATGATAGGAGCCATGCCCAGCACCGGTATCATTTGTATCAGCATCAAGTACGGAAAAGCAACTTTTTCCACCGTGCCACTCAAGTTCATCAACAACGCAAGGACAAATCCCAAAGCCGTTCCAATCAAAAAACCGATTCCCGCCCGGGAAAGTGTGGCTCCCGCATTGACTAAAACCATTTGAAGCGCTGTTTGTGACCCGTTAATGGTTTTTGTACTCAAAATAGATTCCAAAATACCGCTTAAATGCGGAAGAACATTAACCGGTGTTCGCTTTGTATACTGCACAATAAATGCGAAAATCTCCCATATGGTAACGATAAGAACCGTCCAAAGCACAACCATAAAATATTTTGAATTTATGATTCTTTTTAATACTTTCATAACGTATCACCCTTTTTCGATCATCAAATTCCTTCAAAGCTGGAGCGAATCTGGGCTACATACCCGGTGAATTCCGGAGTGCTTTTTATCTCTACCGTTCTTGGCCTCGGTAAATCGATATCGATCAAAGCAGATATCCGCCCGGGATGCGGCGACAACACGCAAACCCTGTCTGAAAGGAAAACGGACTCTTGTATGTTATGAGTTACAAATACAATGGTTTTATTTGTTTTTCTCCAGATCCGAAGCAAATCCTCGTGCAGCTTTTCACGTGTAAATTCATCCAACGCAGAAAACGGTTCATCCATCAAAAGAATTTCCGGCTGAATAGCAAGCGCTCTGGCAATGCCTACTCTTTGTTGCATGCCGCCGGACAGCTGCCGCGGATAATGTTTCGCGAAATCCTTCAGTCCAACCATCTCCAGCATCTTATCGGCACGCTCTTCACAGTCCTTTTTGGGCAGATGCATAATCTCTAAGGGAAGCATTACATTTTTTTTTACGGTTCTCCAATCGTAAAGCACTGCCCCTTGAAACACGATGCCGTACTTTCTTTTTAGTCTCGCTTCCCTCGGAGATTCCCCTCCGACTGAAATCTCCCCCACAGTAGGAGTAAGCAAATCAGCAATGATTCTAAGTAGAGTGGTTTTTCCGCAGCCGGAAGGTCCCAGTAAAGAAACAAATTCCCCTTTGTGAATATTCATCGTTACATTGGTTAAAGCAGTAACATCGGTATTGGTACTGGTTTTATATGTCATGCCGATATCTTTGAGCATGATCTCAACATCCGTTCTCATATCTACCATTGAAAGCATCCCCTTCCTGTGAAAGTAAAAGAAAAACCGCAGACAACGACTTTCCACAACAGGCGCCTTTGTCCGCGGTTCTTTTTTCTATGTGCTTATTATATTCGCATTTGTAATTTATGTCAAATATCAATGTCCTTATTTATGCAATATGCTCATGTGTAACCGTCTCCTTTCGATTTGTTATATTCAACACTACAAACAAACATCCAAAAACAAAGCCCAAAATGTCCATTCGCACAAAGCGATTTACAAAAATGTTGTGCTGTAGCACAAAGGATATAACCGAATCGTTCATCGCTATAAGAGGCAATTTTAAAAATATCTTACGTTTGTGAAAAAGAAAAGCAGCAATTTTAATACGATTCGTGTCCAAACTGGGGCTTATTTTGGGAACAGCTTCTATTTCGATACAAAATGTACTTCCTTTGTATTCTACAACGGAAGCGAGATTTTAATCAGGGTGTAACAGCTTACGAGCCGTACATAAAAAAGGGTACCGCTATAAAGCAGTACCCTTTTCGAAAAATTTTATTTCATCGCGCCGTCGCTTCCAAGCGGGTAGCCTTCTACGGTGGTGTTATACGCCATGCCTCCCCAGCTATAAAGGTAGTACCATTTACCGTTAAGCTGTTTCCAGCCGGTTTGCATCGCGCCGGTTTCCGAATCGAGATAGTACCAGATGTCGTTATTCAGCGCCCAGCCTTCCGCCATACCGCCCCAGGTGTAGAAGTAATACCACTTGCCGTTAAGCTGTTTCCAGCCGGTAGCCATTTTACCGGATTCTTCCAGATAGTACCAGGTGTTTCCGTCTTTCAGCCAGCCGGTGACTAGTTCATCATCCCGGCTGTAATGCCAATTGCCTGCGCCATCCTGCTTCCAGCCGGTAAAACTTTCTTTCTCGGGTTCTTTATCAGGCTGAGAGGGGACGCTTGGCTGTTGCGGAATCTCCTCTTCATTGGGCGTATAGTTTAATGTCAAGGTCGCTTCTATGGTGAGCGTATCGGACATTTGATAAGTATACGTCACAACGGGATTTTTCGCCCCGTTTGTCCAGGATACGGTCTTGCCGTCGGTTTCGAGAGTACCATTTTGAACCGTGATACCGGCTACCTTTTCCCACGCATTCTCATCAAAAAACTCCAAAAGGTCATAGCTCCACGTTTTGCCCGTCGTGGGTTTTACATCTACCGTGAACGATTGGGCTAAATCAGAGTTTTCAAACGAACTGCCGGAAGGAATAACCAGCGTTGTCAGCTGGTTATTAGAGCAGTTCAAAATCGTCAATTCTGTATTCGCCGACACATCCAGTTCTGTCAGCTGGTTATTAGAGCAGTTCAAAATCGTTAATTCTGTATTCGCCGACACATCCAGCTCTGTCAGTTCGTTATCCTGGCAGTTCAGCTCTTGCAAGTTGGTGAAATACTCGATTCCCTTTAAAGAAGTAATATTCTTGTTGGTAACATCGATATTGGTGGCAGCAGCGATCTCGTCTTCGGACAGTGAGCCGCTGTTATCCGTATCAAATGTTTTTACATGCTCCCGGAAGTTAGCGTCGGGAAAGTTGGTTTCGTCGATCGCGATCTCGGGGATGGTAGGCTCGTTTCCGCCGGTAATCGTAACGGTGGCTTCGGCGTATTGGTTGGGATCGTCCTTTGCAGTCGCCCTTATCTTCAGGGAGCCGAGTGTTTCATCCTTGCTTACGGTAAGGGTGCCATCTTGGCCGATGGTGGTTCCGGTAGCCACACTTTCAACAATACTCCAGTTCACAGCGTTACCGTAGCTGCCGATACCGTTGACCGTGGCGGTAAATGACTGGGTTTCGCCCTTTTCCACCGTGACCGTTTCGGGATCGATGGTAACACCTGTTATAATGTTCAAGCCATCCAGCACACCTTGGATCGTATCCGCAATGAGCGCATGGCCGTCCGCGTTGGGATGGAAGTCCAGGTTTAAGGGATCCGCTGTCGCGTTGCAGAGATTTTCGCCTGCACCGTTAAACGCCGTATAGACATCCGCTACGATAATGTTGTTCTGTTTGGCAACCTCTTCGATAATGGTATTCATTTTCACTATTTGAGTATCGAACGCCGACGGAAGATAACTCATCATACCATTTACGCTGCTAAAAGAAAGGTAAGGGTTATACTGGCTCGCCACAACAAGAGTCACATCTAAATTGGTCTCTTTGATTTTTGTCACGATCGCGGTCAGGTTTGTTTGAAATGTTTCCAAAGCTGCTGCAGAATCAAAACCTAACAAAGTAAACATCAATGAACTTAACAGGCTTTCGTCCAATTCTCCTGATATCAGTCGATCCTGTACATCCTTGACGGTTTCAGGATGATTAGGATCAGTCGCAGGCCACTTCTCCAGCAGATACTCATACAGCGCATTCATCAGGTCGTTGCCGCCGATGGTGATGGTGATGAGGTCGGCATTAGAAACAAGCTCCGAAATCTCGCTAACCTTTTTCAATAAATCATCCGAAGTCGCGCCGGAAACCGCCTCATTTTCGAGGGTAAATCCGTTTTCATTAGCCAACAAGGCGGCAAAATTTTGATTTTTCTCGTCATCCAATCCAACGCCGTAGGTGATGCTGTCGCCCAGCGCCAAATAAACCGGCGCCGCCGCAAACGCCGTAACCGGTATCATACCCATTACCAGCGCCAACGCGCACAGCAGGCCGATAATTCGTTTTTTCATAAATTCTCTCCTTTCTGTCTCATAGCTTCCGCTATAAATGCCCGCAAGGAAACACGAATTGCGTTTAATTGCAGGTTTAGATATTCTTCATCCTCAAACAATGCGTAATGGACGCACGCCCGGACGAAAACGTAAATCATTCCCTGAATATAGTCCACAGGCATCTGGAGCTTTCCCGAAAGCAGCTGCGCATACTTGTGGTATCGGACGTTGACTCCTTGAAAAAACGCCTTACCGTATTCGCGGTATTTGGGACTCGCGTACACCTGATACATGAAGCGGTATTTCGCTCCGTGGAGTTTCGCCGTCAGATACGGCATTTCTTGCAAAAAACGTTCGATGTCCCCAAAACTCGTGGGCGCTTTCGCCATAAAGTCGTCCTCGACCTTTGCCATGCAGTAGGCAGTCGCTTCTACCACAAGGTTATCCTTACTGCCGAAGTAGTAAATCAGGCCGGCTTTGGTCACTTTGCACGCATCCGCCAGTTTCTGCATTCCGGTATTCTCCAGACCGTTTTCGCAAAACGTGTCAAAACAGATTTCCAACAGTTCCTGCGCGCGTTCTACATTTCGGTTCGAATTGATTTTCTTCATCCCCTTCCCGTGAAACTTAACAAACGGTAATCTTAATCTGCTAAAAAATGACAAACGCAAATATACCGTTTGCCCGCTCACACTTTTCTATCCACAAATTGATCGTATATAGTTTAGCATATAAACCACCGCCCTTCAAGCGACTAAAAATATTTTCTGCAAAATAGATAATACGTTTTTATGAATTTTATTACTTTTACCCGCATTGGCAGTGCAAAAAAATTGAGTTCACCGTTCAATCATATTCCGAAAGCTCCACACCGTTTCGAAAAAAGTACCGCACTCATATGCGGTACTTTTTTTCGTCGGTATGAAATGTTCGAAGGAGGCTGATTCCCTCTCCAACCTGATACATTCAAACAAGGATGGATTTCCGCCGAATCACTTGATGAGCTCTTTACAGATCAGATTCACGGTAATAGAAGTGTTTAAACGAAGGGCGTCAATCGGGTAAAATTCTTTTACCTTTCCGTACCAATACCGATCCTTCCAGATCTGGGTGATTTCTTCGTCGGTTTTACCGCTTTTTTTCCATTCCACAATTTCTTTGGCAGCATTTTCGCTGGCCGATTTCATATGCTGTAAGAAAAATTCGGTCTGCTTTTTATTTAAAATTCCATAATGGGGAGCAAGCAGCTTTCTAATAGCAAGATTGGATACCCGTTCAATGGATTTCATGGTCAGTTCATATCCTACAAGATAAGAAGGAACAATATTTTTTTCTCCGTCATAAACACCCAATGTTTCCGTGGAAAGCAAGAGTTGCCGGTCTTTACAGTAAAATCCCACCGAACATTTCGTATGTCCCGGCAAATTGATGACTTCAAACTGTAGATCTCCCGCTTTTATGATCGCTCCATCTTCGCAAGGAATATCTACTTTTAAGTGATCGCCTAAAAATTCATACTCGTCTACGCCGCAAGCGTGGGCAAATTTAGAGTCCAGCTCTTTCATCACTTTTTTTGCGCCATCACGCCGAAAAATTTCCGCGGCATACTTCCCCGCGACAACTTTCGCATTTGGATAATATTGAAGAACATAGGCGCTGCCAAGCGCGTGATCGTAGTGAGAATGGGTTAAAAAAATATAATCCAGTTCCCGGTCCCCGAGAATCTCCCGAATGTTTTCCGCTACCTTAAATCCGGTAAACCCAAAACCGGAATCATAGAGGATCGATGTCTTTCCGTCATCCAAGAGAAAAGAACTATCTCCTTTTAAATATCTTACATCGTATATTTTTAAGTCATCCATATAGTAACGCCTTCCTTTTGGGATAATAGTGCTATTATAACGCAAAAAGGGGGCAAGAAGCAAGCCATAAATCTTTTGCAAACACATGGTAGATAAGGAGAATCGCTCAAAGATGCGTAACTTTGACCTTTCGTGAAAAGGTATCCCACGAAAAATCCAAAGAGTACCGCACATAAGTGCGGTACTCTTTCCGTTGGTATCAAATTTGTTTAACGCATGGCCCCGTCGGCTCCGAGGACATAGCCTTATACATATTCTCGGCGATGCCTGCCGTAGCAGTAACGCCGGTTGTCTTTAAGACTTCCTGAATCAACATCCGAGCGAAGTCGTGAGCGTTCATTTTATAGGTGTTCAGATAGTGGGTTGCGTCGATGAACACCTCATCTATGCTGTAGGGGTAGATATCGTCCATCGACACGTATTTGAGATAGGTCGCCACGATCTTGGCAGAGCATTCACGGTACAGCGCCATTCTCGGCGGAGCTGCGATGTAGTCCACGGCCAGTAAGGGATTTTTCTTCAGCTCGGTATCGTCGTATGACGAGCCGGTGAAGTCCTTTCCACGGAGTTTTGCTTTTCTCTGTGCGTTGACGATCTTGACTTGCTGCACCGCTTCAAAGAGTCTTGCTCTGC
>CALXGT010000036.1 GCA_944387915.1 uncultured Clostridia bacterium
CAACGACTCACAAGATCTCATTTTTGTCAAGCCCTTTTCCGTCATTCTTTAATCATTTTATTATATTTCCCATAATTTGTCAACTGTTTTGGTAAAAAACGCGCCTGGCGAAATTTCCGCCAAGACGCGTAAAATAAACGTTTCGGTTACAGCTCCGAAAATACCGCTTCCACCGCTCGGATAGTTTCTTCGATGTCGGCGTCGGTATGGGCTTCGGAAAGGAACATGGCCTCAAACTGGGCCGGCGCGAGATAGATCCCCCGCTTTAGCATCTTTTCAAAGTAAGCGGCATATTTTTTCAAATCGCTCTTTTGGGCGTCGGTAAAGGATTCTACCGAATCCCCGGTGAAAAAGGGAGCCACTAAGCTTCCGATGTGGTTGATCCGAACGCCGCCCGTTTTTTTCGCCGCCGCTTCCATCCCTTCGGCAAGCTTTCTACCTTTTTTCGAAAGATCAGAATACACCTCGGGGTGGTCGTTTAGGTAGCTTAACTGGGCAAAACCCGCCGCCATAGCCACCGGGTTTCCCGAAAGGGTCCCCGCCTGGTACACCGGACCGCACGGCGCGACCTGTTCCATCAACGCCCGGCTGCCGCAGTAGGCGCCCACCGGCATGCCGCCGCCGATGATCTTGCCAAAGGTCACCAGATCCGCCTTCACGTTAAAGTATTCCTGCGCGCCGCCCTTGGCGAGACGAAATCCGGTAATGACCTCGTCGAAAATCAAAAGGGCGCCGTTTTGGTCACAGATCTTCCGAAGTCCCTCTAAAAATCCCGGGTTGGGTCCCACGACACCCATATTCGCCGCCACGGGCTCCACAATGATACAGGCGATCTCGCCGGGGTACCGGTCAAATAAGGTCTGGACGCTCGCCAAATCGTTGTATTTCGCCGTTAACGTATCCTTCGCCGTATCCTTTGGCACACCGGCGGAGCTGGGCTTTCCGTCCTCCGCAACGGCGGAGGATCCCGCTTTTACTAACATGGCGTCACAGTGGCCATGGTAACAACCTTCAAACTTTAAGATCTTGTCCCGGCCGGTAGCGCCCCTTGCGAGACGAAGAGCGGACATCACCGCCTCGGTGCCGGAATTGACCATACGGACCATTTCGATCCCCGGAACCATCCGGATCATCAGCTCGGCGATCTCCACCTCCCGCTTGGTGGATGCACCAAAGGAAAGACCGTCCTTTACCGCCTTTTCTACCGCTTCCCGGATAACGGGATGGTTATGTCCCAAAATCATCGGCCCCCAGGAGCAAACGTAATCGATATACCGGTTTTGGTCCTCGTCGAAGATATACGCCCCGTCGGCTTTTGAAATGAACCGAGGCGTTAATCCTACCGCACGATACGCCCGCACCGGGCTGTTTACCCCGCCGGGAAGGACCTTTTTTGCCCGCTCAAATAACATTTCCGAATGATCCATTATCCAATATCTCCTTTTTGAATCGCTTTTGCTAACTCCTTGGCGTAATAGGTAATCAAAATATCCGCGCCCGCTCGGAAAACCGAAAGCGCCGACTCACACATGATCCGGTATTCGTCCACCAGACCTTCTTTGGCCGCCGCCTTGATCATGGCGTATTCGCCGGAGACCGAATAAGCCGCCATGGGAAGATCGAACCGGTCGGAGCATTCCCGGATAATGTCCAGATAGGAGAGCGCCGGCTTCACCATAATGATGTCCGCCCCTTCTTCTACATCCAAAGCACATTCCTTGATGGCTTCTCTCCGGTTATGGGGATCCATCTGGTACCCTCTCCGGTCGCCGAAGGAAGGCGCGGAACCGGCGGCGGAGCGAAACGGCCCGTAAAACGCGGATGCGTATTTCGCGGAATAGGCCATGATGGGAATATTTTGATATCCGTTTTCGTCCAATGTTTTCCGAATCGCCGCGACCCGTCCATCCATCATATCCGAAGGCGCCACCATATTGGCGCCCGCTTCGGCGTGGGAAAGAGCGACCTTGCTTACAAGTTCAAGGGTAGCGTCGTTATCTACCTTTTCGCCGCAAAGGGCGCCGCAATGGCCGTGGTCGGTATATTCGCACATGCAAACGTCGGTGATGACATAAAAATCGGGATAAGCTTTCTTAATGATGCGGATCGCCTTTTGGATCACCCCTTCGGGGTCCCAGGCGGAGGAGCCCACCGCATCCTTATAGCTCGGGATGCCAAAGAGGATACAGCTTCTGACTCCGGCGTCGATACATTCCTTGACCGCCTCGGTCACGGTATCCAATCCATAATGATACTGACCGGGAAGGGAATCAATAGACCGTTTTCCCGAAAGATTCTCGTCTACAAAAATCGGATACACTAAGCTATCGGGGGAAAGTCTCGTTTCCCGGCACATCCGGCGAATCGTATCGCCATCCCGCAAACGGCGGGGACGTTTTGTCAATTCCATAAGGATACTCCTTCCAATATCGTTTCGATCAGCGCATCCATGGTCGCTTTCTTGGCGGTCGCAGTGCGCAAATGATGCTTTTTCGCTTCTGCCTCGGTTTGTTTTCCGATGCAGACCCCTATCACTTTCGAGAGGTCCGCTTCTTCTCCCATTGCCGCGACAAAACCCTTTACCGTAGAAGCGCTGGTAAAGGTCACCAAAGTGTCTTCGGTCAAGAGGGTTTTAATCTCGTCAGTGTTGGATGCGGTATACCGGGTCTCGTAACAGCGCACATCCCGGTAAGGAACGTTTCCTTGCTGTAACGCGTTAGTCAAATCGTCGGTACCCCATTTTGCCCGAAGGATCAAAACCGGTTTCTCCGGTTTTTGTAGGGCGATCATTTCTCCTAAATGGGGGCTGTCATATACATCGGGGATCAGATCCGACCGCAGACCGTATTTTTGAAGCTCCCGGTCGGTACCGGGGCCGATGGACGCGATGGAAATCGCCCCAAGCGCCCGAACATCCCGCCCGGTGCGCCAAAGCATTTCCATCAGCGCCGACACTCCCGCGGGACTGGTAAAAACAAGATAGGAGTATTCGCCGATCTTTGCGATGGCCTCTTCCATTTCTTCGCATGGAATCATCGGCGCCGTTTCGATACATGGATACTCCACCACCTCAGCCCCCAAGGCGCGAAGGCGATAAGACAACGTTCCCGCCCGTTCTTTCGGCCGGGTGACCACCACCGTTTTCCCTTTCAAAGGAAGATGGTCGAACCAGTCAAACTCCTTGGAATAGTTACAGACCTCGCCCACGATAATGATGGCGGGGCTTTTGACCTTGCGTTTTTTCGCTTCCTCGGGCAAGGTGGAAAGGGTCGCCAAGGTGGTGCGTTGGAAAGGCGTCGTCCCCCTTTCGATGGTGGCGGCGGGGGTATTTTCTTCCATACCCGCCTCTAAAAGCCCCCGGCAGATCTCCGAAAGGGAGCTGACGCCCATCAAAAAGACCAGGGTGCCTTTCGCCTTGACCAAGGCGTCAAAATGGATATCTAACGGTTTTCCCGCCCGCTGGTGGCCGGTAATGATGTGAAGAGAAGAGCTAAAGTCCCGGTGGGTCACCGGGATTCCGGCGTAAGCGGGGACCGCGATGGCTGAGGTGATGCCGGGAACTTCCTCGAAGGAAACCCCGTTTTCCGACAAAAGCTCTAATTCCTCACCGCCCCGGCCAAACAAAAAGGGATCGCCGCCCTTGAGCCGAACCACCTTTTTCCCTTCCAGGGCTTTTTCCAACAGGATCCGGTTAATCCCCTCCTGGGGAACGGTATGGTGAGACGCCTCTTTTCCCACATTGATGCGTTCAGCGTTTTCGGGAATCAGGCGCAAAATCGCCGGACTCACCAGACGGTCGTACACCACCACCTCGGCGGATTCGATCGCCTTTTTCCCTTTCAGGGTCAAAAGCTCCGGATCCCCGGGGCCTGCCCCGACTAAAGTTACCTTTCCTTCCTTCATTGGTACTTCCTCCTCATACCCTGCGCCAGCGCCGTTCCCAAAGCGACGGCATCGTTTCGAAAGCCGGAGACGGTCTCAAAATAAATCTCTTCCTTTTCTGTCACATACATGCCCTTCAATGTAAGGGCATCCCCATCCACAGTGGCATAAGCCGCCACCGGCGAAGAACATCCGCCGTCAAGGGCGCTGACAAAAGCCCGCTCCGCGAAAAGGCAATCCCGCCCGTCCTTATCGTCAAACCCCTGTAGGCAGGTAGTGTCCACTTCCTGTCTCGCCTGCACCGCCAAGATCGCCTGACCGGCAGCGGGGAGGATCTCCTCTACCGAAAAATAACGGCTGATCCGATGGGAGAGTCCTAGCCGGGAAAGTCCCGCTTCGGCCAACACCAACGCCCCGTATTCCCCATCGTCTAATTTTTTGAGTCTTGTAATCACATTGCCCCGCACCGGAGCTAATTTTGCCTTGGGAAACAGCTTGCGCAGCTGAAGCTGGCGGCGAAGAGAGGAACAGCCAATAGGCTTTTCCCAGTCAATACGATCCGCCCCTTCGGGAAGAACCAGAACGTCCCGGGGGTCCGCCCGTTTGGAAAACGCCACCAAAGGAAGCTTTGGATCGATCTCCATAGGAAGGTCCTTGCTGCTATGTACCGTAAAATCCACTCTCTCTTCCAAAAGCGCCGCATCCAGCTCCTTGACGAACAATCCTTTTCCGCCGATTTGGTCCAACGTCCGGTCTAAGATCTTGTCCCCTGTGGTCTTCATGGTCACAAGCTCTACTTCCATCGCCGGGTCATACGCCCGTATCGCGTCAATAACCATCTCCGATTGGATCACGGCAAGGCGGCTTTCTCTGCTTCCGATCCGAATTTTTTTCATTCCAACTCCTCCAATACGGCGCGAATTTTCTTTGCGGCATACGCAGTCTTTTTGTGATCCGTTCCCTTCGAAACTACGCCGGCTATCAACCCGTCTCTGGCGCAAATAGCTGGAAAAAAGAACGTGCTCTCCTCTTTCCGATCGGCTACGCTCACAAAAATCCCTTCCCTGGCGGCGTCTTCTCCTACCTTGCGATTGACCTGACGGTCATTGGTGGCGGCTACCGCCAAAAACGCCCCGGAAAGATCTCCTTCCTGATACGGGCGGCGGAAAAAAACGACCCCTTTTGGGACATTTTCACATTCCGGCGCGATCACGGTGACATCTGCTCCAAAGGAAAGAAGAACTTCTATCCGGCGCAAAGCGATTTTTCCGCATCCCACTACAACCACTTTCTTTCCGCTGAGATCTACAAACAGCGGAAAGCGGTACTCCTTTAAATCCATACGTTTCTCCCGCTTTCGTCAATGCACACCGGTGGTATGCAGCCGGATCTTACTTTCACATTTTTCCAGATTTTCCGACGTAATCCGTTCCGCAAGCCCCGTAACCAGCAAGTCCACCGTCTTGTTTACCGAAAACTCCACAATTTCTTCCTCCGAAAGATCGGTGTGCAGCTCTCTGGCGGATAAAATCCGGTCCACAATAGCTTCCTTGAGGCTCCCCACCGAGGTCATACAGTCCCTATAGTGAAGCCAGCGATAAAAATTCTCGGTTTGGGCGTTTAAAATCTCTTCCACCTTGGGAGGAATGGTCCGATCCTCTAAAAAGCTCCCCAGATCGTCGATATTGTAAAGGGAAACGCCGGGAAGATTTCCCACCTCCGGCTGGATATCCCTCGGGATCGCGAGGTCCACCATAAGAGGCGGCACCGAGGAGAGCGCGGAAAGCTCATCCACCGTCACCGTAAAATGGGGACTTGTGGTGGCGGAAATCAAAAGATCCCGATCCGCCATATGGGAAAACCGCTCCTCGTAAGGCACCACGCCGCATCCCGGCGGCACGATCGTCTCCCCATGCCGGTAGGTTCGAAGGGTAATCAAAACATCGCATCCCGCCCGCTGCAATAACGTGGCGGAAAGACGTCCCATCTCCCCGTTTCCGATCACCAGCGCCCTTTTGTTGGTCAGATCCCCAAGCTTTCTCGAAAGAAGCTCTACCGCCATGCTTGCCGCCGAAGTGGGGACCGCGTTAAGGCGCACTTTCGTCCGCACCTCTTTCCCGGCGGAGATCGCCGACCGAAACAACGTTTCCAAGACGCTGTCCGTCCCTTTGACCTTCCTGGCGATAGAAAGGGCGTCCTTCACCTGGGAGATGATCTGGTCCTCGCCAAAGATCCGGGAACGAAGGCCCGCCGCTACCTCCATTAAATGCCGCACCGCTTCTTCCCCGGCACAGGTAATAAACGCGTCCCGGTAAGGTGTGTACTCCATCCCTGCCGCCAGACACAAAAGCTTCCCCGGATCCTCCTCTTCTTCACAGGAGAGATACAGCTCGGTGCGGTTGCAGGTAGAAATCAGCACGCACCCCGAAACGTTGGGAAAAGCGCGGATCTTTTCTACCATCTGTCCGGTTTGCAGCGGCGTAAAGGAAAGGCTCTCTCTGAGGCTGATGGGGGCTAAGCTATGCTCCAAGCCCGACATTACAATATTCACAGACTATTCACGCTCCTGACTTCACATTCCTGTCCGAAAGCTTCCAAAAGGAAAAAACCGCCATATTTCAAAGCAAAAGCTGCGGCAGAACATACTGCCGCAGCCGTTTTTTGCGCACAACAAACGCCGCTCGCCCTCATACCAAGGCTCACGGAGAATCGTATTGAGCAGGTCTCCTGACTTATGCCTCTTTGGTCCCACACAGCCTTCTCGGAACCTTTGTTCCAATGACCGACTTTCGTCCCGTGTGAGCCCTACGCACATACAGTGGCGGCACCGTTCCGGATTCTAACCGGCTTCCCTATTCTCTGCTGAGTCCAAACGATATCAGCAGCACTCAAACGATAATTTACTCTTTTTGATTATACCAATTCCCCAAAAATTTGTCAACAGATGGAACCTTTTGAAATCCCGTTTTCAACGGCTTTTAAAAATTTTTTCCGAGGAAAAATTTTTAAACGGGAAACGTCTTGCCCAAAAGGCTTTGCTTTTTCCTTCTTTTTTCAAATATAGTTGACAAATAAAGCGGATATCGATAAAATAAAGAAGGATTTGAGTGCCCTGCTGGCTGTGTAGGCGGTAGGGAGAATAGACAACCGGGTGAGACTCCCGGACGGTACCGCCGCTGTATGTGTATCGACGCCGTTGTCGACGAAAGTCGGTCATTGGAGAAACCTCCGAGAAGGCAAAACGACGTTTGGAGCAATCCGAGTGCACAAGTCAGAAGACCTGCTCAAGTCGTCCCCTTTCCACGGAACACTTGGAAAAAGGGGAACTGTTTCGTTGCAGGAAACCGGCTGTGACAGCGTTATGCTGCCCAGCCTTTTTGTTTGTAAAAGGAGTGTAACCGTCATGTTGGAACAAATTAAGCCTATGGATATTGAAAGGCGAAGCTTCGAAATCATTACCGAGCTTTTGGGCGACCGGAAGCTGGACCCGGAAAATGAACTGGTTATCAAGCGCGCTATCCACACCACCGCCGATTTTGATTACGCGGACAACCTGGTGTTTTCCGAACATGCGGTACAAAAGGGAATCGAAGCGTTAAAAAGCGGATGCGACATTGTTACCGATACCCAGATGGCCAAAGCCGGCATCAACAAAACCATTCTCGGAAAGCTCGGAGGAGAAGTCCATTGCTTTATGTCTGATCCGGACGTAGCCGCCGAGGCGAAGGAAAGAGGCATTACCCGGGCGATTGTCTCCATGGAACGGGCGGCGTCTCTTTCGAAGCCCTGCATTTTTGCCATTGGAAACGCCCCCACCGCGCTGGTCTCCCTGTATGAGCAAATCCAGGCGGGCATCCTTCATCCGGCGCTCATCATCGGCGTGCCGGTGGGCTTTGTCAATGTGGTGGAAAGTAAGGAAATGATCTTAAAGACCCACATCCCTCATATTGTGGCAAGAGGTCGCAAAGGCGGAAGCAACGTAGCCGCCGCCATCTGCAACGCGTTATTGTACCAAATCACACGATAGCGCGTTTCGCCTGCAAAGCAGGCTTAACCACGAATATAAGGTGACCGGCTTATGCCGGTAGAATAGGGAAACGGGTGGAAATCCCGTGCGGGACCGCCGCCGTAATGGCTGAGTTTCGGTTTTATACGTCACTGTGGGGTACACATGGGAAGGCAAACCGAAGCGCGGAAGCCAAAGCCGGAAGACCTGCCTTATATTAGATACTGCCAAAGTGCAGGACCCATGCAGCGGTCGGACTAATCGTCTGCATGCGAGATTGGAGCTTTTATCTCCGGTCTCGTCCCCTTTTGGAACACCAAAAGGGAGAATATCAAAATGGAGGAATCCTTATGACATCTTCGGAAAAAAAGATTTTGTCTCTTTCCGTGATGGTCAGCTTGGCGATCTGTGTACCCCAGACTGCACATGGCATGCACATCATGGAAGGATACCTGCCCCCCGCGTTTTGCGTGTTTTGGGGCGCTTTGTGTCTCCCCTTTCTCGTGGCGGGAGTGATCGCCCTGCGCAAACTGACCCAAAATCAGCGCAGATCCCTTTTGCTTCTCGCTATGACCGGCGCCTTTGTCTTCGTGATCTCGTCTCTCAAGATCCCCTCGGTGACCGGAAGCTGTAGCCATATGACCGGCACCGGCCTTGGCGCCTTGCTGTTCGGCGTTCCTGTGACCTCGGTGCTTGGAATCATCGTGCTGGTATTCCAGGCGCTTCTTTTAGCGCACGGTGGGCTGACGACCCTTGGCGCCAACACCTTTAGCATGGCGGTGGCGGGTCCTCTCGTTACCGTTGGCCTGTACCAAATCGGGAAAAAACTTCGCTTTCCCAAATTACTTAACGTCTTTTTAGCCGCCGCTTTGGGGGATCTGTTTACCTACTGCGTCACCAGCTTACAGCTTGCCATCGCTTACCCCAGCGCGGAAGGCGGCATCGGCGCGAGCTTTTTGGAATTTTTGACGGTATTCGCCCCCACCCAGCTTCCTTTGGCTATCATTGAGGGCATTTTGACCATGCTCGTGATGATGGGGCTTCAAAGCTATGCCAAACCGGAGCTTGCCCTTTTGCAAAATCGGAAAAGGGGGTTGTTTTTATGAGTCGTAATGGAAAAATCGTCCTTGTTTCACTGATTGCGGTGGTCGTTTTGGCGTTGGGACCGCTGTTCGCCCTTCGGGGCGCGGAATTCGGCGGAAGCGACAACGCCGGAAGCGATAAGGTCGCGGAGATCACCGGCGAAGAATATGAACCGTGGTTTACCCCGATTTTGGAACAGCTCATCGGCGGGGAACTTCCCGGCGAGGTGGAAAGCTTGTTTTTCTGTGTTCAAACCGGACTCGGCGTAGGCGTTTTAGCTTACGGCTTCGGTTATTTGGTGGCGCGAAAGAAATACGGCGGCGCCTCCTCCGAAAAAAATACCAACTCGGAGAAAAAGCCGTGATCACCGCTTTGTTAGCGGGAGTCGTACTGTGGAGTCTGTTCGCCGAGACATTGCCGCCTGTGCCGCTGGCGGCAATCTCGGCGGCGACGGTTTTCGTCTCGTTTCTTTTAGGCCGGCATCATTCCCATGGTCCCACCGCAATGGACAGCCTCGCCAGAAGCTCCCGTCTTTGCGGGGAAAACGCTTCCTTTAAAGCGGCCGCGAGCGGACTCCTTTTGATTTTGTCCACCGCTTCTCCAACCCCGCTTCCTCCCCTTTTTCTGTTTTTCTTTCTGTCGGGGATAACGGTAGTCATGGGGAACATTCCCGTTCGGAAATATTTCGCCTTATTTTGGCTTCCCGCCGCCTTTTTGCTTCTTTCCGCTTTAACCCTCCTTTGGGATTTTTACCGGGTGTTACCGGAAAACGAGGTGCTTTCCTTGCCTTTCTTCGGCGGCTGGCTTGCGGTGACTCCCGCTTCCCAGTCTCTCGGAGGGTTGGTGCTTTCCAGAGCTTTGGGTGCGGTGAGCTGCTTGTACTTTCTAAGCCTTTCCACTCCCCTTCCCGAACTGTTTGCGGTGCTTCGGCGGATTCATACTCCGGAGGTGGTGCTGGATCTTTGCATGCTGATCTACCGCTATCTTTTCATTTTACTCGCCACGGCGCATGATATGCGGGATTCCGCTGCCAGCCGGTTAGGCTACGCCTCTCTTTTAAAAAGTCTTCGCACCACCGGCCTTGTATACGGAAGACTTCTCGCCAACAGCTTTCGCCGGGCGGGGCAATGCTTCGACGCGATGGAAAGCCGGTGTTACACCGGAAAGATCGCCTTTTTGACGCAACGAAAACCCCTGACCGGAAAGGTGATCTGTCTTCTCAGTATCCCCCTCGTGGGAATGACTTTCGGTATGTTTTTAACATGATAAAGGGGGAAGTGCGATGAATGAACTGCTGCGTTTTGAAAATGTGTCCTTCCATTACGACGGCGGAGAGAGAGAAGCTCTTTTTCCCCTCTCGGTACGTCTCTTTGAAGGAGAAAAAATTGCCGTGCTGGGAAGCAACGGCGCGGGAAAATCTACCTTCTTCCTGCTGGCGAACGGAGTCCTCACTCCCGAAAGGGGAACCATCTTTCTAAAAGGCCAGCCTGTTGGGAAAAAGGAAAAGGAACGCCTCGCCTTGCGCAAAAGCGTCGGCCTCGTTTTCCAGGATCCGGACGTTCAGCTTTTGGCGGGAACGGTAGAAGAGGAAATCAGCTTCGGTCCCATAAACTTAGGGCTCCCCGAAAAAGAGGTGCGGCGCAGAGTAGAAGAAGCGCTCAACAGCTTACACCTCACCTCTTACCGCAACAGGGGCCCCCAATACCTCTCCGGCGGGGAAAAACGAAGGGTCGCGATTGCGGATATTCTGGCGATGGAGCCCGATATGATGCTTTTGGACGAGCCCTCGAGCAATCTGGATCCGGCGGGACGGGTTCTTTTGGAAACGACGCTGGATACGCTGCACCAAAAGGGCATTACTCTGGTGGTCGCCACCCACGACGTGGACTTTGCCTGGAGATGGGCGGACCGCATCCTTATTTTCCACCAGGGAGAGCTAAAAAAAGACGGTCCGCCCTTAGAAATTTTTAAAGACGAACCACTCCTTTCCCACTGTGGATTGGAACTGCCTTTGCTTTGGAGGGTGGCGCAAGCCCTTTCCATCCCCGTGTTTCGCTCCCCCGAGGAACTGTCAAATTATAAAATTGGAAGGAAGATCCTATGAAAACCGCATTGCTTTGTGTCAGCTTCGGCACCAGCGTCCTTGAGGCGCGAAAAAGTATTACCGCCGTGGAACAGGCATTACAACAAGCCGCTCCCCAAGCGGATTTTTTCCGCGCCTTTACCAGTCCCACCATCCGCCGGCATCTGGCGGCGAAGGGAGAAACGATTCAAAGCGTAAACGACGCGCTGGCCAAGCTGCGAGCCTGCGGTTATGAATCTGTCATCGTCCAGCCCACCCACTTTCTTTACGGATTGGAATACGAAAACCTAAAGAAAAGCGTCGAGGAAGCCAAGGATCAGTTTGCGAAGCTCACATTGGGTGCCCCGCTGTTGTCCTGTACCGAAGATCTGAAAGCGCTTGCGGATATCCTTTGCGAACAGTTCCCCAGGGAAGAAAACGGTGCCCTTGTCTTTATGGGCCACGGCACCTCCCATTTTTCCAATGTGGTCTACCCGGCGATGCAGACGGTATTTCATATCCTGGGACGAAAGGATGTGTTCGTCGGTACGGTGGAAGGATGGCCGAATCTCTCCCAAATCCGTTCCCAGCTCAAGGAAGGGCGCTACCAAAAAGTGCGTTTGGCGCCCATGATGCTGGTGGCGGGAGACCATGCCTTAAACGATATGGCGGGAGAAGACGAGGACAGCTGGAAAAGCGTCCTTACCTTTGACGGTTTTTCGGTCTCTTGTATCTTAGAGGGCTTAGGAATGCTTCCCGGCGTACAAAAGCTGTATCAAGATCACCTTAAGGCCCTTTTATAAGCGGAAAGAGGAAACGTTATGGCACTAAACTATTTTATCCGCAGCGGTCAAAAAGACCTGCGCTGCGGCTATACTACCGGGACATGCGCCGCCTTGGCGGCGTATGGTGCGGCGGCTTTACTCCTTTCGGGGAAAAAAGCGGATACCCTTTCTTTGATGACGCCCAAAGGGATCGAAGTAACCGTCACTCCCGCCCTTCTCGATAAAGAAGGGGAAGGCGCGGTTTGCGGCGTGGTCAAAGACGGGGGCGATGACCAGGATATCACCCACGGCTTAACGGTAAAAGCTTATGTGCAAAAAAGCGGCCGTCCCGGCATTTTTATCGACGGCGGAGAAGGAATCGGAAGGGTGACCAAGCCCGGGCTGGATCAGCCGGTAGGCTTTGCCGCCATCAACCGGGTGCCCCGGCGGATGATCGAAGAACAGCTTCAAAAAGCCTGCGACGATTTCGGATACGAGGGCGGACTAAACGCGGTCATCTCCATCCCCGGCGGAGATGAGGCGGCCAAAAAGACCTTTAACCCTATGCTCGGGATCGAGGGAGGCTTATCCATCCTGGGTACCTCCGGTATTGTAGAGCCTATGAGCGAGCAGGCGCTTATTGACACCATCGCGGTAGAGCTTCGCCAAACCGCCGCTTTGGGAGAAAAAGACTTGATTTTGACGCCGGGCAATTACGGCGAGGATTTTCTCCGCCAAAATCATCTGGCGAGCCGGCATATCCCTATGGTCAAATGCTCCAACTTTATCGGCGACGCCTTGGACATCGCGGCGACTTACCCTTTTGAGCGTGTCCTTTTGGTGGGACATATCGGAAAGCTTGTAAAGCTCGCGGGAGGGATTATGAACACCCATTCCCGGTACGCCGACTGCCGCACCGAGCTGTTTTGCGCCCATGCCGCCTTATGCGGGGCAAGCAAAGAGACCTGCAAAAAGCTGATGACAGCCGCCACCACCGACGCATGCATCGATATTTTGGACGAAGAAGGTCTTCGAGATCCGGTGCTGCAAAGCCTGTTGATCGCGATTCAACAGCATTTGGAACATCGGGTTCGGGAAAAATATCAGATCGGCGCGGTGTTATTTTCCAACGTTTACGGCCTGTTAGGGCAAACCAACAAAGCAAAGGAGATTACTGACACATGGAAATGAAAAAAGGTATTTTTTACGGCGTCGGCGTCGGTCCCGGCGACCCGGAACTGATGACGTTAAAAGCCCTTCGGATCATTAAGGAATGCCCGGTACTGGCCTGTCCCCAAACCAAAGGCGGCGATACTCTGGCGCTTGACATTGTCAAGGGTGCCGCCGACATTTCGGATAAGACCATTTTAACGCTGCATTTTGCCATGTCCAGAGATCCTAAGATCCAGCATGCCGCCCACGAAAAGGCCGTAGACGAGGTTTGCCGGTATCTCAAGCAGGGACAGGATGTGGCCATGCCCAATTTGGGAGACGTCTCCATCTATTCCACCTACTGTTACTTAATGGAAATGGTCCAAAAAAGAGGATATGAAGCGAAAATGATCGCCGGCGTGCCCAGCTTTTGCGCCGTAGCCGCCCGCTTGGGCATCAGCCTCACCGAGATGAACACCCCCTTACATATCGCCCCGGGAAGCTCGGACTTAAACGAAGCCCTCCACTGGCCGGGAACCAAGATCCTAATGAAATCGGGAAAACAAATGCCAAACGTTCTAAGCGCCATCGATGAGTACGCGAGTCTGGAAAAAAGCGCGCTGGTCCAAAACTGCGGTCTTCCCGATGAAAAGGTCTTTTCCAATCTGAAAGAAAAAGCGCCCGAAGCCGGTTCGGGTTATTTTGCCACCGTCATTGTAAAGGAGTAACCGTTATGATCCATTTTGTCAGCGCCGGTCCCGGCGCCCCCGACCTTATCACCCTGCGCGGCGCCGCGCTGTTAAAGGAAGCCGACTGTATCATCTACGCGGGAAGCTTAGTCAATCCCGCCCTTTTGGATATGGCGAAGGAAGGCTGCGCCATTTATAACAGCGCCAAAATGACGTTAGAGGAAGTACTGGACGTCATGTACCGTATGGAAGAGGAAAAGAAAACTACCGTCCGTCTCCATACCGGCGACGCCAGCTTATTCGGCGCTATCAGGGAGCAGATGGACGCCTTGGACGAAAAAGGCATTTCCTACGACGACACTCCCGGCGTTTCCAGCTTTTGCGGCGCGGCGGCGGCCATCGGCGCGGAATACACCCTCCCTGGCGTCAGCCAAAGCCTTATCATCACCCGTATGGCGGGACGCACCCCGGTGCCGGAAAAGGAGGCCCTTTCCTCTCTCGCTAAGCACCAGGCGTCCATGGTACTGTTTTTGTCCGCCGGGCTGTTAAACGAAGTACAAGAGGAATTGCTTGCCGGGGGCTACAAAGAGGATACCCCCGCCGCTATTATCTACAAAGCCACCTGGCCCGACGAAAAGGTAGTGCTTTGTACGGTAGGAACCTTGGCAAAAAGAGGCGCAGAGGAAAGTATTCGAAAGACCGCCCTTCTTTTGATCGGCGATTTCCTCGATTCCGCCTATGAAAGAAGCTGCCTTTACGATCCTACCTTTACGACAGAATTCAGAGAAGCGACTAAATAAATATGCTGCCCAGGAGGCGTATCCATATGAAGCTTTCCTTTCTCGCTTTTACCGACAGAGGGCTTTCTTTGGCGAATACTTTAGCAAAGTCTCTGGGGGGAGAGGTATCCCGCTGTAAACAGCCCCTCTCTCTGTCGGAATGGACAAAAAAGGCTTTTGCCGAGGCGGAAGGACTTGTTTTTGTCGGCGCGGTGGGCATTGCCGTTAGGGCGATCGCTCCCTATGTGGAAAAGAAATGGCTGGATCCGGCGGTGGTTGCGGTAGACGAACGGGGGAATTTCGCCATTCCCCTTCTTTCGGGACACTTAGGCGGCGCCAACGATCTGGCGCGAAAAATCGGTGCTATATGCGGCGCGACAGCGGTCATCACCACCGCTACCGACATCAACGGGGTATTCGCCGTTGACCAATGGGCGAAGTACCAAAACCTTTGGGTCGCAAATCCGGAAAAGATCAAGGTCATTTCCGGAAAGCTCCTCGCAAACCGGACGGTTTCCCTCTTTAGCCGGTATCCCATTTTGGGAACAGCGCCTTTGGGCGTATCCGTAATCGAAAATCTTCCCGCCGACGTCGCCGTAAGCGTAAAAAAAGAGGACGCCGTCCTCACTTTGGTTCCCAAAGCGGTGATCCTCGGTATCGGATGCCGGAAAGATATCTCGAAAGAAGCGATCGAGCAGGCGTTTTTTGCCTTTGTGTCAGAATCCGGCCTCTATCCGGAATCCATCTGCGGCGTTGGTAGCATCGACCTGAAAAAAGAGGAAAAGGGACTGTTAGCATTTTGCTCTGATCACGGCTGGCCTTTCGAAACCCGCTCCGCCGAGGAACTAAGCCGCATCGAGGGAGATTTTACCCCGTCCGCCTTTGTGAGCAAAGTGACCGGCGTAGACAACGTCTGTGAACGAAGCGCCGTCGCGGTAAGCAAAGGGACCTTATGGCGGCGGAAATTCGCTTTCCACGGCGTTACCATAGCGGCGGCGGTCAAGCCCCTTTCCATTTGCTTTCCCGAAGCGGGATCCCTGACTTAAAAAATACAGAAAGAAGGATTTTTTTGAATACTCTTTATGTTGTCGGCCTTGGCCCCGGGGGAGAAGCCTTTCTTACCGGCCAGGCCAAAGAAGCGTTAAATCGGGCGCAGGTCCTTTGCGGCTACACCGTATATGTGGATCTGGTGGCGCCCCTGTTTCCCGGAAAAGAGATCTATACCTCCCCGATGAAGCAGGAGCTGGATCGCTGTCGCTGGGCCCTTTCCGCCGCCCAATCGGGAAAAGACGTGGCCTTTGTATGCAGCGGCGACGCCGGCGTTTACGGCATGGCGGGGCTTTTGCTCCAGCTTTCCAAAGACTACCCCGACGTGGAGATCCAGGTGATTTCCGGCGTTACGGCGGCACTGTCGGGGGGGGCTGTGCTGGGCGCGCCCTTGGGACATGATTTTTGCGTCATCTCGTTATCCGACCTTTTGACTCCCTTTGAGGTCATTGAAAAACGGCTGCGCTTTGCGGCTTTGGGAGATTTTTGCATCTGTTTATATAACCCCAGCTCCAAAAAGCGGGCGGACTACCTTCTAAAAGCCTGCGACATCCTGATGGCAGAGGGAAAATCCCCGGATACGGTGTGCGGATGGGTCAAAAACATCGGAAGAGAGG
>CALXGT010000037.1 GCA_944387915.1 uncultured Clostridia bacterium
GATGAGATGTTTTCCGCTTTTTTTGAAAAACCGGTTGACAATTACCGGATGATGTGGTAGAATAGACAATGTTCCCGTTCGGGATGATGCGCCACTAGCTCAGCTGGATAGAGTGTTTGACTACGAATCAAAAGGTCACAGGTTCGAGTCCTGTGTGGCGCGCCAAAGAACCCCGCAAGCTTAATGCTTGCGGGGTTCTTTTTCGTCATTTTGTGAAGGCGCTGCGTTTATGCAGGGCTCGGAGTCGAAAGCCTTGGGAAATTCGTTTGGCGAAGCTTGCTTAAGCTCCGTTGTAATGGCTGCAATCTGCCGGGAAAAGAGGATAAGGTCTTCTACGGAAACCGCTTTCCAGTCGGCGGCGAGAAGCGCCGCAATCGATTGCATCCTTTCCGGCGGTAAAGCATTTCGACTTAAAACGACACGACGAATTTCCCGGTTTAAATCCGCCAAATTTTGTTGCAAAAGGTTCAAAACAGCACAAATTTCCTGATCGGTCATAGTAGATGGTCCTTTTTCTTTTAGTTTATCAAAAAACTAAAAGAGATACAATTGCTAAAAAATACGAAATTATAAAATTGTTTTTAGCATTTTACCATATACTAAAAGGAAAAATTGGATATTTTTTATGAGCGATTGAGCAGCCAAATTCCAAAATTGAGATAGGCGGCAAAAAGGCACCAGCAAAGATAAGGGATTTGAATTTTTCCCGCCAGCGGGTCCACCTCGAGAAAAGAGCGGATCATTAAAATGATGAGTACAATCAGTAAAATCAGCCAGAGGAAGGCGGAAAGATAGGCGCCCACTCCAAAAAACCAAACGGTCCAAAGGGCGTTGAACAAAAGCTGGAGCGAAAAAAGGATCAGGGGAGCGGTGCGGGCGGGAGCGCCCTTGTTCCAGACTCTTGCGGCGCCGATCCCCATAAGAATGTACAGTGCGGTCCAAACGACGGGGAACAACCAGTTCGGCGGGGAAAGCGGGGGCTTTGTCAGCTGTTCATAAAAAGGAAGGCCCTTAGAGACAGCAAAAGAAGAGATCCCGCCGATTCCTAAGGCAATGGCGGGGAAGACCAAAAAGGGGATCCATGTTTTTCTTTTCATATTACATCACCGGTATCCAGTTTATGCGCCGGAAGAAAAAATATGTAAACGTCTTTTTTCCATTTGGTAGTTGATAAGGAAAACGCCGTTTCGAAAAACCGCCTGCCGTTTTCGGATGCGGTAGCCTCGTTTGAGGAAAAAGGGGAGTGCGGTGATGGAAGCGTGAACGGTGATAACGGGAGCGGAGACGCTCTTTTCCAGCCGGTCACAGAGTTTTGCGGCAACGCCCCGGCGTTGATACTCCCGGTGGACGTAAAGGCGGTCTAAATACCCGTCTTTATGGATATCGCCAAAGCCGATGATTTTTCCTTTCTCCACTGCTACCAGTGAAAGATGGTGAAGAAATGAGCGGTTCCATCCGGCAAGGTCACGGTGCTTTTCTGCCCAGGCGTCTCGTTGCCTTGCGCTGTAATCCTTTGCGTTGACGGTGTGGACGGTTTGGTAAAAAAGCGCCGCCGTTTCAAGACAGTCGGTGGGCTTATAGGTTCGAATAACCATAGTAACTCCTTTCCGTTATCGAAAATATGGAAAAATTTTGCGAAAAAAAGGGGATTGCCGGTTTTCTTTTATGAACAGGGAAGGCCGGCGTCCTCCTATAAAATAGATGTGCAAGGGTTGACAGTGTGTAAGTTGTGTGTTGCTGCCGGCTTTTCCTGTAACACAGCCCATTTGGGAACCGTATAGCCGTCATTACTTTTTAAGCTTCTCCTTTCTCTTAAAATTGGTCTTGGTGTTTCAATAACAATTGGTCTTGATTATTTTAACACATCGGCTGACGGTTGGGAAAGCGCGGATTTTTGATCCGCGCTTTTTTTGTATGAAAAGATAACATTTTTTGTCACAAACGGCGACTCGTCCGCATACCATGAAACGAAGAATGAAAGGAGGAAGGATATGGAAAAAGGTATCGATGTCAGTCGCTGGCAGGGAAAAATCGACTGGGCGAAGGTCAAACAGTCCGGCGTTGCGTTCGCTATGCTCCGAGCGGGATATGGAATGTACCAAAGCCAGGAGGATCCCTACTTTAAAACCAACGTCTCCGGAACGAAAATGGCGGGGATTCCCATTGGGGCGTATTGGTACAGCTATGCCGTCAATGAATCGGAGGCGCAAAGAGAAGCGGACACCTTTTTATCGGTGATCCGAAACGTTTCCTTTACTTATCCTTTGTTTTTTGACCAGGAATACGAGCCATCCATTTTGGCGCTCACCAACAAACAGCGCACCGATATTTGCAGCGCCTTCATCCGAAGGGTAACCGAGGCAGGGTACCGATGCGGGATTTATTCCAGCAAAGACTGGCTAGAAAATAAGATCGACGTTTCGGCGTTAGGGGATGTTCCCGTTTGGGTCGCCCAGTACAGCAGCGCCCTTACCTATTCGGGGCGGTATGACATCTGGCAGTATGGTCAGGGCAGTGTTCCCGGGATCTCCGGAGCGGTGGATTTGGATTACGGCTATTTCGATGAACAGAAAAAAGAAGGATGGGCGTATGAGGACGGGGAATGGTATTATTACGACGATGGCCGCCGTCTTGTTTCCAGATGGCTCAAGGACGACGGTTTTTGGTACTATTTAAAGGAAACGGGCGCGATGGCGAAAGGGTTTTTGACGGTAAAAAACGTTTTATACTATCTCAACCCATCCCGGTACCAGGATATTCCTACCGGCGCTTTAATCATTACCGATCCGAACGGCGGTATTTCGGAATAACAAAAAAACCGGAAGAACTTCTTCCGGTTTTTCCTTTTACTTTTCATCGGGAACAAAGGATAAAAAGACGTTTTTGGTATAGGTGAGCGTCCCTTCGTCGCCGGGATGGAGCGTTTTATACCGCTCGTCGTTTTCGCCGATGGTAAAGTTTAACTCCTCGTTTTTTTCTTCGCACCAGAAGGAAAGACGGTGGTAAGAGACTCTCCCGTAGGTGTTTCCTACTTCTTCCCGCCCTCTGGCGACAACGTCTACTCTTCCGCCGGAAAGGTCGTTGGAAAGGACCCGCGCCCGAACGGAAACGGGGTTTTTGGGATGCCGGGTGCGGTAAGCTTTCACCGCGAAGGAGAGGGCAATGAGAACGATGATCAGCAAAAAGGCGATGAGCAGAAAGGTAAGCAGCCACCGCACCGGATCGTCTCCAAAAATGTTGGTGATAATAAATCGCATGATTTCGTCAATGGTTTCATTAAGCTTTGTCATAGAGAACATGTCCCCTTTATTCAAAGAATACTTGAGCGGGCCTGAGTAACACGACGTATTTCGAGAGTTTTTGAAACAACAGCTAACGCAGTAAACTATTCAAATTGTGGGGGATGTGCGGTATTGGTGTTAATTGTTTTGTCGTAAACAGTACTGTTATATAGCTACATGATATGGTAATCGTTACGAATTGTCAACAAGTTACCTATAAAATCAATAAAATAACTAATGATTTTATTTTAAAATAGTAAGTTATACATTGAGTTAAGTTAAATTATATGAAAATAGGCTGAATAGAAAATGCCCGGGAAGCAGTCCCGGGTCATTTCTACTCCCCATCGGGAACAAAGGACAAAAAGACGTTTTTGGAATAGGTGAGGGTTCCTTCGTCGCCGGGATGGAGCGTTTTATATCGCTCGTCGTTTTCGCCGATGGTAAAGTTTAACTTCTCGTTTTTTTCTTCACACCAGAAGGAAAGACGGTGGTAAGCAACTCTTCCGTAGGTGTTGCCGGCAACCTCACGCCCTCTGTCCAATACGTCTACCTTTCCGCCGGTGAGGCCGGTAGAAACGACCCGCGCCCGAACGGAAACGGGGTTTTTGGGATGACGGGTGCGGTAAGCTTTCACCGCGAAGGAGAGGGGAATGAGCAAAAACAGGGCGATCAGGACAAAAAGAGCCGAAAATCCAAAAACGTATTCCATATCTTGAAAATATAAGGTGAGCAAATTGGGCATAGCGACCTCCGAAATCATATCGGACAAACATTACGAACGATACGGAACAAAGGACAAAAAGACGTTTTTGGAATAGGTGAGGATTCCTTCGTCGCCGGGATGGAGCGATTTATACCGTTCGTCGTTTTCGCCGATGGTAAAGTTTAACTCCTCGTTTTTTTCTTCGCACCAGAAGGAAAGGCGGTGGTAGGCGACCCGCCCGTAGGTGTTGCCAGCAACCTCACGCCCTCTATCCAATACGTCTACCTTTCCGCCGGTGAGGTCGGTAGAGAGAACCCGCGCCTGGACCGAAGTGGGGTTTTTGGGGTGCCGGGTGCGGTAAGCTTTTACCGCGAAGGAGATGACAATAAGGAACAAGATCGTAAGAAGAACGAAAGTCAAAATCATCGTCATATTTTCACCATCATACATAAGATAATCTTTGATTCGATTGAACATAGAAAACTCCTTTCAAAAGGGACGATTTTCAGCGTTTCGATCCGGCTTTTGGCTCTTCCCCTGGGACGAAAGACAAAAAGACGTTTTTGGAATAGGTGAGGATTCCTTCGTCGCCGGGATGGAGCGATTTATACCGTTCGTCGTTTTCGCCGATGGTAAAGTTTAACTCCTCGTTTTTTTCTTCACACCAGAAGGAAAGGCGGTGGTAGGCGACCCGCCCGTAGGTGTTGCCGGCAACCTCACGCCCTCTGTCCAATACGTCTACCTTTCCGCCGGTGAGGTCGGTAGAAACGACCCGCGCTCGGACGGAAGTGGGATTTTTGGGGTGGCGGGTACGGTAGGCTTTCACCGCGAAGGAGAGGGCGATGAGGAAAAGTATGAGCAGAAACATCGTGAACATAAGAATGAAAAGGATATCCGGCCTGTCAAAATAAAACCAAATTTTTTGAAAAACGTCTTCCATCTTGCGCTCCTTTCTGGATGGGATGAAGAAAAATCCAATCCGCGTATCCTTGATAACGGGCTTTTTGGTCCGTTAGGTCAAAAGCGGGACGCAGTAAGCACAGGTGACAGCAAATCGAACCGTTTAGGCAAACAGTACGGCGTCGCCGGTTTTCCGCCGCATCCTTTCCTTTTGACACTCATAGGGAATGATCAAAAATCCAATGACACAAAATGTACGATTGATACATTTTCATTATACTATAACGGAATATTTTAGGAAATTCGCATATTGCACAAAAGAAAAATCCGGGCGCGTTTTCTGCGCCCGGAAAGGAATTAGTCTTCTTTCTTTTTAAAAAGGTAGCGGTCCACCTTTTCCACGATTTCGTCGGGGATCTTTTTCGGCACCGGGAAGACCTCGGCGTTGACCACCCGCTTGGCGAACTCAATGGCAAAGTCGGCGACCACCTGTAACCCTTCCTCTGAGATAAGGGAAATCATATCGTACCGGGTATGCATAAAGCCCATACCCTGACCGCCGCCTCTGGCAAAGCTGATGGCGGGGACGCCGCAATCGGCAAAGGGGGTGGAGTCGCTGGACATAACGTCATATTTTACCGTTGTAGAGTAGCCCACCTCTTTGGCTAAATATTCGATGTAGGTACAAAGACCGTGGTCCGCAGTGACAATGGCTTGGTTTCTTCCTAAAATCGAACCGCCCACGTCGGCGTTAATCATCAAAACATGGCGGTCAAACTCGTCTTTATATTTGGCGGTGTAGGCTTTGGAGCCCAAAAGCCCCAGCTCCTCGGAGCCAAACCAGATAAAGTTTAACGTCCGTCTCGGGGGATTTTCCTTAAAGTAATGCAAAAGCTCCATAATGGTGGCACAGCCGGCGGCATTGTCCCAAACGCCGTAGGAAAACTCGACGCTGTCGTAATGGGCGCCGATATCAATAATCTCATCGGGAAAATCGGTTCCTTTTACGGTAACGAGAACGTTATGGGAGATATGGACATGGTTTTTGGTCTCCAAAGTAAAGGACACCGTCTCGGGCTTTTGCTTTAACAGGTCCAGCGCGTCGGTCATCCGGATATGGAAAGCGGGAAGAAGCCCTAAATCGGTCATATTCTTCCGAAGCTTTCTCGTGTCCAGATCGGTTTTGTCCTCTTCGTCGATCACAGTGCCGCCCATAGTCATAAAGCCTTTTACTCCGGCATCCAACAGCTTTTGGTAGGTTTCCGGATTGGGGCGCTCGTTGACCAGTACGAATTTGCCTTTGGCTTTTTGGAGACAGACATCGTCAAACTGCTCCAGATAGAAAAAAGGAGCGGTCTCTTCGCCGTCGGTGGATTTGGCGCATTTATAGCCGGTGACAGTATATTCCTTTCCGCCGGTGATCCGAAACTGCGCCTTTAAAACCGTTCCGTCCTCCACCTCGAAGGGCATTTTTTCCGCCTCAAAGCCCAGCTTTTTTGCTTCTTCCATTAAAATGGCGGCAGCTTTTTCTTCCTCCGGCGAACCGCTGACCCGAACAAATCCCATGCGGCTGACCAGATCGTACATCCGTTTTCCATCTGCGTACATATCAATCCCTCTTTTCTTTTTCTTTCAGAATACCACGTTTTTGCGAAAATGACAAGGGACGGCGGTTGTTTTCAAAAAGGAGCAAGTCCTCTGCCTTGCCAAAGGAAGGGGGCTGTGCTACAATAAAAAAAGAAACGATCCCGGGCGTCTTGACGCCGGGGAAGACGGGAGGCTCTTATGGAAAAGATCGTTTGTGCCGTGACCGATCTGATCGGGCATACGCCCCTTTTGCGGCTGACGGCGTTGGAGAAAAAGTATGGGCTGAAAGGGGAACTGGTGGCGAAGGTGGAAGCGCTCAATCCCGCCGGCAGCATCAAAGACCGGGCGGCTTTGTTTATGATCGATGACGCCGAAAAAAAGGGCCTGTTAAAGCCCCATAGCACCATTATTGAACCCACCAGCGGCAACACCGGCATCGGGCTTTGCGCCATCGCTGCCGCGAGAGGCTATAAAGCGATCATTGTGATGCCCGATTCGATGAGCAAAGAGCGGATCGCATTGATGAAAGCCTACGGCGCCCAGGTGATCCTGACCGAGGGAAGCAAGGGCATGGCCGGATGCATCGAAAAGGCGGAGGCCTTACACCGGGAGATCGAAGGAAGCTTTATCCCCGACCAGTTTAACAATCCCGCCAACGTCGAGGCACATTACCAAACCACCGGTCCGGAAATTTTTGAGGATACCGAAGGAAAGGTGGATTTTTTGGTGGCGGGGATCGGTACCGGCGGCACGATTACCGGCGTCGGTCGGTATTTAAAGGAAAAAATTCCCGGGATCCGGGTAATCGGTGTAGAACCTTCGGATTCCCCTCTGCTTTCCGGCGGAAAAGCGGGAAGCCATGCGTTACAGGGGATCGGCGCCAATTTTATCCCTTCCATTTTGGATCGGACGGTGTATGATGAAATTTCCCCCATTACCACCGAGGAAGCCTACGAGATGGTACGGGCGACGGCGTCCGCGGAAGGACTTTTGATCGGAATTTCCGGCGGGGCGGCGTTAGCGGCGGCGAAAAAATTGGCCGAGCGGGGAGAAAACCAAGGTAAGCGGTTTATCGTTATTTTGCCGGACAGCGGGGAACGCTATCTTTCCACCGGGGTGTTTGATTGATGCAGTATCTGCTCCTTCTTCAGCTGGTGCGTTTGGCGACGGAACAAATGCAGGCGCTGGGGATCCCGGTATCGGACCGGATCACAGAGGTAACCATCAACCGGCGGGCGGTGCGGCGGCTGGGCTGCTGCCATAAAAATAAAGACGGAAGTTTTTGGATCGAGGTGTCGGAGCGGGTGATTCAGGGCGACAGGCACGCGGTGCTGGAGATTTTGTGTCATGAGCTTTTGCATACCTGTCCCGGTTGTTTGAACCATGGAGCCCAGTTTACCCGCTATGCCCAAAAATTGAACCAAGCTTACGGCTACCACATCTCCCGTACCGCGGATACGACAGTCCTTGAGACGATCCCCGATCCGAAACCGGCGCGTTATCTGGTTCGCTGCAAAGCGTGCGGCGAAGAGTGGCAGCGGTACCGGCGCACCGGACCGGCGGCGTATCCGGAACATTATAGGTGTCCCTGCTGCCGCGGAAACTTGGAGGTCATCGACCGAGGAAAAGGAGAAGAAAATGGATAAAAAGGATGAAATTATTTTACAGCAATTAGAGGTCATCCGGGCGATGACCGAAAACAACCTTCGGTCGATGTCGGGGGATTTTTGGGGCAGCACGCCGTCGGTCCCTTCGGCAAAGGAAGAGGAAAGCCCATCGGATAAGCTGCTTTCCATATTAAAAGAAGAGGATCCCAAGGCGGAGCTGACTCCTCAAAAGAAGGAAGCGGCCAAAGTAGAGACAAAAGCAAAGCCGGAAGAGCCGGAGGAGACCCTCGAGGATCTGAAAAAGGAACTGGAAGGGTATGTGGGGCTGGAAACCGTCAAGGAAGAGGTGAAGGACCTTATCAATTTGGCGGTAATCTATCAAAAGCGCCGGGAGAACCAACTTCCCACCGCAGATATGTCCTTTCATATGGTATTTTCGGGGAATCCCGGTACCGGAAAGACCATGATCGCCCGTTTGATGGCGAGAGTGTATAAGGTACTCGGCATTCTTTCCAAGGGACAGCTTGTGGAGGTGGATCGGTCGGGACTGGTGGCAGGATATGTAGGCCAGACCGCTTTGAAAACCAGCGAGGTTATCGAGAAAGCCAAAGGCGGCGTACTGTTTATCGACGAAGCTTACGCTCTGACCAATAAGGAAGGCAACGACTTTGGCCAGGAAGCGGTGGACACGCTTTTGAAGGCGATGGAGGACAATCGAGAGGATCTCATTGTGATCGTAGCGGGTTATGAGGGACTGATGGAGGAATTTATTCACTCTAACCCGGGGCTGGAGTCCCGTTTTAACCGATATCTTCACTTTGACGATTATACGCCGGAGGAGATGTTGGGCATTTTCCAATTGAATTGTGAAAAAAGCGCCTATACCCTGGCGGAGGACGCGAAGGAACCACTAAAGGCCCTTCTTACCGCGCTGAGCTTAAAAGGGGGAATCACCTTTGGAAACGGCCGGGGGGTTCGAAATGTATTTGAACGGATTTTAACGGAGCAGGCCAATCGCCTCGCGGCGAAAACCGAGCCGTTAAGCAGAGAGGATTTAATGCGTCTGGAAAAGGACGACGTGTTGGCTTGTTTTCAGGAAATGACCGGGGAAGAGACCCTCCCGGAAGACTTTCAAAAGATAGAAACGGATTTAAAGGAAAAAACGGAATAATACATTTTTTTCTTGCATAAAAATAAATTGGCGGTTCCGGAGAACTTTCGACAGGAACCGCTTTTTTGTTTGTTTTTTTGACGTGACAAATTTTTATTTTAGTTATCAAAGAAAGCTGAAAAAGTGAAATTAGGAATTTTACATAAAAAAATAAAAAATATTTAAAAAATACTTGACTTATTTATCAAAAATTGCTATACTGTAAGCGGAGTGACGAGAAAGGAGGCGGTAACATCGACGTAAAAAGAAAGACGGTATTCGACGTGCCGCAACAATTGACGACGATAGAGAAATGAGGTGCGTACAAAACAAAAATCGATGATTCGTAATTGTGGGTTGCAAGATAATTTTTATCCAGTCGACTTTAACAGGCTATTTTTAACAAATTGATTTGCCCGGAAAATAGATACTTATTGAAAATAGAAAAATCTTTCAGGTAAAATGGAAACCGCATTGGGCTGGGAAAATCCGTCTGTTGCGAGAAAGGGACTTCTCTTCTGCAAGGAGAAAATTGCGGGAAAGAACAAATGCTCGGGGAAGGAGTGAGAAAACGAAACAAATCGAATAAAAAAATGACACATATGTTAAATTAAAAACAATTAAAGCGCTTTGAAAAAGCTTTGATTATTTCCCTTTTTTACGGGAATTTGTGTCCAAATCGTAAAGGGAATGGAAAATAAATTGAAATTCATTCATAAATAATTGGTAATTTACACAAAAAGAGTTTTATGTTATACTTCTTTATACAGCGTGATACTCGCAAATAATCAAAAAGGAGAAGAGATATGTCATTTTTCCGAAATGTAGCGACAGACTTTAGACGGAACAAAGTGCTGTATATCCTTTGTATCCCGATCCTCGCGTGGTATGCTATCTTCTGCTATGCGCCTATGGTCGGCGTTGTGATGGCATTCCAGAACTTTAACCCGGTAAAAGGAATCTCTGGAAGCCCCTGGGTTGGCTTTAAACATTTTGTGGATTTCTTCACCGGAAACTACGCGTGGCGTGTTATTCGTAACACCTTCGTCATCAGCTTTTACGATTTGATCTTTAACTTCCCGGCGCCTATTATTTTCGCGTTGTTACTGAACGAAGTAAAGAACAAATACTACAAGAAAGTTGTTCAGACCATCAGCTATATGCCTTACTTCATTTCGATGGTTGTTATGTGCGGTATTATTGTTGACTTCACCAAATCCGGTGGATTGATTTCCTCCATCGTGGCGATGCTCACCGGTACCGAGGCGAGAAACCTTTTGGGTGACGCCAGCTGCTACCGTGCCATTTACATCGGCACCAATATCTGGCAGGGCGTTGGTTACGGCTCCATCATTTATCTGGCGGCTTTGTCCAGCGTTGACCAGGAGCTTTATGAAGCGGCCACCATCGACGGTGCGGGACGTTGGAAACAAACCTTACATATTACTCTTCCCGGTATTTCCAGCACCATCATCATCATGCTGATTATGAAAATGGGTATGATGTTGGCAGTCGGTTCGGAAAAAACCCTTCTGCTTTATAGCCCGGCGACTTACGAGACGGCTGACGTTATCTCGACGCTCGTTTACCGTAAAGGTTTCGAAGACTACAACTACGGTTTCTCTACGGCGGTCGGTCTGTTTAACTCCGTTGTTAATACGACCTTCTTGTTAATCACCAACTGGCTCAGCAGAAAGTACTCTGAGACCAGCTTGTTCTAAAGGAAGGAGGAGAAACAACAATGGCAATGGTTGAAAAGAAGGGTCCTGCCCGAATTGCATTCTTGATTTTTAACTATATCCTGATGGGCGTCATTGCTTTGATCTGCTTTATGCCGATCTGGCACGTTATTATGGCTTCTGTCAGTGACCCCGGTCTGGTTGACGCTTACAGCGGATTGATCGTCTGGCCTTTGGGTGAACCTTCTCTCTATGGTTACGGTTACATTACCGGTTACAAAAACATCTGGGTTGGTTATGGCAATACTATTTTCTACGTTATTGCACAGTGCTTGATTACTGGTACGTTGACGGTTTTGGCTGGTTACTTGCTTTCCAGAAAGCGGTTCCGTTACCGCAACATCCTCACCGGTATTATTACCTTTACTATGTTGTTCCACGGTGGTACGATTCCTACTTACATGGTTATCCGTAAGTTGGGCTTGCTCAACACCCGTTGGGCGATGTTACTGCCTATGGCTTTGATGGTTTTCTACATCATCATCATGCGTACTTCGATCGCGTCTATCCCGGACAGCTTGGAAGAATCTGCCCGTATCGATGGCGCCGGCGAATTTACGATCGTATTTAAGATCATCCTTCCTCTGTGTAAGGCGACCTTTGCGGTTATCATTTTGTTCGTTGCGGTTGCGAAGTGGAACGAGTGGTTCCCCGCTTTGCTGTACCTCGATGATGAGAAACTCTATCCTTTGCAGATGTTCATGCGTGAAATCTTGATCCAGCAGACGGATATCCAGTCCTCCAGCGACGCGATGGAAAACCTCGCGATCTACAAGCTGCTTGCGAAATACTGCGCCATCGTTGCTGCGACTTTGCCGATCCTTTGCGTATATCCCTTCGTCCAGAAGTACTTCGTATCTGGCGTTATGATCGGTTCTGTAAAAGGTTAATCGACATTCTCTTGTTCAAAACCCGAAGCGAAAGCTTCGGGTTTTTGTTTTGCTGTTTGTGAGCGCAAAAAAGATCCGGGCGGAATTTCCGCCCGGATCTTTTATGTATCCAATCATTAAAGAGTAATGATCTCTCCGGTTACATTACCGGCGCATCCTGCCGCATTGGCTTCATCAGTGTCCAAATGCATTGCCGCCGCGTAATTTTCGCTGACACGGACCACTACGTCACCGAAAATAACCTGACGTTCCGTGGTGTTGACTTTGACCCAGACAATATCCTTATCCTTGACATTCCATTCAGCCGCATCCGCGGGAGTAAAGTGGATATGCCGTTTGGCGATGATAACGCCTTCTTCGATCTCCACTTCGCCGCAGGGACCGACCAGCTTACAGCCAACGCTGCCGGCCAAATCGCCGGATTCCCGAATGGGAGGAGTCAAGCCCAGAGAACGGGCATCGGTAGCGCTCAGCTCCACCTGGGTCTGTTTCCGCTCCGGCCCGAGAATTGAGGCGGTCATTTGTCCTTTGGGGCCGACAATGGTCACCTTTTCGGTACAGGCGAATTGACCCGGCTGGGAAAGGTCTTTTTTATTGGTCAGCTTCGCGCCCTCGCCAAATAAAATCGCCAAATGTTCTTTGGTGACGTGAAGATGGCGGGCGGATGTTTCAACAATGAACGGGGTTGCCATATCAATCATTCCTCCATGTCGTTTTTTTCATTATATTCCTTTTTTAGGTACCGGTCAAGAGATTTGTCGATTTTTGGAGATCAGGAAATCTGAATCCGTTCAATGGCGGTGCATTTCCCCGTTTTCGGATCCAGGGTAAAGACGGCGCCATTTAGCTTGCAGGGGCCATCGGGGACGACAAACCGGGTAGGAAGGTGGGTCGTCATTTTTTCTACGATATTTTCCGGAGTGACACCCAAAATAGAGCGGATCGGTCCAACCATGCCCAAATCAGAAAGATAACCGGTGCCATGTTCCAATATCGTTTCGTCTGCGGTCTGAACGTGGGTATGGGTACCGGCGACCACCGATACCCGCCCGTCCAGATAATAGGCCAGCGCCAGCTTTTCGCCGGTTGCTTCTGCATGGAAATCAACAATGTAAAAATGTGCCCGGACGGTTTCCAAGATCCGATCCATCGTGCGGAAAGGGCAGTTTAGCGGATCCATATAGATCTGCCCCATTAAGCTGATGACCGCGATGGAATATTTGCCGCAGTCCACGACACAGTATCCGTTTCCCCAGCATCCCGGGGGGAAATTTGCGGGACGAAGCAAAAAAGGCATTTCTTCAATATATGTCTGGATCTCCCGCCGGCGAAAGCTATGGTTTCCGCCGGTGATGACATCGGCGCCGCTTTGGAAAATGGCGTCGGCGGATTGAGGGAGAATACCGTTGCCTACCGCAGAATTCTCTCCGTTGACAATAGTCAATATCGGTTGGTATTTTTGCTTCAGCTTCGGCAGGACTTGGGAAAGGTAGTCGCAGCCGGGTTTTCCGACGACGTCGCCGATCATTAAAACGTTCATATGTTCTCCTATCTCGTTGCCCGATGGAGAAGGTCAGTTAGCTCCTGTTCATTAAACCGGTATTTTTTGTTGCAAAAATGGCATGAGACTTCAGTGCCGTGGTCTTCACGGATAATTTCTTCCAATTGGTCTTTTCCCAGGCTAATCAACGCGCGTTCCACCCGTTCCCGGTTGCAGTCGCAGTGATATGACACCATAGATTCATCCAAAATTTCCGGCTCCAGTCCGTTAAGGAGAATGTTACAGATTTCGTCCGGGCGCTTTCCTTCCGCAATCATGGTGGAGATGGGCGGGAGGTCTTTTATGTTTTCCTCCAATACGTCAATCGCCCCATCGTCGGCATAAGGGAGAAGCTGTACCAAAAAACCTCCGGCGGCTTTTACTGTCAAATTAGGATTGACCAATACGCCGAGGGCACAGACAGTGGGGGTTTGTTCGCTGGTCGCAAAATAATGGGTAATATCTTCGGCGATTTCCCCCGACACAATGGGTGTTTGACCGACATAGGGATCTTTTAAGCCCAAATCCCGGATAACGCTCAGATAACCATTTTTCCCTACCGCACCCGCGACGTCCAACTTTCCCTTTTCATTGAGGGGCAATTCTACTACCGGGTTTAGGGGATACGCTTTTACATTTCCTTTGCTGTCGGAGACGGCGATAATCGCGCCAATTGGTCCATCGCCGTTTAAGCGAAGTGTTAAGGTATCTTTCTCGCCTTTTAGCAAAACCCCCATCATAGAGGCTGCGGTGGCCAGCCGCCCAACAGCGGCCGTTACTACGGCGGAGGTGACATGATAATGCTCAATTGCGGCGGCAATGTCGGTAGTGTCCGCGGCAATCGCCAATACGGATCCATCCTTGGAGATGGCTCTTGTTAATCGTCCCATACATTTTCGTTCCTTTCGTTCAAGGTTTTTTCTATATTGTGCCACATTTAATAGATTTTTGCAAGGAAAGGGAAATAGTAAAGAAATAGTTCTCCCAAAAGTAACAAGTTTATTAGAATATTTGCCTATATTTTTTGCTAAGAAACAAAAAAATAATGATATTTTACTTGTTTTTTCTTGCACCTTTGTTTGAAATATGATATACTGTAGATAAAAAATAATATTAAAAAAGGGGGTTCCTTAACTTATGGCAGTTGCAACGGTAAACTTTATGTCGAAGAGTCTTATGCGCACCGTTACTGTCCACGCGATTATCCCTGTGGATAAGTTAACTTTTCCGGGAATGCCCGAGCCGGAGAAAAAGCCTTTCAAAACGCTTTACCTGCTTCATGGCGTTTTCGGGAATTATACCGATTGGCTTTACGGAACTCGAATTCAACGTTTTGCTGAGAAAAACAATTTGGCGGTGATTATGCCTTCCGGTGAAAACGGTTTTTACTCTAACCATCCGGGTAGCGGCGCTAATTACAGCGATTTCATTGGGAAAGAACTGGTTGAGGTGACCAGAGATTTGTTCCCCCTTTCTCGAGAGAGAGAAGATACCTTTATCGGCGGACTCTCCATGGGAGGGTTTGGCAGTATTGTGAACGGCTTGCGCCATAGCGATACTTTCAGCCGCGTAGCGGCGCTCTCTTCGGCGTTGATTAAGGACACCATTACCTCCGCCCAATATCATGCTCCCAGTTTTCTTTCCGATCGGGGCTACTTTGAATCCCTTTTTGGTGACACAACAAAGTATGATGGCGGTGACTACGATTATTACGCTTTGGTGGAAAAAGGCCTCGCCCAGGGAAAGACTCTTCCGAAATTTTATCTTTGCTGCGGAACGGAGGATGGGCTTCTCTCCGCCAACCGAGATTATCGTGATTTTCTTTTGGAAAAGGGATTGGATGTCACTTATGAAGAGGGGCCGGGGGGTCATGATTGGGATTTCTGGGACACCTATATTCAGAAGATTATTGATTGGCTTCCTTTGGATCAGGGCATAGAAGGCATCAACAGCGGAAATGTCAGCGGTTCGAAATAACATAGACTCTATTTTATTTTCAGGAGGTTTTTACTATGTACGACGGAAATCCAAACATCAACGAGAAAGGCTACATCTATGCAAAATGGAAAGTTGCGCCGAATACGTATATGATCGGCTATCATGGCACCATGTATGCCTATCTGTTTATCGGTACCGAAAAGGCTCTTCTTATTGATACCTTTTACGGAGAGGGTAATCTGCGCCAGTTTGTAGAAGACCTTGCCGGGATGCCTGTTATGGTGGCGAATACCCATGGCCATTTCGATCATACCGGCGGTAATGCGTATTGGGAGCATGTTTATATTAGCGCCGAGGGACAAAAGGATATGAAGGTAGCTTTGGGCGAGGAACATAAAAAGGCGTTCCTGGCGATGCCTCATCCCGATTACACCGCTACCACCATTGGCGACGGCTATGTATTTGATTTGGGTGGAAGAACGGTAGAGGTCATCGATATTCCCTGTCACCATCCCGGAAGCGTTGCTTTCTTAGACAGCCAGACGGGCTTCCTTTGCAGCGGCGATGAATTGGAGCCGGGCCAGGTTCTTTTGGGCTCCGGCGGACCGGACAAAATTGCCAAACATAAACGGAATATGGAAAAACTGTACAAGCGGATTGACGAGATTAAATTTGTTTGCCCTGCCCATAACGGCAGTCCCTGTGATCCGGAGTTGATTTCCGATTATATTGAATTAGACACGCGGATCTTAAACGGTACCGCCCAAATTATGCCGAATATGGCAGGATTTGGCTACGGACCGAAGCCTCGTAAGTTTCGTCCGGAAGATCCGGATCAGGTTCGCGCCCAGTATGGTGGTGCTTCCATCTGTTACGCTCCTTGGGATAAATAGATGTACCATTGTCCCTGCGGAAAATACGCAGGGACTTTCGGTTTTCTTTTTTTCGACAAATTTTTTTGTTTTTCGCGAAAGTGTTGACGAATTGGGAAATTTATGCAAAAATAGTATAGAACTTTAAAAAACGGACAATATTATCAAACGAAGTGTTTGGTAAAATAAAAATGGCAGGTGAGCGCGATGGCGGAGCTTACGCCCGTAAAACAAACAGGAAATAAACCCAGAAATATTAAAAGCAACAACCAGAAAGTGGTTTTGGCTTTGTTGAGACAAAAGAAGGTGATGTCGCTGAGCGAAATTGCGGAGCAAGTCAACCTCAGCAAAACGACGATCACTAAGATTGTCAGCACGCTCATGGAAAAGAAGTATGTCATTTCTGTGGGAAAAGGTTCTTCTACGGAAGAAGGAGGAAAACGTCCGGAACTGTTTTCCTTTGATGTAACGTGCGCGTATTCCATTGCTTTACAGCTTCGTGGCGGTATGATGGTGGGAGCGCTGATGGATTTATCTTCCCGGGTACTTGAGGAATATGAATATAATCTTCCCAGAGAACTGCTCTATGAAGACTATGTATCCGCTGCTGCCACGGTGGTGAAGGAACTCCTCACGATTAGCGGGAAAAAGCCGGAGCAAATCTGCGGCGTTGTCTTGGGCTGCGACGGAATTGTGGATGCGATTCGGGGAATTTTGCGCTTTTCTGTCCATCGGAAATGGGATCTGAATCTTCCCATTGCGGCTGATTTGAAGGAAAAGATCGGCTTGGAAATTCCGATTTATGTGGATAATAGCTGCCGCTTTAACGGTTATGCGGAGCTCAAAGCCAAGGAAAAGGATATGTACGGGAGTTCCATTACCATATATACTTCTTATTCTACAGGTGGTTGTATTTTATTTGATGGAAGAATGCTCCATGGTGAAAACGGGTTTATGGGAGAATATGGTCATGTAATTGTGAACCCAAATTCTACTGTCCGTTGTACTTGCGGAGGGTATGGCTGTTTTGAGACGATGGTATCTCCTACGGCGCTTTTGAATAACGCTTATGAGGGCTACGAACAATATCCGGACTCTCTTCTTTATCGGAAAGCAAAAGAACAATCCTTAGAGTATCGGGACATTTTTGATGCCGCGAATCTCAATGATCCCTTTGCCTGTAAGTTGATGGACCAGATGGCAAAATATTTCGCCATTTTGATCCATAACATTACCTTGCTTCATGACCCGCAAAATGTTATTCTTCAAGGCGTTTACACCGAAGCCGGAGAGTATTTTATCAACTCACTTCGTAAAACATTGAATGATATGCCCTTTTATAAAATTAAACGCAACTTAAATATTTCCTATTCAACGGTAAACCCGAAAGTTGCCTTTTTCTATGGCGCTTCCCGTTATGTTGCGGACACTTATTTTAACGATGAAGCCCGATACGAGTAATACATTTCGTATAATTTGTCGAAATAATACGAAAAACAGCGGATTTCGCCCTCAAATGAGGGGGCGAGCCGCTGTTTTTTCTTTTTGGTAAAATGATTGGTTTTACCGAATTCCGAAGCAAAATGCGGTCTTAAAGTGGTAAAGGGTATTCCCTTTACAGACAGGATCGGGAAAGTGGCTGAAATTGATGGAATTCGGATAGCTTTGTGTCTCAAAACAATAGGCGTGGTGCTTCCCGTAAAGGGCTCCGCCTTTAGATGGAGGCATTTTTAAAGGCATATTGTTCATGGTGTAAAACTGCATGCCGGGACGATCGGTAAAGACCGTTAAAGTTCTTCCTGTATCCGGATCATAAGCGGAAGCAGCTTTTCGGTAACCGCGTCCCCGGATGCAGAAATTGTGGTCGAATCCGCCGAACGCCACGATTTGGGGATCGTCGGAGGCAAAACCGTCGCCGATTGGTTTTTCCGAAGTAAAGTCAAAAGCCGTTCCCTTGACGGGGCGGATCTCGCCGGTAGGGGCACAGGTTTTGTCGTTGGGGGTAAAGAAGTCCGCTTCGATTTGGATCTGCTGGTCGTCGATCACCCCGCTGTGATGACCGGCTAAGTTAAAATAACAGTGATTGGTAATGGAAACCGGAGTATCTTCGGTAGGAAGGATACGGTAATCCAACTGGAACTTGTGATCCTCGGTAAAGGTATAGGTCAGCGTCAGGGTAAGGCATCCCGGATAGCCGCCCCTTCCATCGTCAAAATGGCGCAGCGTCACCGATGCCGCATCTTCGGTCTGGGAAGAACCTACATAGTCGAAAACAAACCGGGAGTAATTTCCGCTTCCGCCATGCATGGCATTGCCGTCCCGTCCTTGTTCCAGCTGGTAAACCCGACCGTTAAGAGAAAATTTCGCTCCTACGATCCGGTTGGCGAAACGACCGATGATTAAGGCGGCGCCAAGCCCTCTGGCTCGGTAGTCCTCTAAGGTGTTTTGCCCCAAAATGACGTCATCCAGCTTCCCGTCTTGATCCGGTACCACAATGGAATGGATGATGCCGCCATAGGAGATCACTTCAGCGTAGGCGCCATCGGACGCCTCCATATGAAATAAGGTAACGGCCTTCCCGTCCAATGTTCCGAAGGGTTTGGTAGTTAATCTCATGGACGATTCCTTCTTTCCTCAATAAAAAGGGGTCAGAAGGGAACCACCCGACCCCTTTTTCGTTAAATTTCGATTTCGATTCGATCATCGCCCTCTAAGAACGTCGCGTGCATATCGTTTCCGTAGGTGCGCTGAGGCAAGAGGCACAGGATATGAGCAACATCGGTGTCATAAACGAACTGTCTTCCATGGAGTACGCCAGGATTCAGTTTTACAAAGGTGCCCTTAGGGATATGGAAGGCTTCAATGGTTTTGGGATCCACATTGCGTCCGCTGGGACCGACAAAGATAACGCAGTCGGCGTCAATGGGAAGAAGCCCTTCACAGGTGTACTGGTGGTATTCCACCATGGAAATAATGGGATCGTCCTTGGATACCCGGCAGGTAGACGCAGAGGGAAGAGTGGTGGGGCTTAAAAATAAAGAGATCCGATCGGGATAAAATTCGTTGGAACGGCCGGGTCCTTCGGGACGGAAGGAGTCATCGGTCAAGGAAGCGTAATCGCCGTATTTGCGGAATTTTTCCAAGGAAAGCTCTTGAACAGGAATTTTCAGCATATTTGTCACCTTTCTTTACAAAAAGGCGGCGCCGGCTGCCGCCGCCTTTCCAAATGTTTATAAGCTCTTAGGACCGTCGGCATCGGGATGATCGTAGATCAAGCCCAAATACCGGGCTGCTTCTTTCAAAGCGGCCTGATAATTGCCGTACATACCGCCCACATGGTGAATGTAAGGACCGTACATCAGACGGTCTTCCCATTTCGCCCAGTCGTCCACCTCAAACCAGACATAGGTTCCGGTGGTCTTGGGACCGGTGGTGGATTTGCCTTCGCCGGCAAAGAGATAGTAATCGCCGTCTAAATCGTCGAAACGGGCAATGGTGATGGGGCCTTGTTTCAGTTCCCAGCATTCCTGGCCTCTTTGAGACATGCAAGCGGCGCAGTCATCCGCTTTCAGGGAGTAGGGGAAAGGACCGCAGTGCCACAGAAGCTCCGCATTGTCGTTTTGAGGATGACGGATGGTGAGGTCGGCAAAGAATTGGCTGTTTTCGTATAAGCCTGCCGCACGGAGGATCGCTAAAGTAATAGCGCCGTTGACGTCGGTCTCACAGGCAATAGGCAGCCCTTCGTCCGCCATCTCGCCCAAAGTCATGCAGGGAGGTACGCCGGCAATGCCGTTAAAAGCAGACCAGCACTCCATAGCGCCTACGGTACATCCGTTTTGGAGCATCAATTCTTTGGTGGCCATTTTGATACCAGCAACCAGCTTGGCATCGTTTTCCGCCATTTTGCTGAAATCGATGCGGGAAGTTAAATCCGCAAAATAAGCTTTAAATTCATCGCCGTTTTCCTCAACGATCTTTTTCGCCAAATTGACAATGGCGGTGGGAGCGATGGGAACGGTAATGATACCAAAGCGCTTGAGCAAAGCGGCTTCATCGGTCATAACGCTCATAAAGGAAGAGGGACGAGCGCCGATCTTGGCAACCCGAAGACCCTTAAGGGCTTTGACCACCGCGGCTGCGCGAAGGAAGGTCACAAAACCGTTTTTAAATTTTTCATCTTCCGTCTCACAGTTGGTGATGTAGCTGAAGGTGACACCCTGACGGCGCATAACCTTGGTGGAAGCGAACATACCGCACTGGGTATCTCTGCCCCGTTTTTCGTCGGTGTTGGGAACCGCGTCTCTCGCGCCCCAGACCAGGGTGGGAAGCTTAAAGGCGCCGGCGATGACCGCGGCGACCTGTTCCTCGCCAAAATCGCAGAAGGGAACAAACAACGCGTCCACATTGGCGGCCTTCAGCTTTGCGACGACTGCGTCCACGTCCGCGGGCTTGAAAGCGATCCCGTTTTCACAGATATCGTCGATATCTACGTACTCCACCACGTCCGGCTTGATTTCTCGGATCACTTTCATAAACCGGTCTTTTTGCCGTTTGGCTTCATCCATACTCAGCATCATACGTTTGGTTGGCACAATACCCAAAGTCAGGGTCTGTTTATACATAGTGAATCCCCCTCTTGTAAAATTCTACCCGCTGATCCAACTCGGTATAGTCGATCTCGCCGGTGGCCAAAAACTTCTCCACCATTTCTTTGGTGGGAATACCGCTTCTTCCTCCGATGCGGGTGCATTTGATGGCGGAAACCGCCGAAGCGTACCGGGCGCTTTCCTTCGCGTCCATACCATATACCAGCGCGGCCAGATAACCGCCATGGAACACATCACCGGCGCCCAAGGTATCGGTGGCGTCTACCGAGAAAGCGGGGATCTCAAAATACCCCGTCTCTTCGGAATAACCGACGCAGCCCTTCTCTCCAAAAGTAAATACCACAATAGAAGGTCCTTTGGCGGCGATGGTTTTACAGTTTTCTTCGTAGTTTTTATCCTGGAACAAAGCGTCGTAGACAAATTCCGAAGCCACAAACATGTCGATAAGCCCAATATTTTCCATTAAGGAATCGCTGTAGTTATCGGCGTCGATAAAGACTTTGGCTCCCGCCTGCTTGGCAACGTGGCAGGCTTTGATGACCACATCGCTGAAACGGGCGATATAAAAATATTTGGTATTCTTTAAGAAATCTTCGTTAAGCTCCTCGTAGCGAATCGGTTCAACAGTACCGGCGCCGGTGCCTAAAATGCTGCGGCCCATCGTTTCTCTGTCACTTAAAATGACATTGAACATAGTAAACTGCCCTTCGCGCAGGATCATGTTGTCTACGTTAATGTTGTGGCGCTGAAAATCCTTGTAGCAGAATTTTCCGAAGATATCGTCCCCCAAAGCACCCATAATGGCACAGCTTACACCCTGACGGGCGGAGGCGACGATACCGCTGGCCACCTTTCCGCCACCCTGCCAGCTGCTGGCGTTGACACGAACGCCCTGGTTGGGAGTGGGGAGGTGATCGACGTTCATTACAAAATCCTGACAAGGGGAGTCAATGCCCACAATATCAAATGGTTTCATAAATTTGTTTATCTGATGCCGGCTTCGCATCCAATGCCGTTTTGACAAGCGGATACGGCCGGCATCCATCCTTTCTGGTTATTTTTATCCCACAAATTCTTACAGGCTGAATTTATTGGGGTTCAGCAGGCGGATCTTGCTCTTGACAAAGGAAACCATGGCTTCTTCGATGCCGACCATGACTGCCCGTCCGGAGGCTCTCTGGGCGCCCGCGTAATCGGTGTCTTTCAGCGCGTTAAAGAATGCACGGTCATACTCGGTGGCGATATTAAATTTGCTCATGCCTTGGTTTACCGCTTCCTGCATCTGCCAGTCGGGAATGTCGGAACCGCCGTGGAGCACCAGAGGAATGGGGAGTTTGGCCCGCAGCGCTTTGATGCGGTCAAAGTCTAAGTTAGGGGTGACGATGTAGGTACCATGCGCGTTACCTACGGCGACCGCTAAGCTGTGGCATCCGGTTCTCTGTACGAAATCCACCGCCTGATCCACATTGGTGTAATGGTCGCTGTTTTGGATATCGTCAATGTTGGCGCCGCTTCCTACATGTCCCAATTCCGCTTCAATATCGATTCCGAAGACGGCGGCGGTCTCTACAACGCTCTTGGTCAAAGCGACATTTTCCTCATAAGGAAGCGCGGAACCATCCACCATAACCGAGGGGAACCCATCCCGAATACCGGCAACGGCAATCTCGAAGTTTCTCGAATGGTCCAGATGGACACCAACGGGAACGGAAGCTTTCTCCGCCAGATCCTTGGCGATGTAGCTGACGTATTTGTTGGCCATATGTCCTTCCAAGCCGGGGAAGTACTGGATAATAATGGGCACCTTCTCCTCTTCCGCCGCTTGGATGGCGTATTTAATGGTTTCAAAGGTAAACATGTTGACGGCGGCAACGCCGTATTTGTTTTCGGTAGCGTGTTTTAAGATATCATTGACTTTTGCTAAAGGCATAAGAAGACCTCCTTGTTAAAATGTATAGTGACCATTCTTTGGATCAACCGATAGACAACCGTTCCAGTTCCTTGTTGAGACGGTCAAATTCTTCGTCGCTTAAGCTCCATTCAAAGGTGGCGCAGTTTTCTTTCGCTTCTCTTACATTGGAAAGACCGCAAAGGGCGGTACCGACGAATTCCTGCTTGGCGCTCCAGTTGATGGCGACCTGAGCCACCGGCTTGTTATGAGCGGCGGCGATCTCGTCCATAACCTTCAAAAGCTCCATGACCTTGGAGAACTTGGGCTCTTTGAAGAAATCATAGAAGGTGTTGCGGATATCCCGTTCGTTTTCGAATTTGGGGATTTCGCGGAACGCGCCGGTCAAAATGCCGGAACCGAGAGAACCGTAAGTCAGGGTGTTGATTCCCTTGTCGTAAGCCCATTTCATCAACTTTTCATCCCGGCGGTTAACCATAGAATAAGGAGGCTGGATCACGTCCACCTGTCCCCATTCTTCCGCTTCCAGGATCTGTTCTTCGTTAAAGTTGGATAAACCGATGTACCGGATATAACCCCGTTTTTTCAGTACGTTTAACGCCGACATCGTTTCGGCGATATCGGTAGCAGGATCCGGCCAGTGGATAAAGTAAAAGTCCACATAATCCGTCCCCAGGAGATTCAAAGAGGTCTGGATTTCACGCATAATGTTCTTATAGCTGGCATTTCGGGAATTTCCTCTGGTCACAGGGGAAGCGTAGGGAACCAAGCCGCATTTGGTGGAAATCAAAATTTTGCTGCGGTCAAAGCCATGGATCGCTTCACCGACAATTTTTTCCGAAGCGCCGGTACCATAGCAGGGAGCGGTATCGATGAGATTGACGCCGCCGTCTAATGCCGCCTGGATCGCTTCGATGGCGTCGTTACGGTCAACGTTCCCGTAACGGCCGGATTCGCCGATGGCCCAGGTACCTACTGCGAGCTCCGATACGTCTACGTTTGCATTTTGAAAGTGTTTATAACGCATATTCTTTCCTCCGTTTCTCTGTAATTGGACGGTTCGCTTCGACATACGTCCACAGGTTACCTTCATTATAACCAAACCTCCTATGTTTGTCAATGATGTTGAATAACAAAAATAATGACTACTTTTTAATTATTTTCACTACAAAAGACTTTGTCAAAAACAATAATAAAAATTTATTTTAGAGAATATATACTATCTGTTTTTAAATAATAACCATTTCTTGACAGGAAAAAAAGATTCTTCTATAATAAAGGAAGAATGATCGGAGAGGAGAAATGAAAATGAAAGTGCTGCTGTTAAACGGAAGCCCCCATAAAAACGGATGTATTGCCAGAGCCCTCTGCGAAGTGGAAGGTATTTTTCAAAAAAATGGGATTGAAACCGTGAACTTTTGGATCGGCGCCAAGCCGGTGGGAGGATGTGCCGCCTGCGGAGGCTGCCGGAAAGGGGAAGGTTGTGTTTTCGGAAAAGAGGACGGGGTCAATGCATGTCAAAAGCTTCTGGCGGAGTGCGATGGTGTAGTGATCGGTTCTCCCGTCCATTACGCTTCTTCCGCTGGCTCTTTGGGAGGCTTTTTGGATCGGCTTTTTTACAGCAACCGCACTCCCTTTGACGGAAAATTGGGAGCGGCTGTGGTAAGCTGCCGACGGGGAGGCGCTTCTGCGGCGTTCGATCGTTTAAACAAATATTTTACTATTTCCGGGATGCCGGTGGTATCTTCCCGGTATTGGAACAGCGTCCATGGAAATACGCCCGAAGAGGTGGAGCAAGACGCCGAGGGGCTTCAGACCATGCGGATTTTGGGCGAGAACATAAGCTGGCTTTTGCGGTGCATTGAAGCGGGAAAACAGCAAGGTATTGTAATGACGCCGGCGGAAACCGGAAACCGCACCAATTTCATTCGGTAAACATTTTGAAAAAAAGGAAAACCATCCGCTTATAGCGGATGGTTTTTTATGCAATAACCGGGAAAAATTTCTTTTTAAATGAGGGAGAAGCTTTTTAACGCGAAGATCCAAAGGAAGATGGTAAGGGTAGCGAGAATACTGCTGAATACCACTAATTGGCCAGCCAGTTCTCCGTCGTAACCGTAAGCGGACGCCATGGTATAAGAAGTGACCGCCGTAGGGGCGGCGAACATAATGACTAAGCAGAGAAGATCCAATCCCCGGAATCCCAGCAAGATCGCCACCGGCAAAATCAGTAGCGGAAACAGAAAGATTTTACCTCCGATCCCGAAAAGAAGGGGCCTTAGATTGGACTTTAGGGAACGAAAATGGAAGGATGCGCCGAGAAGCACCAAAGAAAGCGGGGTAGACACCCGGCTTAAGTCGGTAATGGCTTTTTCTACCGCGGTAGGAATAGGGATGTTCAATAAAAGGACGACCAGCGCCGCCAACACGCCCACAATGGCGGGATTGGTAGCGATCCCCCGAAAGAGGGACTTTACGCCTTTTTTATCCGGGGAGTAGTATTCCATGACCACGACGGCAAATACATTAAATAAAGGAACGCAGACAGCTGCCAGCAGCGCCGCCTCTCCCACGTTTCCTTCGCCGTAGATGCTGGTGGCAATGGGAATGCCAAAAATAACATAGTTTCCCCGAAAGATAGCCTGGGTTAAAACCGCTCTGGTCCCCCCGTCCAAAAAGAATCGGCGAATACCGAAAAAAGAGATGACAAACACCAATGTTTCCGCTACCACCGCGAAAAGGATCATTTTTACCGCGGAAAAAGAAGAAAGATCCGCGGTGTAAAGGTTGGAAAACAGTAAAAATCCCATAAATACCTTAAAAGCGAAAGCGTTGCATTTGGTAACAAAGGCGTCGTCTACCCATTTTCGCAGGCGCACAAAATATCCCACGCCCATAGATAAAAGCAAAGGCAATACAGCGTTTAAGCTGATTACTAGGTTTTCCATAACAATCCCTTCTTTGATGTAGCCTTATGTTCAGTATATATTTCAGAAAGAAAAATGTCAATAATAAGGAATTATGCGCAAATGATATAAAAAGCAAATTATTTTTTTGTTGCGTTTTGCCGAATAAGGAGAAAAAAGAAAAAACTATTGCTTTTTGGGTTTGGATTGCTTATAATACGCTAAGGTTAGATCGTAAATTATATGGGAAAGGACGAAGAACGTGGATAACAGTAGAGCTACTCGGATGGGGACGGCGCCGGTTTTGCCCCTGATTATTAAAATGTCTTTGCCGGCGATTCTTTCTATGCTGGCCCAAAGCCTTTACAACATTGTAGACAGTATTTTTATTTCCTGGGATTCCGAAGCGGGTCTGACTGCGGTTTCCTTAGCCTTCCCGGTTCAGATGCTGTGCAGTGCTGTCGGTGTGGGTACCGCGGTGGGTATCAATTCCCTGGTTTCCAGAAGGTTAGGAGAACAACGGCAGCGGGATGCGGATAACGCGGCGACGCATGGATTGATATTAGCGGCGCTCAGCAGCATTCCTTTTATTATCTTCGGCTTGTTTTTCTGCGAGATGTTCTTTTCCGCTTACTCCAGCGATCCCGCTGTGATTGCGGCAGGCAAGGATTACCTTTCGGTAGTTACCATTTTTTGCTTCGGCGTTATGATTGAAATGGCCTGTGAGAAAACGCTCCAGGCGACGGGAAATATGATCGCGCCGATGATTTCCAAGTTGATCGGTACGGTGACCAACATCGTATTAGATCCCATTATGATTTTCGGTCTGTTGGGTTGTCCCCGTATGGGCGCCAAAGGCGCCGCGATCGCTACGGTAGCGGGCCAGATTCTCGCGATGGCCTTTATGCTGACGGTACTGCTGAAAGGAAAGCATGCCGTCCATGTGGGGTTGAAAGGATTCCGGTTTCATGGTCGCACCGTCAAGGATATTTACATCGTTGGATTCCCCTCTATTATTATGCAAGCCATTGGTTCGGTAATGACCATGGGTTTAAACGGTATTTTAGCCGGATTTTCCGATATGGCAGTTTCGGTTCTTGGAATTTACAACAAGCTTCAGTCCTTCGTCTTTATGCCCATTTTCGGTTTGAATCAGGGTGTTATGCCCATTATGGGATACAATTACGGCGCTCGGAATAAAGAGCGCACCATGGCGACGCTTCGCTATGCCACAATTATTGCGGCGTTAATTATGGCGGTGGGAACGGTGTTATTCTGGACCATTCCGGATCTGCTTTTGGAGATTTTCGACGCTTCCGACGAGATGCTTCGGGTGGGCGTCCCCGCGTTTCATTCCATTAGCCTTTGCTTTATCCCGGCGGCGTTTGGCATTGCCTTCTCTACCCTGTTCCAGGCAGTGGGCAACGGGTTTAAGAGCATGATGGTTTCTTTGTTCCGCCAGTTGATCCTTTTGTTGCCGGCAGCTTACATTCTTGCTAAAGTCGGTGGCCTTGAGGCGGTATGGTACGCTTTCCCGGTAGCGGAGGCGGCGTCTCTTCTGATTTCCATTCTGTTTTTGAAACAGGTATACAATAGTCACATCAAGACCATGGGCGCTCCTTCTAAAGCGTAAAATGAAAAATAGTCCCGGCGGCGTATTGACCCCGCCGGGGTTTTATTTTGCGGAAAAGAAAAAGGCCCTCTATCTTTAAGATAGGGGACCTTTTTCTTATTTCTTATCCGCGATTTTTTTCCGAAGGGCGGTTCTCGTAATTTTACCGGAAGTGGTTTTGGGCATTTCGTCTAAGTATTCAATCACCCGGGGGTACTTATAGGGAGCCGTCATTTTCTTAACGTAATCTTGAAGCTCCTTGGTAAGCTCGGGCGTTCCTTCATATCCTTCTCTCAGTACGATCATCGCGCAGACCACCTGACCCCGGATGGGATCGTCCCGGCCGATAATGGCGGATTCCTTGACGGAAGGATGGGTATTGAGGACGCTTTCAATCTCAAACGGCCCAATGCGGTAACCGGAGCATTTGATCATATCGTCGTTTCGTCCTACATACCAGTAATAACCGTCTTCGTCTTCGTAAGCAATGTCGCCGGTATGGTAAACGTCATCGTAGTTGCGAAGGATGGTTCCGTCCGGCTGCATATACCCTTCCATCAATCCTAATACGTTTTTCTGGCTCTTTAATCCCCGCATCACCACTTCGCCGGGCTGGCCCACTTCGCAGGGATTTCCCTCGTCGTCAATAATGGCCACATCATAAAGGGGAGAAGGTTTTCCCATAGAACCGGGATGCACCTCGCACCATTCAAAGGAACAGGTGATGGGGGTGGTTTCGCTCTGGCCGAAGCCTTCGTGGATAGAATGTCCCGTCATATCCAAAAACGACTGGTTTACCGCGGGAGAAAGGGGTTCACCGGCGGTGGAGAACCATTGAATGGAAGAGATGTCTTCTCCCTTTAATCCGTCCCGGAGAAGGAAACGGTACATGGTGGGAGGAATGCAGAGGGTGGTAGGCCGGCAAAGCCGCATCGCGTCAATGAGCCCCTGGGAGGAGAAACGAGCGGGGTCGTAACCTAAAATCGCCGAACCGCAAATCCACTGTCCGTAAATGTTGCCCCAGCCGAATTTCGCCCAGCCGCTGTCCGCCTGGGTCAGATGAAGACCGTTGTTTTTTACATTTTGCATATAGCGGGCGGTGGTGATATGGCTCAAAGGATAGGTGCGGGTATGCGCCACCATTTTGGGCATTCCCGTGGTGCCCGAGGTAAAGTAAAGAATAAAGAGATCGTCGTTATTTAAGGTGGGATACTCCTCTAATGCGGGGGATTCCAAAATGCCCTTCGTAAGGGAAAGCTCCCCGGGAAGATCGTCGGTGTAGAGAATGTTTTCCAAAGAGGGGCATTTTTCCTTCAGATTTTTCACCTGGTCGATCACGAAGGGATCGTTGAGCGCTAAAACCATCTTGACGTTAGCGGCGTTGAGCCGGTAGGTGAGATCCTTTTCCCGAAGCTGAATGGACGCGGGGATCACCACCGCACCCAAACGGTGGAGCGCCACGGCACAGATCCAGTACTCCCATCTCCGGCGAAGCAGGGTCAATACCCGGTCGCCCTTTTGGATCCCCAGGGAAGCAAAATAGTAAGCAGCCTGCTTGGATAAGATGGAGATATCCCGGAAGGTAAATTCCTTTAAGGAAGAAGGCCCGCTGTCGTCCAGATAGCAAAGCGCCCGCTTTTGGGGCTCCTCTTTTGCCCAGACATCCACAATATCCCGGGGAAAATCAAAATTTTCCGGGACATGGATGGTGAAATTTTTCTTAAAATCCTCGTAGCTTTCAAAATGTTCTCTCGGAAGATACCGGCTTAACAGTTCCAATTTTGTCGCTCCTTTTTCTATGATACCTGCTATGCAAATGCTTCAAAATAAAAAAGCCATTCGCCCATTGATTAGGACGAATGGCTTCGTGTTACCACCTAACTTCACGCAAAAAATGCGCCTCAGCCGCCACAGGATACCCGATGGCGTTTCCTATTATACGGGAGGAGACCCGTCGAATCCTACTTGGAAACATTCCGTTCAGTTCGCAGCTCCAAGACTACGTTCCCCGATCCTTTCGCGAAACCTTACACCAGCCGGTTTCTCTCTGCGCCGTCCAAACCGAGTACTCCTTCTCTTCACAGCCTTTGCATATTCAGTTTCTATCATCTTAGCACGATGTTTTTTCTTTGTCAAGACCTTCCCAAAAATATTTTACCGATTCACAGGGGAAAAGGGCTTTTTTCAGCGCGACGGCTTTGCGTCCGAAAGCAGCGAGGAGATCCGGCTCAATAAGGCGGCCATCATATAGCAGACCGTTTCATAATGCATATATCCCAAAATCCCCCGGTCGGCGTAGACCTGAAGGCTCGCGGGAAATTCGGCGTCGGAATTCCAAAAAGAAAAGAGAAGGACGATCTCTTTGATGACGGGGATCTGGTAGGAAACATCTCCTTTGCCCTTGGGGACGCCGTTTAGCGCTTCACATGCGGCGCGTAGCGCTTCGCTTTTTTGGTCAAACAGCTCTTCGTACCGGGAAAACATTCCCTTTCCGGCAAAGGAATAGGCGTTTTGAACGGTAGATAACCCGGCGAGAGACACCATGTCTCCGGTTAAAGGTCCGCCCTTTCCGTAGGACAGCAGATCGTATAAGGTCATCGCCGTGTTAAAGCTCGCTTCCTCGTAATGCCCGTCGGAAGCCAGAGATTCACAAAGCCCCGTTTCCTTTTGGATCCGAAATGGGGTGGAAAGAAATTCCAGATAAATATAGGTTTCGTCCTCTCCCGAGGAAAATCTGCGGATTCGTTCGTGCTGATAGGAAGACAAAAACAGCTTTTGCGCCGTATGCTTTGCGGTTTCGTAGTTAGACATTTTTCCGCCTCCTTTTTTATATCCTACCATTTTTTTGAAAAAAAGCAAAGGCTTTTCTCTCCATTGAGAAAAAAGAAAAACTGTGGTATACTATAGCTATCTGTTACCAAAAGCGCAATGCGGAAAGGAGCATATTTATGCCGAAATTGACCTTTATGTTTGAAGTGAATTGCAGTGTAGACGTCCCCGTAGTGGTGGGACAAGACGAAGTAAACGGCCGTCGCCAGCTGATTCCTGTTACCGGCGGAGAACTAAAAGGGGAAGGCATCCACGGCGTTTTGCTTCCCGGCGCAGTGGACAGCCAGATTATCCGACCCGATGGAAAGTGCGATCTTTCCGCCCGGTATGCTGTCCGTTTGGATGACGGAGAGGGTATCTATATCGAGAATAACGGGATCCGGACGGTTCCGCCTGAATATGTAGAGGAAGTGAAAAACGGCGGCTTTATCGATCCTTCCCTTTATTATTTTTGTACCACGCCGAAAATCGAGACCTACTCGGAAAAATACCGGTATCTTTCCGATTTTATCTATGTTTGTTCCGCGACCCGAACCAAGGATAGCGTGATCATTCGCTATTATCGGGTGGATCAGGAATGAGACGGCTCTTTTCTCTCCTTTTGGCGGTGCTGCTGCTTTCGGGATGTGCCGGCGACGGAAAAGCCTACGGAACGGTAACATTGACGGCGGGGGAGCGGTCGGTTTCCCCCTACGCCAATATTTATCAGGAGGAGACAGGCGACGGGACCTTTACCGAGCTTCCCTTCCTTTCTTTTGAGGAAGTGGACCGGTCTCTTCTTCCCACGCTTACGGTATCCCCCCAGGATGAAATTACCGTAAAAACCGAAGACCGGAAAGTCGCCTTTCCTCAAAAGTACTCTCTGTATGACGAAAACGGCGATCAGCTTTACGCTTTTTACGACGAGATTTTGATTCCCGAAGAGGAAGGGACGTATTTTCTTTCCTTCATTATTCTTTGGGGCGACGAAACGGGGAATGCCGCCGGACAGTATTTTCTGATTTTGGAAGTAAAATCTTCTTCTTTTTCTTGACTTTTTTGCCCTTCCCTGATAGAATAGCAAAGGAATTTTTTTCTAAAAGGAAGAGACAGCATGTGGTTTATGTACGCGTTGATTACCGCTCTTTGCTGGGGCGGCGCCGATCTGTTTTACAAAAAGGGAGCCGATGAAAACGAAGCCTATTCCCATTTAAAGACGTCCATTATGGTGGGTTTGGTTATGGGAATCCATGCGATCTTGGTGCTGCTGACCGCCGATTTTCATTACGACCCCATCAACCTTTTGATTTACGCCCCCGTATCCCTGATGTATATTTTGTCTATGACTATCGGGTATTTTGGACTGAAATATCTGGAAGTGTCTCTTTCTTCCCCGATTCAAAATTCTTCCGGCGTTGTGGTAAGCCTTCTTTGCTTTCTCTTTTTACAGCAGACCATGGACGTGGTGCCTTTGATTGCCGTTATTTTGATCGCCGTGTGCATCTTTTTCTTAGGCGTTTTGGAAAAACGCAAGCAAAAGGAATATGAGCTTCAATTCGACAAAAAGTACCGGATTGGTTTCGTGGCTTTCCTGATGCCGATTTTTTATTGTATTATCGACGCGATGGGAACCTTTTTCGACGCTTTTTATCTGGACGATTTCGAAACGACGCCTCTTGCCGGTGTGACCGAGGACAGTCTGGAACTGGTGGCGAATACCTCTTATGAGCTGACGTTTCTTTTGATCGCCGCGGTGCTGTTTATTTATGTTTGTGTCATTAAAAAGCAAAAGCTTTGGACCAAAAACAATCCCGCGAGAACGGCGGCGGCTCTTTTGGAGACCGGCGGGCAGTTTACTTATGTGTACGCTATGAGCGGAAACGCCATTGTGGCGGCGCCCTTGATCGCTTGTTACAGCATTTTTTCCATTCTTTTTGCCAGAATTTTTATCAAGGAAAAGCTTTCCGCGTCTCAATACGCGGTGGTGGCGTTGGTTTTATTGGGAATTGCGGTTCTCGGCATTTACGACATTTAAAAAAAGCTCCGGAATTTCCGGAGCTTTTTTGCTTTTATTTGCGCTTTTCCTCAAGCTTTTTTATCATCAGCTTCGCCGCTTTATAGATATCGCCGCAGCCTAACGTGATTATAAGATCTCCTTCTTTGGCGATGGAGACCACATAGTCGGCGATCTCTTCAAAGGTCGCAAACTGCTTGCAGCCCGGGATCAGCGCCGCTAAGTCTTTCGCGTAAATGTTGTAGGTGTTCTTTTCTCTGGATCCCATAATTTCCGACAACACGACCTCATCGGCAATGGGAAGGACCTTGGCAAAATCGGAAAGGAGCATCGCGGTGCGGGAGTAGGTAAAGGGCTGATGAACCGCGATCACCCTTTGGAAGGGGAGCGCCTTTGCCGCTTTTAGGGTCGCTTCGATCTCAGCGGGGTGATGGGCGTAATCGTCGGCGATGGTAATGCCGTCGATTTTTGCCAGTACCTCAAACCGTCTTCCCGCGCCGAAGAAAGCGTCGATTCCTTTTTTGCATTCCTCTGGGGTGACTCCCGCGTCTATGGCGGCGGCGACGGCGGCTAAGGTGTTTAAAATGTTGTGACGTCCCGGAATATGGATGGTGACGTCGGTAAGGGCTTTTCCTTGATACATGACGGTAAACGCGGTGTCTACGCCGCCTAAAGAGCGGATGTTTTCGGGGTAGTAGTCGTTATGACCTTCAAAGCCGAAGGAGATCAACGGCTTTTCGATCCCCACAAGCGCCTTTTTGGTGTTGTCGTCGTCCCCGTTATAGATCACCGCTTTGGTGGCCTTTTGGGCAAACTGATGAAAAGAGCGGATAATGTTCTCTAACGTCTTAAAATAGTCGAGATGGTCGGCGTCAATGTTTAGGATCACCGCCACGTCGGGGTAAAGCTTTAAAAAGGTGTCTACAAATTCACAGGATTCGCAGACCATAATTTCCGAGCTTCCCGCCCTTCCGTTTCCGCCGATGGCGGGAAGCTTCCCGCCGATGACACAGGAAGGATCCTTCCCGGCGTCTAAAAGAATCTGGGTGAGCATCGCCGAGGTGGTGGTTTTGCCGTGGGTGCCGCTGACACCGATCATATGGGAATAACGGGCGGTGAGTTCCCCTAACATCTCGCTTCGCTCGATAGTGGGGATGCCGCTGGCTTTGGCGGCAATCAGCTCCGGGTTATCCACCATAATGGCGGCGGTATATACAATGAGGTCGGCGCCTTCGATGTTTTCCGGACGCTGGCCCAAGGTCACCTTGGCGCCCATTTTTCGTACCAACGCCAGGGTATCGGTCTCGTTGTTATCGGATCCGGAAATGGTAAATCCTTCGGCGTGCAAGATCTGGGCGATGGGAAACATTCCCGAACCCCCGATGCCGATGAAATGAATATGTTTCTTTCCTTCGAGATACATACAAGGTCTCCCTTTCTTTTTTCGCTTTCTTTATTATACGGCGAATTTTTTATTCCGTCCATAGCTTTTTTTGAATCCAGTCATGTTGCACCTTTTCCCATAAGGGCCGATGTTCCTCTTTTTCCAGCTTCGGATCTTCTTTTAAAAGGGATCGCGCTTCTTCCCGGGCCGTTTGGAACAAAAGGGAATCCTCCATTAGGTCGGCAATGCCAAGCACCGGCACGCCATGCTGTTTTTCTCCGAAAAAGTCGCCGGCGCCCCGGAGCTTTAAGTCCTGTTTGGCAATGAAAAAACCGTCGTTGGATTTTCGCATGACCGCAAGGCGGCGACGGGTGTCCGGGTTGTCGTGGTCGGAAAGAAGGATACAGTAGCTTTCCCTTTCTCCTCTTCCCACCCGGCCTCGAAGCTGGTGAAGCTGGGAAAGACCGAACCGCTCGGCGTTTTCGATGAGAATAACGTTGGCGTTTGGCACATCCACTCCCACTTCAATGACGGTGGTCGCCACCAAAAGGGAAATTTCCCCTCGGGAAAAGGCGGACATCACCGCCTCTTTTTCTTCCGCGCTCATTTTTCCATGGAGCAGTCCCACCGAAATGCCCCAAAAAACGGTTTCCTTTAATTCCTCGGCGTACCGGGTGGCCGCCGTCAATTCCCCGACGCCTTCCTCAATGAGAGGGCAGACAATGTACGCTTGTCCTCCCTGTTCAATCTGTTTTCGCAAAAAATGAAGGGCCCGAGTCCGTTTGTCCGAATGGATGACAAAGGTCTCTACCGGCTTTCTCCCCGCGGGGCGCTGATCCAAAACCGAAAGATCCAAATCCCCGTATAGCATCAGCGCTAAGGTGCGGGGAATGGGCGTGGCGGACATCACTAAATGGTGGGGCGCATCCCCTTTTTGGGTCAGGGCTTCCCGCTGCCGGACGCCGAACCGATGCTGCTCGTCGGTAATAACCAGCCCCAACCGGGAAAAGAGGGTAGATTGTTGGAACAGCGCATGGGTCCCGATGACCACGTCAAAATCTCCGTTTTGAATACCGGCGCGAAGAGCCGCCTTTTCCTTTTGAGAAAGGGAGCCGGTTAAAAGGCAAATCCGGATTCCCAAAGGGCATAACATGTCGCGGAAGGTTTTTTCATGCTGTGCGGCGAGAATTTCGGTGGGCGCCATCAAAGCGGACTGGTAACCGCTTTGCGCCGCAGCGTAACAGGCCGCCGCCGCGACTACCGTCTTTCCGCTTCCCACATCTCCCTGGAGCAAGCGCCGCATAGGATGGGGAGAGGAAAAATCCTTTAGGATCTCGTCGATGGACCGCTTTTGACAGTCGGTGAGCGAGAAGGGGAGGGATTGGTAAAACGGGGACATAGAGCAGGCGGCGATTCGAATGCGGGTATTTTCCTTTGGCCGCCCTTTCAGTAAAAACAGCGCCAGGGAAAAGAAAAACAGTTCTTCGAAGCTGAGACGTCGTTTGGCTTCCGCAAGAGCGGTTTGATCTTTGGGAAAATGAATGGACCATAAGGCGTCCCGAATAGGAAGGAGCCGGTATCGGGAAATAAGGGCTGGGGGAAGCTGTTCCGCCACCAAGGGAAGGTACGCGGTAAGGGCGTCTTTGATATTATGGATGACGCCCTTTAAAGGGAGCCCTTCGGTCAGCCGGTAGATGGGACGGAAGGTTTCCTTTTCCTCTTTGGAGACGACGGTGGTTACCGTCATTTGGTACCCGCTGAGGCTTTTTACTAATTTTCCGGAGAACAGATAGCTTTCCCCCAAGGACATTCCCTTCAATGCGTATTCATTGTTGAAAAAGGTAATCTGACACCGGGAAAATCCGTCGGTGATGAGTCCTTTGTAAAGTACCATCCCTTTTCGAATGTAGGCGGGTGGATATTTTTTGAGCAGGGTCCCCTCCACCAAACCGGTGGTTTCCGTTTGCCACTGGTCCAAAGGGAGGGGATGCGAAAAATCGTCATAGCGTCGAGGATAGAAGTGAAGAAGGTCATCTACCGTTTCAATTCCCAGTTTTTGGTACAGCTTTTTGCGCTTGGGGCCCACGCCGGAAAGGGCGGTGACCGGGTCATATAAAGAAAGCAAAGGGATCCTCCTTGGCTAAAAATGTCAATGTTGGAAGAAAAAGGGAAAGTTTTGCGAAAAGGCGCAAAACAGAAAAAACGAAGCGAACCGCTTCGTTTTTTCGTATTCCACTATTCCACCGAAATGATATAGTAGTAAACCGGTTGCCCGCCGTCAATCAGGTTGATTTCAATATCGTCGCTGATTTTCCCGCGAAGAAGCGCGTAGGCTTCTTTCGCCTGGTCGTCGGAAACGTCGGCGCCGTAAAGAAGGGTAATAAAAGCGGAATCCTTTTTCACCATCGAGCGGGTCAGCTTTAACAGCGCCTTATTCAGATCTTTTTCCACAAAGGCAAGCTTTCCGTTTTCCATAGCCAAAAGCTCTCCTTCTTTGATGTTGTGGCCATCGTAGTCGCTGTCTCTTGCGGCAAAGGTGATCTGGCCGGTTTGGACATTGTCCAACGCCCTGGTCATCTCCACCTGGTTTTGCTCCAGAGTGGAATCCGGATCAAATGCCAGCATCGCCGCGATTCCCTGAGGGATGGTCCGGGTCTGAAGAACGCAGACATCCCGATCCGCCAATTTCGCGGCTTGTTCCGCCGCCATAATGATATTTTTATTGTTTGGGAGGACAAAAATGGTTTTGGCGGGAATGGATTGAATGGCGTTTAGAATATCGTCGGTGCTGGGGTTCATGGTCTGTCCCCCGGTAACTACCTGATTGACGCCCAGATCGGAAAAGAGATGCTGGATCCCCGCGCCTGCGGCCACCGCCGCGAATCCGAAGGGGACCTCGGGATCGGGAGCGACGTAGGTTTCGTTGAGCCCTACCAGCTCCGCTTCCAGTACCTGAGCGGAATGCTGTTCCCGCATATTTTCGATCTTTAAAGAGGTGAGCATACCAAATTTCAGCCCCTCTTCGATGGCGTTGCCCGGATGGTTGGAGTGGACATGGACCTTAATGATCTCGTCGTCGTCCACCACCACGACGCAGTCGCCGATGGACTCCAAATACGCCCGAAGTTTTAACGCGTCCTCCGCGTCTTTCTTTTTGAGTACAATATATTCGGTGCAGTAGGCAAATTTAATATCGCCGTCACTTTCCGCTACGGCGGACCGTTTTACCGGCTTGGGCGAGGCGACGGAAACATTGCTTTGGACAACCTTCCCGCCGGAAAAGACGTCAAGCATCGCATGGAGAATGACGGATAATCCTTTTCCGCCCGCGTCCACTACGCCCGCTTTCTTTAACACGGGGAGCATTTCCGGCGTTTCCGAGAGTGTCTTATCCGCTTCCTCTACCATAGTGGAAAAGACGAAAAGAGGATCTTTGTTTTCCTCGGACACTTCTTTTCCTTTTGTCGCCGCCAGGCGAGCCACCGTCAAAATAGTTCCTTCGGTGGGTTTCATGACCGCCTTGTAGGCGGCTTCCACTCCCAAGGACAGCGCTTCGGCAAGGTCCTTGCCGTCCGCTTCGTTTTTCCCTTCCAGCCCCTTGGAAAATCCCCGGAACAGTAGGGAAAGGATAACGCCGGAGTTTCCTCTCGCGCCCCGCAAAAGGGCGGAAGCGGCAGTCTTCGCCGTCAATTCCACCGAAGGGTCTTTTAACCGATTCAGTTCCTGGACGGCTGCGCCGATGGTCATGGACATATTGGTTCCCGTATCGCCATCAGGAACGGGAAATACATTTAATTCGTCTACTGACTGCTTTTGGTTGGCAATATCATGGGCGGCGGAAACGATGGCATCCCGCAGCAAAGCTCCGTTAATCACAAAAAGCACTTCCTTTTTGATTTTTTTTGGATACAGGTCTTAGGAAAGTTGCATTCCGTCTACATGAATGTTGACAGCGTAAGCGGTCAGTCCCGTCGCCTCCTCGATGGCGTAGCCCACCTTATGAATAATACTGTCGGCAATGGCGGAGATGTTGGTCCCGTAGCTGACAATAATATGAAGGTCAACGGAAAGCTTCCCGTTTTTAACCCGGACTTTTACGCCGTCCCGTAAGGCGGGTTTATAGACTTTATGCAGCATTTCTTTCGGCAAATCGGCCGGAGAGAGGGCGGCAACGCCAAAGCAGCTTACAGCGGTCATCGCGACAAGGCTTTCAAAAAAGCTCTTGGAAAGCTCGATAGCTCCTAAGTGGTTTTCGATTTTAACCATAGCGGCCTCCTTTTCGCTTTTAAAGAATCTTTATCAAATTGCACAAATATACAATGGTATTGTACCCAAAAAAAAATCAGTTGTCAACAAGGGGAGCCAATCTTTTCCGGTTTTCAAGGCAAAAAACGCTTTCGGAAAGCCGAAAAGCGAAAAAATGGATTAAACAGAAAAATCCCCCCGCCACGGCGGGGAGATTTTTTCACCACGGTGGAAGGGGGTCACATTATTCGCTTTGCGCCGGGAGAACGGTAAAGGGATCCGCCCATTCGCCGTTTACCCGCAGTCCCAAATGCAGATGGTACTCCTCCGCCGATTCTACTACCGACGTATTCCCCACATAGCCGATTACGTCTCCCAAGGCGACAGCCTGGCCGATTTTTACCGGGACATCGGTGGAAAGACCGGCATAGACAAAGGTGCCGGCAGGATATTCAATTTCTACCACAATGCCCCATTGACGATCTTCTCTCACATCGGTTACCGTGCCGTCGAACACCGATTTCACCGGCGTTCCTTCCGCGGCAAGGATATCAATTCCGTCATGGGTGCGCCAGTCGCCTAAGGTTTTCGACTTTACCAGTTCTCCGTTGCTGAAAACGTTGGATATTGTTCCTTCCAAAGGTATAATATAGTTTTGACTTTTTTGCGCTTCCGCTTTGGTCTCTTCTACCGGTTCCGAAACCATTTCAGAGGTGGTGTTCGTTTCTTCTGCGGATTGGTTTTCGGCGATTCCCCCGGTTTCCTGTTGGGAATTGTCAGATGCGTCGGATTCTACTTTGCTCTCTTCGACGTCATCTTTTGGAATTCCCGATTGAGGCTTAGACGCTTCTTCTACCGAAGAACTGTTTTCCGCGGTAAAATTCCCGTCAGGGATAGAACCGATGGATTCGTTGAGCCGGTTGAGGGTCAGATAGGACACCAGTCCGATTGCGGCGACACTCAGAAAAAGAGCCAGATAAAATCCCTTGTTGCTCCGACTGTCGCTGTTTTTCAAAAATCCTGATTTTTTCATTTATTGTGACCTCCCAGTCATGATAATGATGATTTTTGTTCAAAGGTAGTTTGTGCGAAAAACAGCACTTTATGCTAAAGAAAACGTCACCTTTTTTGAAAAACAGGTTGCAAAATGTAAAAAAGAAAAGAGTTTGAATCTCTTTCTTTTGTCAATTTAGAAAAAATCCCAGATATTGTTAAAATATTTTCAAAAACACTTGTATTTTAAAAACGGGTATAGTATAATGAGTGCAATCTGTATTTTACTCAAAAATACATGTTTTTCGAATGAGTACAGATTTGCGTTTACTGTTGGGTAATGAACAATTTGTGATTTCAAAAAAATGATGGAGGTAACAGTATGAACAGAGTCTATAATTTCAGCGCCGGTCCTTCGATGCTGCCGGAGTCCGTGTTAAAGAGAGCGGCGGATGAAATGCTCAACTACCAGGGAAGCGGCCAGTCGGTTATGGAAATGTCTCACCGGTCAAAGGTGTACGAGAAAATCATTGGTGAGTGTAAGGCTCTGCTCAGAGAGGTCATGAACATTCCCGATAATTATGAGGTGCTTTTGCTTCATGGCGGCGCTTCCACCCAGTTTGCCATGGTTCCCTTGAATTTGGCGGTCAAATCGGGAAAAGGCGATTACATCGTCACCGGCCAGTTCAGCAAAAAAGCGTATCAGGAAGGCAAAAAGCTGATTGAAGCGAAAGAGGTCCTCTCTTCCGCCGATCAGAATTTCACCTGCATCCCCGAACTGGATTCTTCCAAATTCAGCAAGGACGCGGATTTTTTACATATCTGCATGAACAACACCATTTACGGAAGCAGATATAGAGAGCTGCCTGAGACGGGCGACGTTCCCCTGGTTGCGGACGTGAGCTCCTGCATTCTTTCCGAGCCTATTGACGTTTCCAAGTTCGGCCTTCTGTACGCCGGTGTCCAAAAGAATATGGCGCCCGCGGGTATGGCGGTAGCTATTCTCAGAAAAGACCTCATCGGCGAGCCCAGAGAGGGCACGCCCACTATGCTCACCTATAAGATCCATGCGGAAAACGATTCCATGTACAATACCCCTCCCGCTTACACCATCTATATGTGCAAGCTGGTGCTGGAGTGGCTTAAAAACGAGGTGGGCGGCTTAGAGGAGATCAAGAAGATCAACGAATACAAAGCGGGCTTGCTTTACGATTTCATCGACAACTCCAAGCTGTTCTCCAACCCGGTCGTAAAGAAATACCGTTCCATTATGAACGTTCCTTTTGTCACCGGAAGCGACGAGCTGGATAAGAAATTTGTCAACGAAGCCGAAGCGGCGGGACTGGTCAACATCAAGGGCCATCGTTCCGTAGGCGGTATGCGTGCTTCTATCTACAACGCCATGCCGGTCGCCGGCGTAGAAGCGCTTATCAAGTTTATGGCGGAATTCGAAAAACAAAACGCGTAAGGAGAACAAAATATGTTTCAGATTCAAACGTTAAATAAAATCTCCCCCTTGGGCACCGATCTTTTGGATCGGAATCGTTACCGCTTCGGCGACGAGATCGAAAATCCGGACGCTATTTTAGTTCGGTCGGCTTCCATGCATGAGATGGCGCGGCCCGCTTCCTTGAAAGCCATCGCCAGAGCCGGCGCCGGCGTCAACAACATTCCCCTGGAAGACTGCGCCAAAGAGGGTATCGTGGTCTTCAATACCCCCGGCGCTAACGCTAATGCAGTAAAAGAGCTGGTATTATTAGGACTTTTGATTTCTTCCCGTAAAATTGTTCCCGCCATGGAGTGGGTCAATACCTTGAAAGACGAGGGGGACAATGTTTTAAAGGTCGTGGAAAAAGGAAAATCCAACTACGTCGGTCCCGAGATTAAGGGCAAGACTTTGGGCGTGGTGGGTCTCGGCGCTATCGGTATTCTGGTTGCCAACGCGGCGGCGGAGCTGGGCATGAAGGTGCTGGGCTACGATCCCTACTTAAGCGTCGACGCGGCGTGGGGACTGTCCCATAAAGTGCAGCATGCCACCACTTTGAAAGAGATCTATGAAAACAGCGACTACATCACGCTACATGTTCCCTATAATAATGAAACCAAAGATATGATTAATTCCTCCTCTATCGCCATGATGAAAAACGGCGTTCGCATTTTGAATCTGGCGAGAGGCGAGTTGGTAAACGACGACGATCTTCTTCCCGCTCTCGCGGAGCGCAAGGTCGCGGTTTATGTGACCGATTTCCCCAGCGCGAAAGTTTTAGGTCAATACGGCGTCATAGCGTTCCCTCATTTAGGCGCATCTACTCCGGAATCGGAAGATAACTGCGCCAAGATGGCGGTGGAAGAGATCATGACCTACCTGGAGACCGGTAACATTGTCAACTCGGTGAATATGCCCAATGCGTCTATGCCTAAGAGCGGCGTATCGAGACTTTGCGTCATTCATAGAAACGAGAGCGGCGTCATCTCCAAGGTTTCCGGCATCCTTTCCGAGGCGGGAATCAATATCGAGAACATGATTAACGCTTCCAGAGGCGAGTTTGCTTACTCGATGTTGGACGCGGTGGTTCCCATCAGCGAAGAGTTAGCCAAGAAAGTAGAAGAGATTCCCGAGGTTATTCGGACTCGACTGATCTAAAAGAAATATTTTTGGCATCCTCCCTTCGGAGGATGCCTTTTTCTTTTTAAAAGGCGTTTTTCTCTTTACGGGATGGGGAAAACAGGGTATAATAGCAGCAGAACGATGGGTAAGAAAGGAAATGAACTATGAGATACAGCATGTTGAAAACGGCGGCGGTTAGTCCCCGAGTGACCGTTGCCAATCCGGACAAAAACGCCGAAGTGATCCTTTCGGAGATCCGAAAAGCGGCGCAGGAAGGCGCTAAAATCATTGTTTTTCCCGAGCTTTGCCTTTCCGGATATACCTGCGGAGATCTTTTTGCACAGGACGCGTTAATTTTGGCTTGTGACCGGGCGCTTAAAAGGATTCTTGCCGAAACGGCGGATCTGGACGCCGCCATTGTCTTAGGACTTCCCGTTCGGGGAGAATGGACGCTGTATAACTGCGCCGTTATGATTCAAAAGGGAAAGATTTTGGGGGCGGTTATGAAAAGCTACCTTCCCAATTACAAAGAGTTTTATGAGAAACGCTGGTTTGGATCCGGTCTAAACGCGCGGGAAAAGGTCCTTCATATCTGCGGGGAGGAAGTTTTATGCGGGGATCTTTTGTTTTCTTTTGGCGATGCGGTTCGGATTGGCATAGAAATTTGCGAGGACCTTTGGGTCCCGGTGCCGCCTTCTTCCGCGCTTTGCCTCGCGGGGGCGAATCTCATTGTCAATCTTTCCGCCAGCAATGAGATTGTTACCAAACACGATTATCGCCGGTCGCTGATTTTACAGCAGAGCGGCCGTTGTATTTGCGGGTATCTGTTCGCTTCGGCGGGAGTCGGGGAATCTTCTACCGACCTTGTGTTTTCCGGGGACTGTGTCGTAGCGGAAAACGGAAGCCTTCTCGGGGAGGGAGAGCGGTTTGCCTTTGATGGCAGCAGCGCCGAAGGGGTAATCGATTTCGGACGGTTAGAGGCGGAACGGCGGAATAATACATCCTTTTTTGACAACAGCCAGAGATATGCCGCCGATGTGACTGTAATTGCCGGGTCGCCTTTTGAAGAGGTGGAGGATGAAAAGCTAAACCGCTTTGTGGACCCCCATCCTTTTGTGCCTTCCAATCCCGTTACCAGAGACGAGCGGTGTCGGGAAATTTTTGCTTTGCAGGCAAACGGGCTGGCCAAACGCCTTTCCCACACCGGACTCCATAAAGCGGTGGTGGGGATTTCCGGAGGACTGGACTCCACTTTGGCGCTTCTGGTCTCTGTGGAGGCCATGAAGATCTTAAAGCTTCCCACGGAAAATGTCCGCTGTGTGACCATGCCGGGCTTTGGCACTACCGGACGCACCTATCATAACGCGGTAGAGCTTGTTACATCCTTAGGGGCGTCCCTTTTGGAAATCGACATCCGCCCCGCTTGTTTACAGCATATGAAGGATATCGGCCATGATCCGTCGGTCCATGATGTGACCTACGAAAACACCCAGGCCAGAGAGCGCACCCAGATCCTGATGGATTTAGCCAACAAAGAGGGCGCGATCTTAGTGGGGACCGGAGACTTAAGCGAGCTGGCGATGGGGTGGTGTACCTATAACGGGGACCATATGAGCATGTACGGCGTCAACGCGTCGGTACCGAAAACGTTGGTGCGCCATTTATGCGCTTATGTGGCGGCATCCTCCGAGGAGCGGATCCGGGCGGTGCTTTTGGATATTCTGGATACGCCGGTGAGCCCCGAGCTTCTTCCCCCCGATGAAAACGGGAAGATCGCCCAAAAGACCGAAGATAATATTGGGCCTTACGAGCTTCATGACTTCTTCTTATATTATTTTGTCCGGTTTGGTTTCTTAAAGGAAAAAATCCTCTTTTTGGCAAAAAAAGCCTTCGGCGACCGGTATTCGGAAGAAGAAATTCAAAAATGGCTGTCGGTATTTTTAAAGCGCTTTTTTATGAGCCAGTTTAAGCGCTCATGCCTTCCCGACGGGCCGAAGGTGGGGTCGGTGTCTTTGTCCCCGCGGGGAGATTTCCGTATGCCCTCCGACGCCGACGGAAGCGTATGGCAGCTGTAAGGAAGGAGTGCTTTCTTGACCATCGAGGAACTAAAACAAAAGGCGTTGAGCCTGACGCTGGAGCCGGGCGTTTATTTGATGAAAGATAAAAACGGAGAGATCATTTACGTCGGTAAGGCCAAGGCGTTGAAAAACCGGGTAGTGAGCTATTTTCGAAATGTAAGCGCCCACAACAGCAAGACCCGGAAAATGGTAAGTTTGGTCAACGATTTCGATTATATTGTAACGGGAAGCGAATTTGAAGCGCTCATATTGGAGTGTAGTCTCATCAAGCTCCATTCCCCCAAATACAATATCCTTTTAAAAGACGATAAGGGGTATTCCTATATTCGGATCTCCGACGGTCCCTTTCCCCGTTTGAGCCAGAGCTTTAAGCGGGGAGAGGAGGGCACCTTCATCGGACCGTATTTGAGCGCCTTTGCCGTGAAGCAGATGGTAGAGCAGGCGAATCTCATTTTTAAGCTTCCCACCTGTAAAAAGCAGTTTCCCAAGGACTTTAAAAAGGCGCGCCCATGCTTAAATTTTTACATTAACCGCTGTATGGGGCTTTGCCAGGGAAAGATCAGCGAGGAAGAGTATCAGAAAATCTTTTCCGAAGCGTTGGAGTATATCAAAGGCGGCGGCGTGCTGTCGGAGGAAGCGCTGCAAAAAGGGATGGAAGAGGCGGCGGAAGCCCTCGATTTCGAAAAGGCGGCCCAGCTTCGGGACCGAATCCGCGCTTTGCACCATATCGCCGACACCCAAAATGTGCTTTTGGGCGAGGACCGGTTTTTGGACGTATGGGGCTTTGCGGAAAACGGGGACACGGTGTTCGCCGTGGTCATTAAGGTACGAGAGGGTATTTTGGCGGACAAGCAGAATTTTTCCTTCGAAGGCAGCAGCCTGTCCGAGGTCAAAAACGAGCTGCTATTCCGCTACTATTCCCAGACCAGAGAATTTCCCAAAGCGGTTTTGGTGGATGAGGAAACGGAAGATTTGGATCTTTTAAGCGAATTTTTGAGCCATTGCGCCAACGGAAAGCTTTCCGCTGTGATCCCCAAACGGGGGGAGCGGAAAAAGCTTTTGGAGATGGCGAAAAATAACGCGGTGGAACAGCTTTCCCTGAAAGTGAGCCGCACGGGAAAGGAAGTCGCGGTATTAGAGGAGCTTTCTAAGCTTTTGGGACTGGAGAAAACGCCCCTTCGCATCGAATCCTACGATATCTCCAACTGGGGAGAGACGGGAAAGGTGGGAGGCATGGTGGTGTTCGAAAACGGTCGTCCCCTCAAAAGCGCATACAAGCGGTTTTCCATCAAGACGGTCGCCGGTCAGGACGACTACGCATCCATGAAAGAGGTGCTTTCGAGAAGGCTTACCCGGTTTTTAAGCGGCGACGAGAATTTCGCGCCTTTGCCGGATTTGATTTTACTAGACGGCGGGAAAGGGCATGTCTCGGCGGTGAGAGAGGTATTAAACGAGTTGTCCCTTTCCATCCCTCTGTTTGGTATGGTTAAAGACAGTCGCCACCGCACCAGGGCGATTGTGACCGAGGATGGAGAGATCGCCATTTCTCCCGTTAGGAGCGTGTTTACCTTTGTCACATCCATTCAGGATGAGGTTCATCGCTACGCCATCTCTTACCAGCGCACCCTCCATAAAAAAGCCACCTATCAAAGCGTGCTTACCGAGGTCAAGGGCATTGGAGAGAAAAAGCAAAAAGCGCTGCTTCGGGCGTTTAAGACCAAAAAGGCGCTCAAGGAAGCGACGGTACAGCAACTGATGGAAGCGGCAAAAATTAAGGAGGAGACGGCGATCCAATTGAAAGAAAAGATCGACGGGATGTAAGGAGGAAATATGCTAACGCTAAAACAGCTTCAAAAGGATCCGGACGTTCGGGCGTACATCGAAATGGAAGACGCCTTTTTGAACAATTTGGGCTATACGGAACATAGCTTTGCCCATGTCACTACGGTGGCGGAGACAGCGGGAATGATTTTAAGCAAGCTAAGCTATACCGAGCGGGAAGTGGAGTTAGCGAAAATCGCGGGCTATCTCCACGATTTGGGGAACATCATCAACCGCATTGACCATGCCCAATCCGGGGCGGTTATGGCGTTTCGCCTTTTGGATCAACGTCGGATGGATCCCAAAGAGATTGCCGTGGTGATTAGTGCCATCGGAAATCATGATGAAGGGACGGCGTATCCGGTGTCGCCGGTGGCGGCGGCGCTGATTTTGGCGGATAAGAGCGATGTGCGGCGAAGCCGCGTCCGAAATGAGAAAGATGTGGCTTTGGATATCCATGACCGGGTCAATTACGCCGTTTCCCATTCGGCCCTTTTTGTGGACCCCACCAAGATGACCATTACGCTCTCTCTTACGATTGATACCGAGATTTCTACCGTGATGGATTATTTCGAGATTTTTTTAAGCCGGATGCTTTTATGCCGGAAGGCGGCGGAGGCTCTTTCGCTGTCTTTTCATCTGGAAATTAACGATCAGCGAATGATGTGACGGGGAAATTTGCACAAAAGGCATTTCTTCCCAAACGCTGTTTTCTTAAGATTCGCTCTTGAAAAAGCGGCGGGAATGATTTACAATAAAAATATACTTTCCCTCAGAAGTCGACAAGAAAGGGAGGAAAAGGAATGAAATATGGTATGCGGTGTTCCTGCGTTATGAAAAACAACAGGGGCAGTGTATCTTCCTTTGCTCTTTTCTTCGAGGGAAGGGGATAAGGATTTAAGCTGCGGCAAAACGCAGCTTTTTTGTTTTGGAAAGGAGAGGCCACATGAAAAAGGTAGCGGTCATTATGGGCAGCGACAGTGATTGGGGTACGGTGAAAAAGGCGGTAGACGTACTCAAGGAATTTCAGGTGGAAACGGAGGTTCACGTTTTTTCGGCGCATAGAACGCCGGCGATGGCGATGGAGTTTGCGGCCAAGGCGAAAGAAAACGGCTTTGGCGTTATTATCGCGGCGGCGGGTAAGGCGGCCCATTTGGGCGGCGTTTTGGCGGCGCATACGATCTTACCGGTGATTGGTCTTCCGATTAAGGCCTCTACCTTAGACGGATTGGACGCCCTTTTATCTACGGTTCAGATGCCAAAAGGCGTTCCGGTGGCCACGGTCGCCATTGACGGTGCGGAAAACGCCGCTTATTTAGCGATCCAGATTCTGGCGGTGTCCGATGAAGGACTCAGTGAAAAGCTGTCGGAAATGAAGAGGAAAATGGAAGCGGACGTTTTAAAGAAAGACCAGGAAATGCAGGAAATTTTTAACGCGTAATGCGAAAGGAGCTCATAGTATGAAAAAAGGGAATCTGCTGTATGAGGGAAAAGCAAAAAAGGTATTTGAAACCGACGATCCTAATATTTTGATCGTGGATTACACCGACAACGCTACGGCGCTGAACGGATTAAAGAAGGGAACCATTGTAGGAAAAGGCGCCATCAACAATCGGATGACCAATCATATGATGCGGCTTTTAGAGAAAAAAGGTATCCCCACCCACTATGTGGAGGAGCTTTCCGATCGGGAAACGGCGGTAAAGAGAGTCTCTATCGTTCCTTTGGAGGTCATCATCCGGAATATTGCCGCCGGTTCGTTCTCCAAACGGTACGGCGTTGAGGAAGGTACGCCTTTGAAGATCAGCACCATTGAGTTTTCCTACAAGAATGACGCGCTGGGCGACCCTTTGATTAACGACTACCATGCGCTGGCTTTGGGGCTTTGCACCGAGGAAGAGCTGAATACCATCAAAAAATACGCTTTTGCCGTCAACGATATGATGAAGGAATACCTTTTGAACCTGGGTATCATTTTGGTGGACTTCAAGCTGGAGTTTGGCAGACTCGCCGACGGTACCATTGTTTTGGCGGACGAGATCTCCCCCGATACCTGCCGTTTCTGGGATAAGGACACCATGCAGAAGCTGGATAAAGACCGGTTCCGCAGAGATATGGGCGGCGCCGAGGACGCGTATCAGGAAGTGATGAAGCGTCTGATGGGCGAATAACAGCAGGAAGAAAGGCGGAAAAAAAGTGAAAAGTTTCAGCGAAAGCTATAAACAGGCGGGCGTAGACGTCACCGCCGGCTACAAAGCGGTAGAGCTGATGAAAGAGCATGTCAAAAAGACCATGACCGATTCGGTGCTGACGGGGCTGGGAGGCTTCGGCGGCCTGTTCGCCTTGGATCTCACCGGGATTCAAAAACCGGTTTTGGTTTCGGGCACCGACGGCGTAGGCACCAAGTTAAAGCTGGCCTTTTTGATGGACAAGCATGATACCGTGGGGATCGACTGTGTCGCTATGTGTGCCAACGACATTATCTGCTGCGGCGCCAAGCCCCTGTTCTTTTTGGATTATGTGGCGGTGGGAAAAAACTTCCCCGAAAAAATTGCCCAGATCGTCAAAGGCGTGGCGGACGGCTGCGTAATGGCGGGATGCTCTTTGGTGGGCGGCGAAACGGCGGAGATGCCCGGCTTTTACCCCATCGATGAGTACGACCTCGCCGGCTTTTGCGTGGGCGTTGTGGACCGGGACCGGATCTTAAATAACGAGACCCAAAAGGCGGGGGACGTTTTGATCGCCCTTCCTTCCAGCGGCGTTCATTCCAAAGGCTTTTCTCTGGTCCGGAAGATCTTCAATATTGAAGAGAGCGGTAATTTAAAGGAATATGTGGAGGATTTAAACGGTACGCTGGGCGAGACCCTTCTGACTCCCACCAAGATCTATGTGAAACCTATGCTGGCGCTGATGGAAGCGGTAACGGTTAAGAGCGTTGCCCATATCACCGGCGGCGGTTTTTACGAAAACATTCCCCGGTCGCTGAAAGCGGGATTGTCCGCGAAGATTCGCAAAGGGGACGTGAAAGTGCTTCCCATTTTTGAGCTGATTGAACGGATGGGCAAAATTCCCGAGCGGGATATGTTCAACACCTTCAACATGGGCGTCGGTATGGTGGCTTGCGTCGCGAAGGAAGACGCCGATAAGGCCCTTTCGGTGCTGAAGGCGGCGGGCGAGGACGCTTACATCCTCGGCGAGCTGGCAGAAGGGGACGAAGGCGTCCTCATCGAGGAATAACTATGAAACGGATTGCGGTTTTGGTTTCCGGAGGCGGAACCAATTTACAGGCTTTGATCGACGCCCAAAAGCGGGGCGAGATCCATAACGGCGAGATCGCTTTGGTGCTTTCCTCTTCCTCGAAGGCGTATGCCCTCACCCGGGCGGAGGAAAACGGCATTCCCTCGCTGGTGATGCGCAAGCGGGATTTCCCCGACCGGGATGCCTACAGCGCGGCGTTGGCGGAGACCCTTACCGAGCGGAACATCGATCTGGTGGTGCTGGCGGGGTTTATGCTCATCTTAACGGAAAATTTCGCCAAAGCGTTTCCCAATCGGATCATCAATGTCCATCCGGCGCTGATCCCGTCTTTTTGCGGCGAGGGCTTTTACGGGCTCCACGTCCACGAGGCGGCGTTGAAGGCGGGAGTCAAGCTCACCGGCGCCACCGTGCATTTTGTCAATGAGGTATGCGACGGCGGCCCCATTATTTTACAGGGCGGCGTTCCCGTTTTGGAGGGGGACACCCCGGAGATCTTGCAAAAGAGGGTCATGGAGGAAGCGGAATGGAAGCTTCTTCCCAAGGCGGTGTCCTATTTTTGCGAGGACAGGCTTTCGGTAGATGAAAACGGAATCGTACATATTGCGGAAGAGAAGGAGTAAGCTATGTTTCAAATTGAGACGTTGTTAAAGGAAAACAGCTACCCCGGACGGGGGATCGTTTTGGGAAAAAGCAAGGACGGAGCAAGCGCTGTGATCGGCTACTTCATTATGGGAAGAAGCGTCAACAGCAGAAACCGGATTTTTGTCACCGAGCCGGACGGGATCCGTACCGAGGCATTCGACCCAGCGAAGCTATCCGACCCGAGCCTCATTATCTATCATCCGGTTCGCCGTTACGGCAAGGAGACGGTAGTGACCAACGGGGATCAGACCGATACCATTGTTGATTACCTCAAAGAAGGAAAGACCTTTGAAGAGGCGCTTCGCACCCGGACCTTCGAGCCCGACGGCCCCAACTGGACGCCCCGCATCTCCGGAATTGTAAAAGAAAACGGAGATTATACCATGAGTATTTTGAAAAGCTGCGAGGGGGATGAAAATACCGTCCTTCGGTTTTTCTTTGAGTACAGCGACGTGAAACCCGGCACCGGCCACTTTATCCACACTTATCAAAAGGACGGAGACCCCATTCCTTCTTTCTACGGGGAGCCGGAGATGGTGTCGTTGGATTATAACTGCATCAACTGCTTTACCTCGGCGCTTTGGGACAACTTAAACGAAGACAACAAGGTTTCCCTTTACACCTGCTTTATCGACTTAAAAACCGGGGAATGGACCGAAAAAATCGTGAACAAAAATCAGTAGGAGGGATTGCTATGGCGAAGGAATTGGAACTGAAATACGGCTGTAACCCCAATCAGAAGCCGGCGAAAATTTTTATGAAGGAAGGGGAGCTTCCCCTCACCGTATTGAACGGCAAACCGGGTTACATTAACTTTTTGGACGCCCTTAACAGCTGGCAGCTGGTCAAGGAATTAAAGGAAGCCACCGGGCTTCCCGCGGCGGCGTCTTTTAAACACGTTTCTCCGGCGGGCGCCGCGGTAGCGTGTCCTTTGGATGAAGTGATGAAAGAGATCTATTTTGTGAAAACGCTGGAGCTTTCGCCCATCGCTTCCGCCTATGCCAGAGCCAGAGGCGCCGACCGGATGTCTTCTTACGGCGACTGGATCGCCTTGTCTGATCCCTGCGATGAAGTGACGGCGAAGCTGATTTCAAGAGAGGTTTCCGACGGGATCATCGCCCCCGGCTACGACGACGCGGCGTTAGAGATTTTAAAGAAGAAGAAAAAAGGCGGCTACAATGTGGTTTTGATCGACGAAAACTATGTTCCCGCCCCCATTGAGCACAAGGATGTATTCGGCATCACCTTTGAACAGGGCAGAAACAACTATAAGATCGATGAAAGCCTGTTTGGCAACATCCCCACCAAAAATAAAAACATCCCCGAGAGCGCTAAACGGGATTTGATGATCGCTTTGATTACGTTAAAGTACACCCAGTCCAATTCGGTCTGCTACGTCAAGGACGGCCAGGCGATCGGTATCGGCGCCGGACAGCAGAGCAGAATTCACTGCACCCGTCTTGCCGGAAACAAGGCGGATAACTGGTACCTGCGCCAGCACGAGCGGGTCAGAAGCTTAAAATTCAAAAAGGGCATCGGCCGTGCCGACCGGGATAACACCATCGACGTCTTTATCTCCGACGATTATATGGACGTGCTTCGTGACGGTGTTTGGGAGAACCTCTTTGAGGAGAAACCGGTTCCTCTGACGAGAGAGGAAAAGAGAGCATGGCTTGATACCTTAAAGGGCGTTTCGTTAGGCTCCGACGCTTTCTTCCCCTTTGGCGACAACATCGAGCGCGCTCACCGCAGCGGCGTAGAATATATTGCCGAGCCCGGCGGATCGGTGCGGGACGATAACGTGATTGAGACCTGTGACCTGTATAATATCGCCATGGCCTTTACCGGCATGCGGTTATTCCATCACTAAGAGGAGACAGTTTCATGAAGCTATTAGTGGTAGGCTCCGGCGGAAGAGAGCATGCTCTGGCGCTGAAGCTGAAAGAAAATCCCAAGGTGGAAGAAATTTTTGTAGCGCCGGGAAACGGCGGTATGGAGGCCACCTGTATCCCGGTGGACATCAAGGCGACAGATATTCAAGGAATGGTGGACTTCGCCAAAAAGGCAAAGATCGACTTTGCGGTGATCGCGCCGGATGATCCTCTGGTGATGGGGATGGCGGACGCTTTTGAGGAGGCGGGAATTCCCCACTTCGGTCCGTCCAAAAAAGCGGCGATTATCGAGGGAAGTAAGGCGTTCAGCAAGGAACTGATGAAAAAATACAACATCCCCACCGCCGCTTACGAAACCTTTACCGACGAGGAAGCGGCGAAAGCGTACCTTTTAGAGCGTAACCAGTATCCCGCCGTCATCAAAGCGGACGGACTGGCGTTGGGCAAAGGGGTCGTGATCGCGCAAAACGAGGAAGAAGCGTTAGAAGCGGTTCACTCTATGATGAGCGAGAAAATTTTCGGCGATTCGGGGAATACTGTGGTTATTGAGGAATTTTTGACCGGTCCCGAGGTCTCGGTTTTGTCCTTTACCGACGGGAAGACGCTGGTGCCCATGGTGTCTTCTAAGGACCATAAACGGGCGCTGGACAACGACCAGGGGCTGAACACCGGAGGCATGGGAACCATCGCCCCCAACCCTTACTACACCAAGGAGATTGCCAAGACCTGTATGGAACAGATTTTCCTCCCCACCATGCGGGCGATGAATGCCGAGGGGCGCACCTTTAAAGGCTGTCTCTATTTTGGCTTAATGCTTACCCCGTCGGGACCGAAGGTGATCGAGTATAACTGCCGGTTCGGCGATCCTGAAACTCAGGTGGTGCTTCCCTTATTAAAAACCGATCTTTTAACTATTATGGAAGCCGTTTACGAGGAGCGTCTCTCCGAGGTGCCGGTAGAATTTGAGGACGGTTGCGCCGCCTGTGTGATTCTTGCCTCCGGCGGCTACCCCAAAAAGTACGTTACCGGCTATCCTATTGAGGGATTGGATCCGTTGGGACAAAAGGAAGGGGTCACCGTGTACCATGCGGGTACCCGCTACGAGAACGGGAAATTTGTTACCTCCGGCGGACGGGTGCTGGGCGTGACCGCCAAGGGCAAGACCTTAGAGGAAGCCCTTCAAAAAAGCTACGCCGCCGCGAAGGAGATCACCTTTACCGACGTCCATTACCGGAAGGATATCGGCGTGATCCGGTAACATGCGGCTGTAGAAAAAATAAGGGTTTTAAGAAAAAAACTGTATCAATGTGACAAGTTTTTCCTGAAAAGGGCGAGAATCAGGGAAAAAGCGGTGGATCCTTAACAAAAAATTCATATTTTGGACCCGTTAATTTTCTGTCACACCCTTGTATATTTTTTCAAATTAGTATACAATAAGAGCAGGCAAAAAGTAGTCCATAAAAACATTTTGGAGGTATTATCATGGCAGTAAAAGTTGCAATCAATGGCTTCGGCCGGATCGGTCGTTTGGCTTTCCGTCAGATGTTTGGCGCGGAAGGTTATGAGATCGTTGCGATTAACGACTTGACCAGCCCCACTATGCTGGCGCACCTTCTCAAATACGATACCGCTCAAGGACGTTACGACGGTCACACTGTGACTGCGGAGGAAGATTCCATCGTTGTCGACGGCAAAAAGATCACCATTTACAAAAACCCCAATCCTGCGGAGCTTCCCTGGGGCGAACTGGGAGTAGACGTTGTTTTGGAGTGCACCGGCTTCTTCACCACCAAAGAAAAAGCCAAAGCGCACATCGACGCTGGCGCGAAGAAAGTTGTTATCTCCGCTCCTGCTGACAACGAGACCAAGACCGTTGTTTACAGCGTAAACGAGGGTATCCTGAACAAGGATGACACCATTGTTTCCGCCGCTTCCTGCACCACCAACTGCCTGGCTCCTATGGCGAAAGCGCTCAACGATTACGCTCCTATCGTCAGCGGTATCATGACCACCGTTCATGCTTACACCGGCGACCAGATGATCTTGGATGGTCCTCATCGGAAAGGTGACCTTCGTCGTGCTCGTGCCGGCGCTTCCAACATCGTTCCCAACTCCACCGGCGCTGCGAAAGCGATCGGCCTGGTTATTCCTGAACTGAACGGCAAACTCATCGGTTCTGCGCAGCGTGTTCCTGTTCCTACCGGATCCACCACCATTTTGGTTGCGGTCGTTAAGGGCAAAGACATCACCAAAGAGAGCATCAACGCGGCGATGAAAGCGGCTTCTTCCGCTTCCTTCGGCTACACCGAGGATCCCATCGTTTCTTCCGATGTCATCGGTATCACCTACGGTTCTCTCTTCGATGCCACCCAGACCATGGTCACCAAGATCGACGACGATACCTATCAGGTACAGGTCGTTTCCTGGTACGACAACGAGAACTCCTACACCAGCCAGATGGTTCGCACCATCAAATACTTTGCTGAACTGGCCTAATCGCCGTTCAAACAGCAATTCTGCATGTAAGAATGTGCTGCCACGAAAGCGGCAGCACATTTTTTTCAGAAAGGACACCCGACAGGGTTGTTTTACAGGAGGTAAAAAAGATGACTTATTCTCATGAAGTGGAAAATATGTGTCCGGTTGCCCAGGGCGTTGCCCACGGCGCGGCGCCCATTCCCGAAGAAGCGAAATGGATTCAGGCGAAGGAAATTAAGGACATTTCCGGTTTCACCCATGGTATCGGCTGGTGCGCGCCTCAGCAGGGCACCTGCAAGCTCTCTTTGAACGTAAAAGACGGTATCATCCAGGAAGCGCTGGTGGAGACCATCGGCTGCTCCGGTATGACCCATTCCGCCGCTATGGCTTCGGAGATCCTTCCCGGAAGAACCATTTTGGAAGCGCTGAACACCGACCTGGTGTGTGACGCCATCAACACCGCGATGCGGGAGCTGTTTTTACAGATCGTTTACGGCAGAAGCCAGAGCGCGTTTTCTGAAGACGGACTTACCATCGGCGCCGGTTTGGAGGACCTTGGTAAAGGACTTCGTTCCCAGGTCGGCACCATGTACGGTACTTTGGCCAAAGGCCCCCGGTACTTGGAAATGACCGACGGCTATGTTACCGGTATCGCTTTGAACGAAGATAACGAGATCATCGGTTACAAATACGTCAACTTCGGAAAAATGATGGACTTTATTAAGCAGGGCGATGACGCCAATACTGCCTTCGAAAAATCCCAGGGTCAGTACGGTCGGGTTGCGGACGCTGTGAAGATCATCGATCCGAGATGCGAATAAGGGGTACAGGAGGTAACGAAAATGGCTTTATTTGAATCCTACGACAGAAGAGAAAAACAAATTCTGGCGGTTATTAAAGAATACGGCATCAACTCCATCGAAGAGTGCGCCGAGGTTTGCAAAGAAAAAGGCTTGGATATCTACAAGCTGGTAGAAAGCATTCAGCCCATCTGCTTCGAAAACGCGAAATGGGCTTACACGGTAGGCTGCGCTATCGCTATTAAGAAAAACTGCACCAGAGCGGCAGACGCTGCGGCGGCCATCGGCGAAGGTTTGCAGGCGTTTTGCATCCCCGGTTCCGTTGCGGATCAGCGTAAGGTTGGCTTAGGCCACGGCAACCTGGGCAAAATGCTTTTGGAAGAGGAGACCAAGTGCTTTTGCTTCTTAGCGGGTCACGAGTCCTTTGCGGCGGCGGAAGGCGCCATTGGTATCGCCGAAAAAGCCAACAAAGTCCGGAAAGAACCCCTGCGGGTTATCCTGAACGGACTCGGTAAAGACGCTGCCCAGATCATTGCCCGGATCAACGGCTTTACCTATGTAGAGACCCAGATGGACTACTACACCGGCGAAGTCAAAGAGGTGTTCCGGAAAGCCTACTCCAACGGCCTGAGAGCGAAAGTAAATTGCTACGGCGCCAACGACGTCACCGAAGGCGTTGCCATTATGTGGAAAGAGGGCGTTGACGTTTCCATCACCGGTAACTCCACCAACCCCACCCGCTTCCAGCATCCGGTTGCCGGCACCTACAAGAAAGAGTGTGTCGAAAAAGGTAAGAAATACTTCTCGGTGGCTTCCGGCGGCGGTACGGGCCGTACCCTCCATCCCGATAACATGGCGGCTGGTCCTGCCTCTTACGGTATGACGGACACCATGGGAAGAATGCATTCTGACGCCCAGTTCGCCGGTTCCTCTTCCGTTCCTGCTCACGTTGAGATGATGGGCTTGATCGGTATGGGTAATAACCCCATGGTGGGCGCTACCGTTGCCTGTGCGGTTGCGGTAGAAGAAGCGTTAAAGGCGTAAGTTTTGTACCCAATCAAAAAGCGTTTCCCTTTTGGGAAACGCTTTTTTCTTATCTTTCGGAAAGTTGGGAGCAAACAAGATAACCGTTTATTGGTAATAAGCGATCAGTAGATCCACTACCGTTCCGTAGGTTAAAAGCCCCAATTCCTGGTCGTAGCTTTTTAAAAAACGATCGTAGACCTGGTTGGAAACTTCGGTTACTATATTTTGATGCGCAGCCCAATAAGCGTTGTTGCCGCGAAGATCTGCCTTGACCCCTTCGGGAAGACTTTGATAAATTTCGTCTGCCAAAATGGGATCATATCGGGAAAGGGCATTGGATAAGTGCACGTACGCCAAGAGATACCCTGCGTACTGGTACGCGGGAATATCCGACCGGTCGCAAACCAAAACGGCGATGAAGTTGGCCTCCTGTTCCGAAGCGATGCCATTTTGGTGGGCCAGCTCATGGGCAATGGTGGAAGGGACAAAGCAGGAAGGACTATCGGCGTTAATATTGGACTCGCCAGTAAACGGAAAGAAAAAACCGGTAAAGGAAAGGTCGCTCAAAAGGAAAGAGAAAAAGATTCGTTTCGGTGTGTACACTTTTCCGGATAAAAAGGGAAATTCTTCGGTGATATTTTGGTAAATTTGGGTACTTTGATCGTAAATTTCGTCTATGTCTTCATCGAAGAGAAGTGTCTCGTCACGTTGAATTTTAGAATCAACTTCCTCTAACTTTTCCGCAAAAAGCTTTGTTGTTTCAGATAACGTTTCTACGGATGCGGTTGCAGGCATAATACCGCTTTGCTCCGAAAAGGTGGGGGGTAGTAGTTAAACCCCCAAAGCAGGCAAAAGCCGCTGTAGACAGTGAGAATACAGCATAATAAAGCGAGAAAACGCTGGTAAAACGAAAACAGGCGATCCTTCTTCCGGAAAAAGGCGGCAACGGAAAAGGCCAACAGAAAAAGCCCCAGCAGGAAGGCGAGACCAATTAGAATTTCCGCCACCGAAAAGGGAAACAGACTGCAAAACGCAGCCATTATCCTTTTTATGGGGGAAGTGACATAAGTGACAACCCATACCGAAACAGCTTGTATTTTTCGTATTAGAAAGAAAAAGAGAAGAAACAAAAAATTTCCCGCTAACCAAAGGTGGATTTTTTTGCTTCTTCGAATCAGAGCAACAATCTTCATTTATTTTTTTACCATAATACCGGCGCACATGCCCACGATCCCGCCTAACGGAAGGAACAGCCCCAGCCGGGACGTTACAAGTCCTAAAATCAAACCGGCGGCCAATCCAAGCAAGAAATATTTCGTTAACCGCTTGAGCGGTTCTTTTTCCCATCGTTTCACAAAGCAGACTCCTTTTTTCTTTTATTGTAGCATAAAAGAGAAAGAAACGCAACGAAGTGAAAATGACTGAAACAATTCTATGGTTTTCATAGACATTTGTTAAGATACGTGTTATAATAATTTTGTTCTTATGGAAAATAAATCAACCGATCGGCCAAAGCGCTGGGAAGTGGAGGGGATTATGGATCCGTTGACCACCAAGAGAGGGGCGAAACCCCACGACATTAAAATCAACAACCGGCAAATTATTTTAGAACTTTTGCGGGAAAAAGAACAGATGAGTTTGAACGAGATGGCTTTCGCCTGTTCCTTGTCTCGAAACACGGTCAAAAAATGTGTGGATCATTTTTTGGAGAGGGGTTTGGTCGCCATTATGGGGAAAGGCGTTTCCACCAGTGAAGGCGGAAAACGTCCGGATATTTATGGATCAATCGAAGCTGGGGCGTGATTGCCAGCGTATATTATCATGGTAACGAATTGGTGTGTGCGCTTTATGACCCCTGCCTTCAATTGATAGAAAAAATGACCACTGAGTGCCCCAACGATAGCTTGCTGTCTCCGGAAGATCTGGTAGAACGCACTTTTTCCACACTGGAGAGGGCGTTGACTCTGAAGGGAAAGTCTTGGTCGGATTTACGGGGAGTCAATTTTGGAGATCGAAGACTTATCAATGTAGAAGAAGGCGCGGTGGTATCTTCTCTCAACGAGAAATGGTCTAAAAATTTTCCTCTTCGGGAGATGTTGAAAAGCCGATTGGGAGGGAACATAGAGGTTTCCATTGGGAACGCGGTTCATTTGTTAGCGATTTCCGAGCGTCGGAACAATGCGGCTTTACGGGAAAACAGTGTGCTGATTTGTGCTGAAAATCCTTTAGCATCTGCTGCAGTGATTCAGAATGGACGAGTTGTGGCAGGAAATCATCACGTTATCGGCGTCCTTTCCGCCATCCCAATTGTGCAGGGGGAAGATGAGCCTCTTACGGCTGGGAAAAATAAGAAATCTTTGGGAAACTTGGTTTCCGTGGAAAACCTTTCCCGTTACATTGTTACTCACCACAGCGGCGATATTTCCCTCTTGGTTTCCGCGGCGAAAAAAGGAAACCTTACGTTGAAAGCGATTTTCGAAGGCGCGCGAAAAAAAGATCCGGTAGCGCTGTCCGCTTTAAATTTTGCCATTAAATGGTTTACCATTGCGATTCATTATTTCGTATATACCCTTGATCCCAATCTCATTATGATTAGCGGGGAATATTTGGAAGCGCCGGAGTACTTTTTCCGTGAATTGAAGGAAAGTGTGAAACGGTTTGGAATGCAGACGGTACAGTTTTCGCCGGAAATTATTCCCGGTTCTATGGGAGTGGAAGAAGGCGCGATATATGGTGGCGCGTGCGTGATGTTGGAACATCTTTTCCGGCAAGAAGAGTTATATCGGTAGCCGTTGTGATGAAAAAGGAGCAAGCATGGTTTTTATAGAATACCCCTCGTGCGGGACCTGTAAAAAGGCGAGAAAATATCTCGAGGAAAGGAAAATTCCCTTTACATCCCGCCATATTGTTAAGGAAACCCCGTCGGCAGAAGAGTTAAGGACGTTTTGGGAACGAAGCGGATTGCCCCTCCGAAAACTTTTTAACACCAGCGGCCAAAGCTATCGCAATCAAAACCTGAAGGAGCGGCTGGATCAAATGACGCAAGAAGAGCAGCTTTCCCTTCTTGCAAGCGACGGAATGTTGATAAAACGGCCCATTTTAATCGGGGATCATTTTGTATTATTCGGCTTCCGAGAGAAAGAATGGGAGGACAAGCTCGGGTAAAATGCCGTCCGATTTGGCAATATGTCAGATCGGACGGTTTAGCTATGTGAAAGATGAAATAGAATTATTCCAAAATCGCATTTCCCTTTTTGAAATAATTGTGTTATTCTTTTAACAAAGAGAACACTACCGTTCCCTTGAGCCAAAAGGAGGAAAAATTATGGCACGTTTTACATTACCCCGGGACCTGTATCATGGAAAAGGCTCTTTGGAAGAGTTAAAGAACTTGAAAGGCAGTAAGGCGATGGTCGTCGTAGGCGGCGGCAGCATGAGACGGTTCGGTTTTTTGGATAAAGCAATTTCTTATTTGAAGGAAGCCGGCATGGAAGTTTCTCTGTTTGAGAATGTAGAGTCGGATCCTTCTGTCGATACCGTTATGCGCGGCGCCGAAGCGATGCGGGAATTTGGACCCGACTGGATTGTGGCTATGGGCGGCGGAAGCCCCATTGATGCCGCGAAAGCGATGTGGGCGTTTTATGAGTATCCGGAGACTACCTTTGAAGATTTGATTGTTCCCTTTAACTTCCCGACGCTGCGGACTAAGGCGAGATTTTGCGCTATTCCCTCTACTTCCGGTACAGCGACGGAGGTGACCGCGTTTTCCGTAATTACCGATTACAAGAAGGGAATTAAATACCCCCTGGCGGACTTTAACATTACTCCCGATATCGCTATCGTGGATCCGGAATTGGCGGAGACTATGCCTCCGAAACTGACGGCGCATACCGGTATGGACGCTATGACCCATGCTATCGAGGCGTATGTTTCGACGCTTCATTGCGATTACACCGATCCTCTGGCGCTCCATGCGATTAAGATGATTCATGAAAATTTGAAGAAATCCTATGACGGGGATATGGAAGCAAGAGACGCGATGCACAATGCGCAGTGCCTGGCGGGTATGGCTTTCAGCAACGCCCTTTTGGGAATCGTTCACAGCATGGCGCATAAAACCGGCGCGGCGTTTACCGGCGGCCACATTATCCACGGTGCGGCTAACGCGATGTACCTTCCGAAGGTAATTCGCTACAATGCGAAGAACGAGGAAGCGAAGGCGCGTTATGCGCAAATTGCTCGGTTCATCCATTTGGAAGGCAAGGACGACGATGAGCTGGTTACCGCTTTGATTAGCGAATTGAGAAGCATGAATACCGCTCTCAACATTCCTTTGAGCATTAAAAACTACGGTGAAGGCGGCGTTATCGCGCAGCAAAGCATCATCGATGAAAAGGAATTTTTAGAGAAACTGCCTGAGGTAGCGAAGCTGGCGATTTCGGACGCCTGCACCGGTTCCAACCCGAGACAACCTTCCCAGGAAGACATGGAAAAGCTTCTACTTGCGGTTTACTACGATCGGGAGATTGATTTTTAATTTTATCTTAGACAGCAAACGTTTTTTAAAACAGACGAAAAAAGAGTCGGAAATTTCCGACTCTTTTTTCGTTTGCTTTAAAAAGGGAGAGAATAATGCAAAGCATCCGAAAATTTTAGAAAATCTCTTGATCTTTTTTTCGGTTTTTTGTATGCTAAAAAGGAAAGGATGTGTTTTTATGTACCCGTATTTGGATATGCACTGTGACACCTTGCTGAAAGGATTGCGCGGTGGAAATTTGTTTGAGGATCCGAGCGCGATGCTGGATATCAAACGGATGAAAGAAGCAAACCAGGGCGGGCAGTTTTTTGCCGTCTTCTTCCCGCCCCGTCCCGGAAAAGAAGTCCCCGAAGGAAGCAGAGCGGCAATGCCGCCCGACGACGAGCTGTTTTCGCTTGCGCGGGAAAATTTATTGACAACGGTAAACGCCCACAGCGATATCATCGCCATGGCGTATAACGGCGATGACCTCAAGAAAAACCGGAAGGAAGGGAAAATGTCCGCTTTCTTAACGGTGGAAGACGGACGGAACGTTTTAGGAGATTTTGACCGCCTGAAGGCATTTTATGACCAGGGCGTTCGCGCCATTGCCTTGACATGGAATTTCGAAAACTGTTTTGGCGCTCCCAATTCCAAAGATCCCGCGATTATGTCGAAGGGCTTGACCCCTTTCGGAAAAGAAGCGGTGGAAGTGATGAACGAGCTTGGAATTTTGATCGACGTTTCCCATTTAAGCGATGGCGGCTTTTGGGATGTAGCGCGAGGGACAAAGAAACCGTTTGTGGCTACCCACTCCAACTGTCGGGCGCTTTGCGGTCATACGAGGAACCTCACCGACGATATGATTCGGGCGCTTTCGGAAAAAGGCGGTGTTTCCGGTATTAACTTCGGCCCCGATTTTCTTTCGGAAAACAATACGGAAAAAATTTGCCGGGTAGACGATTTGTGCGCCCATATTCTCCATTTTATCCAGGTAGGCGGCGAAGACTGCGTGGGATTGGGAACCGATTTTGACGGTATCGGCGGAACCTTTGAGGTAGGGATGCCTACTGAGATGGAAAAGCTGTTTTCGGCGCTTCAGAAAAAAGGACTGACCGAAAGCCAGATCGAAAAAGTCGCTTATAAGAACGTAGAGCGAGTTATTGATGAAAGTATGAAATAATTTCGAGAAATCAATTGGGAAAAGAGGAAGGGCTTTGGAACAGGAGGAAAAAATTTCAGACTCTCTTATTAAAGCGCGGGCGTTTTTTGCTAAAGATCGGTATGCCACCGCAACTACTGGGATCCAGATTGAAAAAGTGGAAAAAGGTTACGCAAAATGCAGCTTGCGGTTAGATGAACGGCATAAAAACGCTACCGGGCAGGTTATGGGCGGCGCGATTTTTACCTTGGCAGATTTTACTTTTGCTGTGGCTACCAATTTTGAGCAGCCTGTCACTGTGACGGCAGTAAGCCAGATTAGTTTTCTGGGGGTAGCGAAAGGGGATATCCTTTATGGGGAAACCACCTTGCTCAAGGACGGGAAACGAAGCTGTTTTTATCAAATTCAGATTATGGATAATCTCGGGAACCCGGTAGCTTCTGTCGCTACGAACGGAATGCATTTGTAAATCGAAGATTCATAAATACATAAGATCTTTCATAAGATAAGAGAAAAAGAAAAGGCAGGAATGCTTTGGCGTTCTTGCTTTTTTCTGTCAATAATTGGTAAATTTTATTAATGAACTTTGTAAATAATTGAAATCTCAACTATTGCATTAAATTGAAAATTTTGCTATAATATAAACAATAATCGGTTGGTATTAAGAAACTTTTTTGGCATATTCAAAACCCGGATTGGAAATAGAAATTTGTTTTCTAAAATGGCGTTTTTGTTTTGCGAAGAAAAAATCAAGAGAGAAGAGGTCTTTCCATTGGATGAAAACAAATTAGACATATCGGAACTGGCTGAGGCTCCAAAGCGGAAGTTTAGTTTAAAAGGGATCATCACACAGCTTCGAGAAGGATTGTCGGGCCCCATGCCAGAGGATATGGACAAAAAAGAAGTTTCCCGGCAGGTTTTGGCCATTGCATGGCCTGCGATGTTGGAAAACTTCCTGTTGAGCTTAGCCAGTATGGTAAACACCATGATGGTGGGCGGCCTTGGAACCTGGGCTATTGCTTCTATCGGTTATGTAACGCAGCCTCGGTTTTTGTTGCTGGCGGTATTCCAAGCCTTGAACGTAGGCGCCACCGCTCTGATTGCCCGGGCGAAGGGAAGCGGAGACGCCGAGGAAGCAAACCGGATTATGCACCAATCTTTGACATTATCCATATTGGTGTCTTTGGTTATGGTAGTGATTGGGTACATATTTGCGGAGCCGTTAATTATTTTTATGGGAGCGGAAACGGAGCAGACCATTGCGGCCGGCACTTTATATTTCCGGATCATACTCCTCTCTTTCCCGGCTAATGTAATTTCTCTTTCCATTACGGCGATTTTGCGGGGAATTGGAAAGACGAGAATATCTATGATTTACAATGTGACGGCGAATGCCGTCAATATCAGCGTAGGCTTTCTCTTTATTTCCGGTCGGTTTGGAATGCCCGCGCTTGGCGTCGGCGGCGCCGGGTTGGGTATGGCCGCAGGTCAGGTGGTAGCTATGATTATCGCTCTGGTGACCTTGTTCCGGGGCGCGGAAATGTTAAAGCTCCAGCTGAAAAACCTGTTCCATTTGGATATAGCGATTTTAAAACGTATTTCCAACGTAGGAACCCCCGCTATGTTTGAACAGCTTTGTATGCGTACCGGTCAGTTGATTTTCTCTAAAATCGTAGCTTCGTTGGGAACGGACGCCTATGCGACCCACCAGATTGCCAACAACATTCTTTCTATGTCGATGATGAACGGTATGGCGTTTGGTATCTCCGCCACATCCCTTCTGGGGCAGGCGATGGGAAGAAAACGCCCCGATCAGGGAAAGGCGGCGGTGCAGGTTTGCCGTCGTTACGGTATGATTCTTTCTCTGGTGATGGCGGTGGTTATGATCGTCGGCGGAAGATGGTTAGTAGGGATGTACACAACGGAAGCGGCGGTAATCGAAACGGGCGCGGTCCTTTTGATTATTGTTGCGGTAGTTCAGCCCCTTCAATCCTCCCAGCAGGTTTTGGCAGGCGCGCTTCGCGGCGCGGGCGATACCAAAGCGGTAGCGCTGTGTATCTTCATTGGTATCGTGATTGTCCGTCCGGTTTTCGCGTTTTTCTTTACCAGCGGCTTGGATTGGGCCTTGGTGGGGATCTGGCTGTCGTTGGTTATCGACCAATGTACCCGTTCTTTCTACACTATGTGGCGGTTCTCTACCGGAAAATGGAAAACCATTAAAGTATAACTTCCTTCTGTTGAGGTGTTTTTGAGAGGCCTTTAGGCTTTTTCGAAAAACCAAAAGGATAACAAGTGCCCCCGATGCGGTATCTGCCTTTCCGCGTCGGGGGTATCTTTGTGTCCTAACAAGGGCAAACGTAAAAAATATGGCATTCGATCCGAAAATATGCAAAAGAAGGGATATGTGCCAATTGGAATTTCTATTTCCGTGATGCGGCCAAGTGCTTTAATCCAATTATTGACAAAAAAAGAGTGGCGCCGCCTTGCGGTACCACTCCATAACCAATCGTTTGGGCGTATGCTGTTTTCAGGAAACAGCATACACGGTTTTTTGAAAAGTCCTCGATTACTTGGAACAAATCGCTTTAATTTTCGGATAGACAAAGAAAAAGATGACGCAGGCAATGACGATTGGGATAATCATAATCCGGTACATTCCGCTGTAACCGAAATTCGTAACCAGTACGCCGGAAATGGTGGGCCCAACTAAGTATCCTAAGTCCGTGCCGATGTAGTTGGTGCTTCCTCCGACGCCTCTCCGTTCAGGAGAGACACATTTCATACAGAGCGCCTGGATCGTGGGCTGGGCGGCGCCGTAGCCACAGGCGTTAATTACGGCGGTAATCAGGAACATTGTCAGACTGTCGGCAAAGGAAATCATAAACAGGGAAAGTGCGAACATAATGAACGCGGGAAGCAAAACCTTATGGATACCGAATTTGTCCGCCAACTTTCCAATCAACGGTCGGGTCACCAAAAGACAGATTGCGTTGACGGTAAAGAAAAGACCAATTTCCTCAACGCCCCGTTCGTCTTGCGCATAGAGGACCAAAAAGGAACTGATGGTGCCGTAAGCCATCGCTAGGAAGAACAGGAAGGTAGCGGGAATGATGGCTTCCTTGGCAAACATATTGTTTAACGAAATGACCATCTTCTTTTTTTCGCCGGTTTGAGGACGGGTTTTCATGGTTGCGGCTAAGATAGCGGATAACCCCATTAACACAGCGCCCAGTAAAAACGCGTTATTGTACCCTACTCGCTCCGCCAGCCAAAGTCCGGTAGAAGGTCCAATGGCGGAAACCATAGCCTGCCCTAAAGAAAAGTAGCCGATACCCTGCGCCAATTTGTCACTGGGGAGAGCATCACTGGCCAACGCCAGACAAGTGGAAGCGGTAAAGCCCATACCGCAGCCATGAATCAAACGGGCGATAATGATGGTGGTAACATTTTGCGCGATACCGTAAATAACGAACGCCACCGTAATGGTTAAAATCGCGCCGCAGAGAATCTTCTTTTTCGAGTACGTATCAATCGCCGGACCCGCTACCGGCTTTACCAACAGCGCGGTAATGGTAAACATACTGACCACCATTCCCACAACAGTGGAAGACGCGCCCAGATGATCGGCGAATTTGGAGATCAAGGTGTTCATCATAAACTGTCCCAGGTTCATGGCGATGTTTACAATGACTACATTGATAAAAAGAGCATTCCAGATAGTTACAGGTTCCTTGTAACCTGTAGACGCAGATTGATCCAATTTTGTCAACTTCCTTCCTAAACAAAATGTTGATAGAACATTACTAGTATATCATAAAAAAAGAAAAAAGGAAAGAGATTTTCATAAGTTATTTGTATTTCGGCGTATATAATGAAAGGTTTTGAAAAAAGAACAGGCTTGAAAAAGGAAAGAAAGTAAGGTATAATCATAGAAAAGGATCCAAAGGGATTTGTGGGAGAAGCCTCAAAAGGAGGAAAATGCTTTGAAAAATATTTATATTTTGCTGATGCGGTCGGATACGACGGTATCCCGGATTATTTATGCGTTGACGAGAGAAACGTATACCCATTCCGCGTTGAGCTTTACCGATGATCTGTCGGTGTTGTTTAGCTTCGGAAGGAAAAACCCCAATCGTATTTTCCCTGCGGGATTGGTGACGGAGAGCTTAAAAAAAGGCGTGATGGCTCGGTGTAAAAATTCTCCCTGCGTGATTTTACAGCTTTCGGTGCAGGATGAAACCTACCGGCGGGCAAAGGCTTTTGTCAATTCTTTCTTTAACCAGCACAGCGTGTACCGGTATGATATTTTGGGACTGCTTTGCTGTAAATGGAATCGAGAGTTTAATCGGGAGAATTACTATTTTTGTTCCCAATTTGTGGCGACGGTTTTGCGGGAGAGCGGTTGTGTGCGGCTTGCTAAAAGTCCTTCCTTGATCCATCCGATCGATTTTCTCCTTTTGCCGGGAGTCAAGAAGGTCTACGAAGGGACGCTGGGCGATTGCCGGGCAAAACGGGAACTTCCGTATGCGCTTCGATATGGGATTTCTATGAGCGGAAATGTGTAATAACGAAACAAAGAAAGGGAAGAAAACAAAATGAACAAACTAAAGACGTTGGCTCTCACTCTGGTTGCGGTTGTGTCTTTGTCCGGCTGCGGCGTGCTGAATCTTTTCGGATCTCCGGCCGAGCGGTACACCAATTATGTGCAATCGGTGTTGGATACCAGTTACAAAGGCGTGTTTGATACTTATATGGAGTTGAGTGATTCTACCGAAGATGAGGCGGCGGCTATTTATGATGCGACGATTCAATATCATGTGAACAATTTTTACTACAATGCGGAAATTGACGACAATTATCTGACCGATGAGATTGCGCAAGGGTATTACGATTTGTTCAAAAATTTCTGTAATCAGGCGCAGTACACGGTTTACGAGGCGGAAGAATACGGAGACGGGTATTGCGTCAAGGTAGAGATCTCCCCTATGGATTTGTATTCCCTTTGCAACGATATTGTTTATGAAGAGATGATCTCCTTTAATGAGAAGTACGAAGCGGCGACGGATCTGACGGAAGAGACCCTTTTTGTGCTGGAAAGCGAGTATGCGAAAAACATTTTGGATCGGGTTTCGGAAGTCGCTTCCAACGTCTCCGTTCTTTCCCCGGTGAGCAAGATCGCGGAAATCGAAGTAGACGAGAATAATGTGTACGGCGTAGACGATTCGTTCTGGCAGGAGATTGATGACCTTCTTTTCTCTTATACGGAGCAATAAAGAAAAAGAAAAACGCCCTTCGGTTTATGAACAGGTCCAGTAAAAACGGACAATAGAAAAACACACCCCCTTATGGTAGAATAAAAGAAACTACCGTAAGGGGGAATTTTTATGCCACGAGAATACAGACATATGAAGCAATATGAA
>CALXGT010000038.1 GCA_944387915.1 uncultured Clostridia bacterium
ATGGGTCAAAAACATCGGAAGAGAGGGAGAGACTTCCCGCGTTCTTACGCTCAAAGAACTGCGGGACGAAAAAGTAGATATGTTTACCACCGTCTTTATCGGCTCCTCCACCACCGAAAACATCTCGGGCAAAATGGTGACACCGAGAGGGTATGAGCAAAAATGCGAGTGGTAATCTTTAGCGGCACCACCGAGGGGCGCGCCCTTTCCGCCGAAACGGCGGCTATGGGAGCGGATACGGTGGTCTGTGTCGCCACCGAATACGGCAAGGTCCTTCAAGAACAAGTCCCCGGCACCGAGACCCTTTCGGGAAGGCTTGACGCCCAAGGAATGGAAAAGGTGCTCCAAAACGCCGACCTTTGTATCGACGCTACCCACCCCTACGCCAAAGAAGCGAGCAAGAATATCTTCGAGGCGGCAAAAGCGACAAACGTCCCCTACCACCGGCTTTTACGGAAGGAAAGCGATCTTCCAAAAGACTGTATTTTGGTGGATTCGTCAAACGACGCCGCGGGGGTTTTAGAAACGACCGAGGGAAACATCCTTTTGACCACCGGCGCCAAGGAATTGACCGCCTTTTCGGCATTAGATCCCAAACGCCTTTATCCCCGGGTCCTCCCGACGGCGGAAAGCTTAGCGGCGTGTGAAGCGATCGGTGTTCCCAAAAGCAACGTTATCGCTATGCAGGGCCCGTTTTCCTATGAACTGAACCTTGCCCTTCTGCGCCAGTTTTCCATCCGTTTTCTCATCACCAAGGATGGCGGCAAAGCGGGGGGCTTTTTCGAAAAGGTAAACGCCGCGAAGGATTGCGGCGTCAAGCTGATCGTGATCCGGCGGCCGAAAGAGACCGGCGAAACCTATGAAGAGATCCTCGCAAAATGTAAGGAGATGATGGCATGCAGCAGGTTCTGTTAGCGGCATCCGGCGGAGGTACCGACGGTACCCTGACCAAAGAGTGTGAGGATGCGTTAAAAAACGCTTCCTGTATCATCGGCGCCCGCCGTTTGATCGAGGGGCTTTCCGAAGAATACACGAAAAACCGGATTCCCGCTATCTACCCGAAGGAGATCGTAAACGCCATCCGCCGTTTTCCCGACGGATCGGTGGTGGTTTTATTTAGCGGCGACACCGGCTTTTACTCCGGCGTCCGCTCGTTAACCCCTCTCCTTTTACAAGAAGGGATCCCCTTTTTGGTTTACCCGGGCATTTCCAGCGTCCAGCTGCTTTCGGCGGCTCTCGCCAGACCCTGGCAGGATTGGCGCTTATGCTCCGCCCACGGAGTGGACTGTAACCCGGTAGGAGAAGTCATGCAGGGAAAGCCGGTTTTCTTTTTGACCGGCGGCAGTCTTGGTCCCGCGGCTCTTTGCCAAAAACTCACCGACGCAGGGTTAGGAGCACTTCCGGTGACGGTGGGAGAAAACCTATCCTACCCCGGCGAACGGATCAGAACCGGCGCCGCCGAAGCGTTCGCAAAAGAGACCTTCTCGCCGTTAAGCGTTATGCTTTCGGAACCGGCGCCAAATGTAGAACGAAGGGCGCTTGGATTTCCCGACTCCCTCTTTATCCGGGGAGAGGTCCCTATGACCAAGCGGGAGGTCCGGGCGATGATTTTGTCTTTGCTTTCACCAAAACCCGGCGACATCCTTTGGGATGTGGGCGCGGGAACGGGGAGCGTCAGCGTGGAACTGGCGCTTGCCGCATCCTTCGGGCAAACCTACGCGGTGGAATGCAAAGAAGAGGCGTTACAACTGATGAAGCAAAACAGGGAAAAATTCGGCGCATGGAATCTGACTGTCGTCCCCGGTCTTGCCCCCGAAGCGTTAGACCCCCTTCCCCCTCCCGACGCCGTTTTTATCGGCGGGACCAAGGGATCTATGGAGCCTACGGTGGACCGGATCCTCTCGAAAAATCCCAAAGCGCGGATCTGTGTCTCGGCGATCTGTGTTGAGACGATCTACGAAGCCATAGAGACGCTGAGCGCCCGGGGCATTTCGCCCAGTATAACCCAAATCGGCGTCAGCCGGGGGAAAAAAGCGGGCTCGCTCCATTTGATGATGGCCAATAATCCCATCTTTTTGATTGCGGGGAATTGTGATGATTAGATTTTTAACGGCGGCGCCCGCCTCGGGAAGCGGAAAAACCGCGGTCACCTGCGGACTGCTCGCCGCGTTCGCCAAACGGGGGCTTTCCCCCTGCGCCTTCAAATGCGGTCCCGACTATATCGACCCGATGTTCCATCGTTCGGTATTGAATGTAGAAAGCCACAATCTGGATCTGTTTTTATCCGACGAGGAAACCATCAAAGCTTTATACCGCCGTGCCTGCTTCGGCCACAAAGCCGCTGTCTGCGAAGGGGTCATGGGCTTTTACGACGGTGTGGGGGGAAATACCAAAAAGGCAAGCGCATGGCATGTCGCTGATACCTTGTCCCTTCCGGTGCTTTTGGTGCTGCGCCCCAAAGGGGCGAGCCTTACCCTGGCGGCTCAGGTCAAGGGGCTTCAGGCATTCCGAAAGGAAAGCCATATTTCGGCGCTGTTTTTAAATGACTGCTCCCAAATGTTATTTTTAAGCCTTGCCCCTATGCTGGAAAAGGAAACGGGGCTTCCGGTGTTAGGATATCTTCCCCATATGGAAGAAGCGGCCTTTGAAAGCAGGCACTTAGGGCTATATACCGCGGGGGAGATCGAAGGATTAAAAGAACGCATCGATGTGCTGGCGCAAAAATTAGAGGAAACCACCGATTTTGAAAGGCTTTTCTCCCTCTTTTCCGGTGAGGATTTCAAAGCGCCGGAAAAAAAGGCGGCTCCTTCCAAAAAGGTCCCTATCGCTATAGCGGATGACGAAGCCTTTTGTTTTCGCTATGCCGAAACCTTGGAAGCGCTCCGGGACGCGGGGGCGGTTTTGGTTTCTTTTTCCCCGCTTCGAGACAGCGCCCTTCCCAAAGGGATCAAGGGGCTGTATCTTCCCGGCGGATATCCGGAGCTTTACGCCAAAGCCCTCAGTGAAAATCGCCCGATGCGGCGAAGTATCAAAGAGGCCGTAGAAAACGGACTTCCTACCGTAGCGGAATGCGGCGGATTTCTCTATCTGGGACAGGAATTGGAGGACACCCTCGGCGTTTCTTATCCTATGGCAGGGGTCCTTCCCGGAAAAGGGGTGCGAAAAGAAAAGCTTGTCCGCTTCGGATACGCAAGTCTCACCGCCAAAGAGGACAGTCTCCTCTTTCAAAAAGGGGAAGAGATCCCCATTCACGAGTTTCACTACTGGGACTCCACCGAAAACGGCGACGCCTTTCTCGCCAAAAAGCCCCTGAAAAGCCGAAGCTGGGACTGTGGATTTGCCACATCCACCCTTTACGCCGCCTTTCCCCATCTTTACTTTCTCGGACATCCCGAGCTTGCGCGGCGCTTTGTCAAAAAAGCCGAATCGTACCAGGAAACCAACCTGTAACAGATATCATACCATATGTTTTTGTCCGGCGTCGCCGGAACAAAGAAAGAAGGGATCCATCTATGGAGCAAAATGAAAAGGAACTGCAACAGAAAATCGCGTCTATTACCGATCCTGACGAAAGCGCGAGAGCTTTGGCGCACACCAAATGGAATGACTGCGCCAAACCCCTTGGAAGTCTCGGATTGCTGGAGACCGCTTTGGAAAAGATCGCCGCTTTGACCGAAAGCCCCCAAATTTCTCTTACACCCCGAGCGGTGCTGGTGCTTTGTGCCGATAACGGCGTAGTCGCCCAGGGGGTCACCCAATCCGAAAGCGACGTCACGTCCACGGTAGCGAAAAACCTCGCTATGCACCGCACCTCAGTCTGCCGTATGGCGGCGGTGGCAAACTGCGACGTGGTACCGGTGGATATGGGGATCTTAAATTTTTCGCCCACCGAAGGGGTATTAAACCGCCGGATCGGCAACGCCACTGGCGACATTTCCGTCGGTCCCGCTATGACGAGAGAACAGGCGGCCAAAGCGATCCTCACCGGGATCCAACTGGTCAAAGAACAAAAGGAAAAAGGCGTTCGCCTTTTGGCCACAGGGGAAATGGGAATCGGCAACACCACCACATCCAGCGCAGTGGCAAGCGTCCTTCTTTCCAAAGAGGTCACCGAAATGACCGGACGGGGCGCGGGACTTTCTAATGACGGGTTAAAACGAAAAATCCGCGCGATCGAAGAAGCGATCCATGTAAATCGCCCCGATAAAAACGACCCCTTAGATGTCCTCGCCAAAGTGGGAGGCTTCGATATCGCCGGACTTTGCGGCGTCTTTTTAGGCGGCGCAATATACAAGGTTCCGGTTTTGGCCGACGGATTTATCAGCACTGTAGCGGCCTTGTGCGCGGTGCGTCTTTGCCCCAAAGCCGCAAAAGCGGTTTTCGCAAGCCATGTTTCCGCCGAGCCCGCGGGTTATACCATCTTAGACGCTCTTTCCCTTTCTCCCCTCATTACCGCGGGAATGCGGTTGGGCGAAGGGACCGGCGCCGTCGCGGCGATGCCCCTTTTGGACATGGCGAACGCGGTATATGAAGAAAGCTACACCTTTGAACAGGGCGGTATCGAGCATTATGTACCGTTCGACGAAGCGTAATGGTGACGTTAGTGATCGGAGGGGCGGCTTCCGGAAAAAGTGAATTTGCCGAAGAGCTGGTGCTGCGCGCCGGCGACCTTCCAAGGTACTACATCGCCACCATGCAGCCCTTTGACGATGAGTGCCGCGCCCGTATCCTCCGCCATCAGGCCATGCGGGCGCAAAAGAAATTCGAAACCGTGGAATGTTATACCGGGTTAAAAAACGTGGTGCTGCCCAAAAGAGGGGTAGTGCTGCTCGAATGTGTAAGCAATCTCACCGCCAACGAAATGTACGACCCAAAGGGCGCCGGAGACGATACCGCAAAAGCGGTGGAAGAGGGATTTCTTTCCCTTGTTCCCCAGTGTGAGGAACTCATCATCGTTTCCAACGAGGTATTCAGCGGCGGCTCCGCCTACGAGGGAGATACCCTTTCCTACCTTCGCACCCTTGCTAAAGTCAACCGGATGCTCGCCAAAAACGCGGACCGGGTTTACGAAGTAGTGTACGGCTGTCCTGTCTGTCATAAGGGAAAGGAGTAATAAGAATGATCCTTTTGGAAACCATTGCCGTAGCGTTTTCCATGTTTTCCGCCATTCCCTGCCCCCAGCCGGTGTGGTCGGAAAAAAACATGCGGTATTCTATGTGCGCCTTTCCCCTCATCGGCGCGGTGTGCGGTCTTTTGTGGTGGGGCGTTGTGGCGCTTGGGAATTTTCTTTCCGCCCCGAAGCTCCTTTTGGCGGCGGCGCTTTGCCTGATCCCGGTTTTGGTAACAGGCGGCATCCACTTAGACGGCTATGCCGATACCAGCGACGCTTTGGCGAGCTACGGCCCCCCCGAAAAAAAGCGGGAAATCTTAAAGGATTCCCGGTGCGGCGCGTTCGCGGTGATCCGGCTTTGCACATGGTTTTTAGCTGACTTTGCCTTATGCGGAACCATCGATTGGAATGAAAAGGCTCTTTGGTGTATCGGGCTTGCCTTTGTGCTGGAGCGGTGCCTTTCCGGATTTGCCATCGCCGCGTTTCCCTTAGCGAAAAATACCGGACTTGCCCATACCTTTTCCGCCGCGGCGGACAAAAAACGGGTTCGCGCCGTTTTAGCGGTGGCTGCGGTGCTGCTTAGCGCCGGTATGATCTTCGTCGGCGGGTTTGCCGGAGGATGCATGGTGCTGGCGGCGCTTTGGATCCTATTTCGGTATTATTTTGTGGCGAAAAAGCAGTTTGAAGGGATCACCGGCGACTTGGCCGGATGGTTTTTACAGCGGGCGGAGCTTTGGATGCTATCGGCGCTCGCTTTGGTACAGTTACTGGAGGGTGTATTATGATTTTCATTACCGGGCCCTTGTTCAGCGGAAAAAAGGATGTGGCAAAGGCGCTGATGCACTGGGATGACGAGGCGCTTTCGAAAAACGCCGTATGGGATGTCCAGGATCTTGTCTCCCAAAACGCCGATCTGCAAACGCTGTCGGAAACGCTAAGCCAAAAAAAAGTGGTCATCGCCACCGAAGTAGGCGCAGGGGTAGTCCCAGCCGATCCAAAAGAACGCGCCCAAAGAGAAGCGGCGGGACGGCTTTGTTGTCTCCTTGCGCAAAAAGCGGATACGGTGATCCGGGTCTTTTGCGGCATTCCTACGGTATTAAAGGGGGAAGCTTCCCTTTGAAACTTTATCTTTTGCGCCATGGGGAAACGGCGTACAACGCCGAAAAACGTTACCAGGGAATCAGCGACATCCCCCTTTCCGAGGAAGGAAAAAAGGAACTGATCCCCGCGGACTTTTTCCCCGACGTCGTCTATGTCTCCCCCCTTTCCCGAACGAAGGATACGGCGAAAGCCCTGTTCCCTTTGGCAAAACAGGTGGTCGTCCCCGATTTTCGGGAGATGGACTTTGGCGTTTTCGAAGGCCGAAACTACATCGAAATGGAACATGACGCCGCATACCGGGCATGGGTGGACGGAAACTGCGAAGGGACCTGCCCCGGCGGGGAATGTAAGGCGGATTTTTGCCGCCGGACATGCGACGCCTTTGTTCCCTTACTGGAAGCGGCGTTCAAAGAAAAGAAAGAAACTCTGGTGATCGTCGCCCATGGCGGCACCCAAATGGCCGTGATGGAACGATACGCTTTGCCCAAGCGGGACTATTATCAATGGCACAGTGAAAACGGCGGAGGATTTTTGCTCGACGCCGACGCCGGTATCTGGGAAAAGGAGCATACCCTTACCCTGATCGATACGGTACAGTACATCCGAAAGGAAGGCGAAAACGCTCTATGATCTGGATCGCGGTATTATGCGGCTTTCTGCTGGATTGCCTTTTGGGCGATCCGGAGAAAATGCCCCATCCGGTAGTGTGGATGGGAAAAGCCATCTCCTCTTTGGAAAAAAAGCTTCGCAGTATCTTTCCCAAAACCCCGGAGGGAGAGAAAAAAGGCGGCATCGTTTTAGCGGTGGTACTGCCTCTCGGAACCCTGCTGATAAGCGGCGGACTTTGCCTTCTTTGTTTTTGGATCCACCCATTGCTGGGACTCGCGTTACAGATCCTCTGGTGCTGGCAGGCGCTCGCCATGCGCTGTCTCGCCAAGGAGAGCAAAAACGTATACCGGGCGTTGAAAGAAAAGGGGCTTTCCGCCGGAAGAGAGGCGGTCTCCCGCATTGTGGGGCGGGACACGGCGGCTCTTTCGGAAGTTGGCGTCATCAAGGCCACGGTGGAAACGGTGGCGGAAAACTTTTCCGACGGGGTGCTGGCTCCCATGCTTTATATGCTGATCGGCGGCGCGCCCCTTGCCCTTACCTATAAAGCCATCAACACCTTAGACAGCATGGTGGGCTATAAAAACGACAAATACCTTTATTTCGGACGGGCGTCGGCAAAATTGGACGACGCGGCAAACTTTCTTCCCTCCCGGATCGCGGCGCTGTTTTGGATCCTTGCCTGTCCCTTCTCGAAAGGCGACCTCAAGGGCGCATGGCGCATTTTTAAGCGCGACCGTTTTCACCACGCGAGTCCCAACTCCGCCCAAACCGAATCGGCATGCGCCGGATCCCTTGGCGTTCAGCTTGCCGGACCCGCGTCCTATTTTGGGAAAACGCTGGATAAGCCCTACATCGGCGACGCCCTTCGCCCTATAGAGCCCGAGGATATCCTTCGGACCAATCGCATGATGATCAAAGCCAGCGTGCTGGCTTTATTTGTGGGACTTGCCCTTCGGATCGGTCTTTCCCTTCTTTTGTTTCAAGCCCTTTGGATTTAACACCGATCCACAATCAAAACAGACGTCACGGAGGAAATCGTATGAACCAAACGCAACCATCCGCCCCTTTTGATACCCCGCTGGTCCACGGGGGAGATTGGGCAGGTTACTCGGAAGAATACGGCGGCGCGCCGTTGGATTTTTCCGCCAATGTGAGCCCCTTAGGCGTTCCCGACGGGGTCAAAAAGGCGATGATCGCCGCTACTGAAACCGCCGATCGCTATCCGGATCCTTTGTGCCGGTCTTTGGTGCGAAAACTCGCCAAAGCGGAAGGGATGAGAGAAGATCAAATTCTTTGCGGAAACGGCGCGGCGGACTTAATCTTTCGAGCGGTACTGGCGAAAAAGCCGAAAAAAGCGCTGCTTCTTTCCCCTACCTTTTCGGAATATGAGGCGGCGTTAAAAACGGTAGATTGTGAGATCGAGTACTTCCCCTTAAAGGAAGAAAACGGATTCGCGCTGACGGAAGATATTTTGACGCACATTGACCCCCATATCGACATGGTGTTTCTCTGCGAGCCCAATAATCCCACCGGCGTTTGCACCTCTTTTGACCTTTTGAGCCAAATTGTGCGCCGCTGTGACGCATGCAAGGCGATATTGGTACTGGACGAGTGCTTTTGCGACTTTTTGGACGATCCCAAAACGCATAGCTTTCGACCGTATCTCTCCTATTTTCCGCAAGTGGTGATTTTAAAAGCGTTTACCAAGCTGTACGCCTTGGCGGGGGTCCGTTTAGGGTACGCGTTATGCAGTGACCCGGCGTTTTTAAACCGGATGCGCCAGGCGGGACAGCCATGGGCCGTCTCCTCTTTGGCACAGGCGGCGGGAGAAGCGGCGCTGGACGAAACGGAATACGTGGATACCCTTCGGGAGATGGTAAAAACCGAACGACCGTGGCTGATAAACGAGCTACAGCGGCTAGGGATAAAGGTGATCCCGGGAGAAGCCAATTATCTTTTATTTTACTGTGAAACGCCGTTAATTGCCCCTTTGCGGGAGCGGGGGATCTTGCTTCGAAGCTGCGGCAATTATATGGGACTAAACGAAAACTGGTACCGGACGGCGGTGCGCACCCATAAGGACAATATCCGCTTGATCGAGACATTAGAAGAGGTGATTCGATGAAAAAAGCAAAATGTATCATGGTACAGGGCACCATGTCCGGCGCGGGGAAAAGCCTTTTGTGCGCCGGACTGTGCCGGATCTTTACCCAGGACGGGCTGAAGGTAGCCCCTTTTAAAAGCCAAAATATGGCGTTAAACAGCTATGTGACCCGAGACGGACTGGAAATGGGCCGGGCGCAGGTGGTACAGGCGCAAGCCGCCGGTGTGGAGCCGGATGTGCGGATGAACCCCATCCTTTTGAAGCCCTCCAGCGATATCGGAAGCCAGGTTATCGTCAACGGCGAAGTACAAGGCCAGATGAGCGCCTCCGATTATTTTAAGATGAAACGTCAGCTCATTCCCGATATTTTAAAAGCCTACAACAGTCTTGCCGAAGAAAATGACGTCATCGTCATTGAAGGCGCCGGAAGCCCGGCGGAAATCAACCTTCGCGCCGACGATATCGTCAATATGGGGATGGCGGAATTGGTAGACGCGCCGGTGCTTTTGGCGGGAGATATCGACCGAGGCGGCGTCTTTGCCCAGCTTTACGGTACGGTAGCTCTTCTCGAAGAAAAGGAACGCGCCCGGATCGGCGGCATGATTATCAACAAATTTAGAGGGGATGTGGAAATTCTCCGTCCGGGACTTTCCATGCTTGAAGAAAAGACGGGGATTCCCATTTTGGGCGTGGTGCCCTACCTTTCGGTCAACATCGACGACGAGGATTCCTTAGCGCCCCGCTTAGAAGCCCAAGGCGAGAAAAAAGCGCTGGATATCGCGGTGGTCCGTCTTCCCCGTATCTCCAATTTTACCGACTTTACCCTGTTGGACGAGCACCCCTCCATGGGGGTCCGCTACGTCCAAAGCAGCAGAGAACTGGGCGAGCCGGACCTTGTGATCCTCCCCGGCACCAAAAGTACTATGTCCGACCTGTTGTGGCTGCGGCAAAGCGGGCTGGAAACGGCGGTATGTAAATTAGCGAATAAAGGCGTACCGGTTCTTGGCATCTGCGGCGGGTATCAGATGTTGGGCGAGATGCTTTCGGATCCCTCTGGTTCCGAAGGCGGCGGAGAAATGCGGGGTATGGGGCTTCTTCCCATCCGCACCGTTTTCCATCCTCAAAAGACCCGGACCCGGATGCAGGCCGAAGTGACCGCCGCCCCCTTTGCCGGCGCGAAATTAGACGGCTACGAGATCCATACGGGAAAAACCGAAGTGCGCGGCGAACCGTTTTGTATTTTGGAAAACGGCGAGAAGGACGGCTGTGTTAGAGAAAACATTTTCGGCACCTACCTTCATGGATTGTTCGACACCGGAAGCCTGACCCAAAAGTTAGCGGAATACCTGTGCGCTCGCAAGGGGATTTCCTGTGAAAACGCTTCCCCCATTTCTCATCTCGCCTACCAGGAGCAGCAGTTTGATCTGCTGGCTCAGGGGATCCGCGATTCTTTGGATATGAAAGCGGTCTATGCCCTTTTGGAAGGACGGGGACGCTAAATGGAAAAAGGACAGATCCACCTCTACTGGGGCGACGGCAAGGGAAAAACCACCGCCGCTATGGGCGTGGCTTTGCGATCCTTGGCCGCCGGGAAAAAAGTTGTCATTGTTCAGTTTCTAAAGGACGCCGAAAGCGGTGAAATCGTTTTGCTGCAAAAGCTGGGCGCTAAAATCTATAAGGGAAAAGCCTGCCCCAAGTTTGTCTCCAAAATGAACGCCGAGGAAAAGCGAAAAACCAAAGAGATGCAAGACGAGCATTTGAGACAGGCGCTCACCCAAAACGCCGATCTGTTGATTTTAGACGAAGCATGCGGCGCTTTGCGGCAGCGCATGGTGGATGAAACGCTATTGAAGGAAGCGGTGCTCCAAAAACCGGAAGGGCAAGAGCTGATACTAACCGGCCGAGCGCCTTCGGGCTGGATGCTGCAAGCTGCCGACTACTGCACCGAAATGCACTGCTGGAACCATCCCTTTCAAAAGGGTGTGCGAGCGCGAAAAGGCGTGGAATACTAAAAAGGAAGGGACATCTATGATAAGGGAAATTTGTAAAGACGAAGCATTTCTCTCCCAAAGCTCCGTCCCGGCCTCTCCGGGAGACGAAGATGTCGCCCGGGATCTTTTGGACACTTTGATTGCTCATAAGGAGGGCTGCGTCGGCTTGGCCGCCAATATGATCGGGGTCACAAAACGGATCATTGCTTTTGATAACGACGGAAAGTATATGATTATGTACAACCCCTTGATCTTAAAAGGAAAAGATCCTTATTTGACGAACGAAGGATGCCTTTCCCTTCCCGGTATCCGAAAAGCGAAACGGTTTCGTTCCATCAAGGTCCAATATCAAAACGAGCAATTCCAAACCCGCATCAAAACCTTTCGGGATTTCCCCGCGCAGATTATCCAGCATGAGATCGACCACTGCGACGGTATCCTGATTTAAAAATTAATATGTAAACGCCCTCGTTAAAAAATGAACTGCCCCAATTTGTACGGACAGTACAAAAACACCCTATGGTAGTAAAATCAGGTTTTAAGCAACATACTGACTTCGCTTTTCAAGTGGAGTCAGTTTTGTTTTAAGCTGAATTCGTTCA
>CALXGT010000039.1 GCA_944387915.1 uncultured Clostridia bacterium
AACAGCATCTATGTATTTGACGACCGGCTGGTTTTCACCTACAATTACAAAAACGGAACCCAAACAGTGTCGTTGGCGGACGTTTCTGCGGCTTTCGGTTCGGATTTGAAGTCCTGTACTCCACCAGTCGAGAGCCTCGACGCGCAATTCGCGTTCGGGGCTTTTCTATTTTATCTGAAAAAAGTGCTCACGTCGATACCAGCGCTTTTTCAATTCTTTGTTCAGTAGTCGAGAGCCTCGACGCGCAATTCGCGCTCCGGGCTTTTTCTATTTTGTCTAAAAAAGGTGCTCGCGTCGATACCAGCGCTTTTTTAATCCTTTGTTCAGTAGTCGAGAGCCTCAACGCGCAATTCGCGTTTGGGGCTTTTTTCTTTACGGGCAGAACCGCACGGGATGATAACAGGCATTTTTTTCGTTTCCGGAGACACAACCGTCAAATTTGAATGCAATTTTGACGGTTTTTTATTATGCGGCTTGTTGTATTGTTTGCGCCGATGTGATACCATAAAACATAGCATCGGGTACAGAGCCGAACAGGAAAAAAAGGCAGCGGCTTTGCAAGACAAGGCCGCTTCTTTCCTATGATACATGAGAATAGGGAAACAATACGGGAGGGATTGAACGTGTATCGAGAACTTTTAAAGGAACAGATCAAAAAGGTCGATTGGGCAAAACTGCAAGACCCCTGCCCGGAAAGCGAGATTGCACAAGCAGAGAAAGTGGTGGGCTATCCATTTCCGGACGATTTGAAAGCGCTGCTCCGTGAAACAAACGGAGATCACTGGTTTTTACTGTCGGCAAAAGAGATTATAGAAAATGTTGAGAGGAACAGAAGCATTCTTTCCGAATGCTTCGAGGAAGATGAATACCTTGAAAAAGTAGACCGATATATCTTTTTTGCCACCAATGGCTGTGGCGATTACTATTGCTACCGCGTTTTGGAAAACGGCAAAGTGGATCCATCCGCTATCTACATTTGGGAACACGAAGAGTTTGAAGCCCATTATGTGGCAAAAGACATTAAAGACGCGATCATCAAATATTACAATAATGAAATCTGATTCGGAACGTAAGAAAAAAAATGATATGAAGTTCCGTACGGGCGATTTCTATTCCCTTGCTGCAATCCTGCAAGAACTTTGCGCTCCAAAGCGGGCAAGAAGCTATTGTATCAAAATTAGGAGTATATGCCAAAAAGCACCGCAGCCACGATACGTTTGGTATCCGGACTGCGGTGTTTTGTTTTTACCTTAAAACCAATGCACGGGATCTTGTCTGTAAAAAGCCGTACCCCTGCTCGTTTCCCGTATGTTCCAAGCTCTGTCTATTAGGGGGATTATTTCAGAAGATCTTCTTTCGTAAGCTCCCCTTTATAGAATTCCTCTTGCCCGCAGTAAAAACGTCCGCTTATGGGAGAAAATTCTAACACACAGTAATCCGGGTCGTCTATGCCCTCCGGATAATACTGCTCGTCCCCATCTTCCCAGATTTTTTCTCTGGCCTCACGGTCGGTACGAACCCGCATATACCCCTTTAAAGAAAGCGCCAGAAATCTTTTTGGATCGCAAAAATACACACAGGCTTTCGGATCTTTGATAAAGTTCTGTGTGCGCTGCGCGGAAAGGTTGGTGGAAAACCAAAAAGTTTTGAATCCGTCGCTGCCCTTGGACGCAAACATCGCCTTGATGCTGGGAAAGCCGTCCTCCCCTATTGCGGCGATATAGGCTTCCGAGGACGTCGCTACCATTTCCTTTAGTTCCTGCCACGTCTCTTTTTTCATTTGATTCATTTTGATTCCTCCTCTTCCAAATTTTTAAGAATCCGCACAAGCTGATCCTCAAAGCTCACGATTTCCTCATCGGAAAACCCTTTGTAAAACAGGTAGTTCATCTCCATAGAAACTTCTTCATACTGTTTTTCCATAACCCGCGCTTTATCCGTCAGGCGGATCCGGATCCGCCTGCGGTCGTCTTTGTCGAATTCCCGCAGGATATGTCCCTTTTTTTCCATTCTGTCCAGCATGCTGGTCAAAGTCGTCTTTGCCAGTCCCGTCCGGTGGGAAAGTTCCACGACAGATAATCCATCTTCCTTCCACAGCACAAATAAAATCCTTCCTTGTGCGCCGTTAAATTCTTTGATCCCTGCTTTCAAAAGTAATTTTTCAAAAACACGGCCCTGAATCTGCTTGATTTGCGAGATCAGAAAGCCACCCATTGTCTGTTTCACAGCATACACCTCTATATGGAATTATACTATATAGTACTATTTTTGTCAACATTTTTCCGGTCCATTGTTTTCATTTCTTCTTTTTGTTATAATAGGGAAAAAGGAGGGATCCCCTTGATCGACACCAACGGAAAACTAACAGCACAGTACGGCTGCTTTTTAATTATTCCACTGAAATACGATCCGTCTTCCTTCAACCGCTCCCGGTTAGAGGAGATCACTCAATATGCGCCTTTGACCACCATGGATCTAAACGAAAACGTAAAAGCGATGATGGACCGCTCCAATGAAGCGGCCATCGGCTCTTGCTATTCCGTTCCCCAAAAACACCTGATCCGCGCGCTGGATAAAGAGCTTCAACCGGATAAGGTCAGCGCGCTCTGGGTCCAAAACGGGGAAGAAACATTCCCGTTTCAAGTTGCATCCTCGTACCTCTATCTGTTTCATACCCGGATCGCCTTTCTTTGTCTGAGCATTTCCTTTGAGCAGATGGAAACGCTGTATGCCATCTGCAACCCGGGTTTTGCCGAAAATAACGCTTCCTTTTTTGTTATCGATTCTTTTGGCAAAAAGATTTCGTTTTCTATCGACCGCTGGCTGGACGATTTTTTGAAACCCCTCGGGCTGTTTAAATTTTTCGATGGAAAATCTTCGTTTTTATTAGATGCCTACGCCTATATTTTCGCGGTGACCCAAAGTCGTTTCGACACCTTATCCCAAATGCGGAAAATGACCTTTAATCTCCACAAAATGCTTCCTATGGATTGCCCTGTGGAGGATGATTCGGAAGAGGACATCTGTTACGTTTACGCGGTTCGAAACCGGGATACCGGTGCTTACCGCTGGGGCTGCTGCGTCACCTCCCAAACCACCGCTTACGTTATAACGGACGAGATCGAAAATTTTGAGGCGCAGCGGGACACTCAGGCGGAGGACGGGCTTCCCGTGGTTCTCTTATCCTTATACGAAAAATATACCTGCCTTCGCTTTACCGAACTGATCGCCCATATGAAAAAGGGACAAATCAAGGAACTGAAAAATCTAATGCTCAATTTCCAGGCTTTCGGGACGGTAACGCCGGCAAACTTATCCCGCTGGCACAACGTCAAGCAAATTTACGCCCAGCTTCTTCGAGTCAACGACATTTCCACCGCTATCGAGGATATCAGCAACAAAATTCATATCCTGACGACCCATCAGGAGGAAATCGAACGGGCCAAAAGCGAGACGGTAATCAACATCATTACCCTTTTTGGAATTGTTTCCATTTTGGCGTCGGTATTGTCCATTGTCCAGATTTTGTCGGGCGGAGATATCCTGATTTGGGGATCCACCATTTTAACCACGGTAGTGCTGGTTTTAATTACCATGATTGCGGTCCGAAATCGGAAAAAGTAATGTGTCCTTGTTCGCCCCTTTTATAAGCAGCTATACTTTATCCTTTCTATCAACATAAACAGGCGCAGACCTTTTCCGTCTGCGCCTGTGTTTTTGGTATATTACAGATTTTGCACACGTAACGCGCGAATGGCGTTTAAAATCGCCAGAATCATAACGCCCACGTCGGCAAAAACAGCAAGCCACATATTCGCCACACCAAACGCAACAAAAACCAGGCAAGCCAATTTGACCGTAATAGAGAAAATGATATTCTGGTAAACGATGCCCAAGCACTTGCGGGAAATTTTAATCGCCTTGGAAATTTGTAAAGGATCGTCATTCATCAAAACCACATCGGCAGCCTCAATCGCAGCATCGGAGCCCATAGCGCCCATAGCAATACCGATATCAGCTCGACGCAGCACCGGCGCATCGTTGATGCCATCGCCTACAAAAGCCAGCTTTTCATGCTCCGGCTTCTCCTTAAGAAGCTCCTCAACTTTTTCCACTTTATCGGCGGGAAGCAGTTCGCTATACACCTCATCCAGTCCGAGAAACGCCGCCACCTGATCGGCTACCTTTTTCGCGTCGCCGGTAAGCATCACCGTCTTGCGAACGCCGGCGGACTTAAGCGCCTGGATAGCTTCCTTGCTGTGCGGCTTGACAATATCGGCAATCACGATATGTCCGGCGTATTTTCCGTTAATCGCTATATGAATGATCGTGCCAACGCTGTGACAGGATATATATTCCACGCCCAGCCGATCCATCAGCTTATCATTGCCCGCCGCAACCTCGACGCCATCCACCTTCGCAATGACGCCATTGCCGCTGATCTCCTGAATATCGCGGACGCGGGAGCGGTCTATTTCCTTCCCGTAGGCCCGCTGGAGACTCTTGCTAATGGGATGGGAGGATGCACTTTCGGCCAGAGCCGCATACTCCACCAGCTTTTCGCCATTGATTTCGCTGTGGTGGATACCGTTAACCTCGAAAACGCCTAGGGTCAGCGTGCCGGTTTTATCAAAAACAACGGTTTTGACCTGGGACAGTGTTTCCAGATAGTTAGAGCCTTTGACTAAGACACCGGCTCTGCTTGCGCCGCCGATACCGGCGAAGAAGCTGAGAGGAATGCTGATAACCAGAGCGCACGGGCAGCTTGCCACCAGAAAAGTAAGCGCGCGATAGATCCAGGTTTCCCAAGCCGGATCCATCCCCATGCCGAGCATTTGTACCAGCGGCGGCAATACCGCCAGCGCCAGCGCCGCGTAGCACACCGCCGGGGTGTAAACGCGGGCAAAGCGAGAAATAAAATCTTCCGACTTGGATTTGCGGGAAGATGCGTTTTCCACCAGATCCAGAATCTTCGACACGGTAGATTCGCCAAATTCCTTACTGGTCTGAATCTTGAGAACGCCGGTCATATTGATACAGCCGCTGATGACCTCATCGCCTATCTTCGCGTCTCTCGGCAGAGATTCACCCGTCAGAGCCGCTGTATTTAAGGTAGAAGCGCCCTCTACGACAACACCGTCAATCGGTATCTTCTCTCCGGGTTGAACGATGATAACGCTTCCGATTTCCACTTCATCAGGGTCAACCTTTTCCAACTTGCCGTCTTTCTCCACATTGGCGTAGTCGGGACGAATATCCATCAGGTCGCTGATATTGCGGCGGCTTCTGCCCACCGCGTAACTCTGGAACCATTCGCCTATCTGATAGAAAAGCATGACGGCGATAACTTCCAGATATTCCCCGTTTTCATAGACCGCCAAAGCCAGAGCGCCTAAAGTGGCAACAGCCATCAGAAAATTTTCATCAAACACCCGCCGGTTACAGATACCCTTAAACGCCTTTTTCAGAATATCATAACCAATGATTAAGTAGTCGACCACATGGATGGCCAGGCGGACCCACCGTCCGGCTGCACCCAGCCGGTCAAACGCCGCCGCTCCCAAAATTTGCAGTACCAGCAGCAACACCGTCGCAATCAGGATGCGCCACAGCATGACCTTCTGTTTCTTTGTCATACCGCCGCTGTTTTTCTGCCCAATAATCAAAAAAGCAGCAGACAAAATTGCGACCACAACCAAAAGGCCGCTTTCAATTAGTTCTCGCATTTTTGTGCTCCTTTCTGCAATTGCTTCCTTATTGACTCGTCGTCGATGAAAAGCGCCCGAAGGCCTGCGCGCTCCGGGCACTTTCCCAAGGTATCAATCGATTACAGGAAAATCTCGCAATCAGGTTCCACCTTTTTGCATGCCTTTACCACGTCGTTCATCACCTGAGCCGCATCCTGACCATCGTCAAACTCCACGATCATCTTTTGCGTCATAAAATTCACCGTAGCGGAGGCAACACCGGCGGTTTTGCGCGCGGCGTCTTCCATCAGGTTGGCGCAGTTGGCGCAGTCAACTTCAATCTTGTACGTTTTCTTCATAAGGAAAATCTCCTTTCAAAATGGAATATTTACGATTAAGTGATTGTTTAATCATTGTGTTTGTAGTATAATTCTTATTGCAAAAGAAGTCAATGCATGCAGAGCACACTCTGCTAAACAGGCGAAAAGTATTTCCAAATAAGCGAAACAGGAGAAATCACCATGAAAAATTCTATATTGCCGCATGAGCATGACACCCAAGGTAATCTTGAGGATATAAAAGCTGCGCTGCTTCGGGTAGACCGCTTCGAAATTGTCGCGGATATTTTTAAGCAGCTCAGCGACACCACAAGAATTCGGATTTTTTGGCTTTTGTGTCATACGGAACAGTGCGTTATCAACATCTCTGCGCTAATGGATATGTCCAGTCCCGCGGTTTCCCATCATTTGCGCGCACTGCGCAGCTGCGATTTGATTGTGAGCCGCAGAGAAGGAAAAGAAGTCTATTATCGGGCATCGGACACCAGCCAGGCACAGCTGCTGCACAGAGCCATTGAACGAGTTATGGAAATTGCCTGTCCGGATTGAAGGGAGAAACCATATGGAACAAAAACACTTTGAGACGCTGCCGGACATTTACGACGACGCAGATAAACGGCGCTTTGGCTCTGTGGAGCTTTATCCCGGTATTGGGTTATCGTTTTTTTCCGTCTCCGGGAAGGAGCCTCTTAGCTTTTGCCATAAACCACTGGCAAAAATTTTGGAAATCAATTATTGCATATCCGGTAGAATCGGCTGGAACATGAGTAACGGAAACCAAATTTACCTCGGCCCGGGAGATTTTTCTCTGAATACCATGGATATTTGCGCCAATTCCACCATCACCATGTCAAACGGCTCCTACGAAGGGCTTGTCATTTATATTGACCTAAACTTGCTGTCCGCCAATCCTCCCTCTCCCTTGGTAGGCTCCAATATTACCGGGGAACTTCTGCTGGAAAAGTACTGCAAAGGCGGATCATGTACAGCGATTGCCGGAAGTGAAGCCATTCAGCAAATCTTTAAAGCCCTTTATCAGTCTCCAAAGGAACTGCGGTTAGCCTACCAGAAAATTAAGGTTTTGGAGCTGCTGCTTGTTTTAAGCAGCAGCGAAATAAGCCGCGAAAAACATCTGACAGAATATCGGTCGGAACAGGTAGAAATTATCCGCCAAATTCATGACCAGCTGACCAGCAATCTGGGACAGCGATACTCTATTGAATCTCTGTCCAAACAATATCTGATGAATCCTACCACTTTAAAGAGCATGTTTAAAGCCATTTACGGAACGTCAATCGCTGCGCATATCCGGGAACACCGTATGGAATACGCGGCGCAGCTGCTTCAATCTTCCGGTTTGAGCATCGCGGACATCGCCCTAAAAGTCGGATACGATAGTCAAAGCCGCTTTTCCTCTGTGTTTAAGAATCAATTTCATATGCTCCCCAAGGAGTATAGGCGCAAATACCTCGAGAAAAAGCAAGTTTCGACGTAGCCCATACTTACTTGAGAGTACCAAGCGGATTTCCGGCCGTGTTGTGACACGTCATTGACGCGGGGAAAACACAAAGAAAACAATATCTAAAGGCAAAAATTTTTACTTTTGGATTAAACAGCCATTTTTTTCCGATACTTTTCTTGGTAAAAAAAGGAAAGGAGAAGAAAATGAAACAAACCAAGGAAAAACTTTTGCTTTGCATTTTGGGTTTAGGAATTTTACTGGGATTGGGGGCGCTTACGGCGCAAACCGACCTTCTCTGCCGCTCGGTGAGCGATAAAGTGCTCCGCCTTCATATTTTGGCGGAATCTAACGATCCCTATGATCAGGAGACCAAACTGATGGTGCGGGATACGCTGTTAAAAACCGCTTCCATCCCCGAAACCAAAGAAGAACAGATGACATCCACATCCCTGCTGAACTTCAGCGAAGCGATTGCCAATAAAATTTTGCAAAAACGGGGAAGCGAGAGCAAAGCGACGGCGAAAACCGAACGGGTCTTTTTCCCGAAGCGGGTCTATGGGGAGTACACCTTCCCCGCCGGAGAATACGACGCCCTTCGGATCCTTTTAGGAGAAGGAAGCGGGGAAAACTGGTGGTGCGTTTTATATCCTTCCTTGTGCCTCCCCGCAGCCTCTCAAGAAGCCGAAACGCTGTTTACCGACGAAGAGCTCTCTATGCTCAAAGAGGAACCGAAATACGTTTTTTCTCTCTACGTCCGAGAGCTATGGCTGAAAATAAAGGCTTTTTTTGACAAAGAAAGCGGGTCATGATACAATAAACCCGAAAAAATGAAAAAGGGGAATTGGATGGAAAAAGATTTTTTGGAAATCGGAAAGATTGTGGCGGTTCATGGAATCCGGGGCGACGTTAAGGTCCAGCCTTGGTGTGATGAGCCGGAATTTTTAACCGAGTTTACATGCCTGTACCTCAAAGGAGAAGAGACCGAAATTGAGAAAGCCCGGGTGCAAAAGAACATGGTCTTGCTGAAGATCGCCCATGTGAATACGCCGGAGGATGCCCAAAAATTAGTGGGGCAGGTTCTCTCGATTCATCGGGATTGGGTAGAGCTTCCCGAAAACACCTATTTTATCGCTGATCTGATAGGACTACAGGTGATCGACGCCGATGACGACGCCATTACTTACGGAACCTTGACGGATGTCAGTCAAACCGGCGCCAACGACGTTTATCATATCCTTTTTCCCGACGGAAAAACCCGATACATCCCCGCCATTCCCGATGTGGTTATCGAAACAGACATCGCAAAAGGGATTATGCGGATCCGCCCTCTGAAGGGATTGTTTGACGACTGATATGCGAATTGATATTGCGACGCTCTTTCCGCAGATGTGCGAACAGGTTTTGGGGGAAAGCATTATCGGAAGGGCGAGAAAAAAAGGGCTGATTGATATCTACTGCCACAACATTCGGGATTACTCTCCCGACGAGCGCCATCACCGAGTGGACGACTCCCCCTACGGCGGCGGAAAAGGTATGGTGATGCAGCCGGAGCCCATCTACTTATGTTATCTGGACATCATCAAGCAAAGCGGTTCGGTGCCGCATGTGATCTACCTCTCCCCCCAGGGATCGGTATTTACCGAGCAAAAAGCTCTCGCCCTCAGGGATTTCCCCCATCTTCTCCTCCTGTGCGGACATTACGAAGGGGTGGACGAACGGATTTTGGAAAAAATCGTGGACGAGGAAATTTCCATTGGCGACTACGTGCTTACCGGCGGGGAGTTGGCGGCGCTGGTGGTCACCGACGCGGTGGCGCGGCTTTGCGACGGCGTTTTGCCGGACGCCTCCTGTTTTGAAGAAGAAAGCCTGATGAACGGACTGTTAGAATATCCCCAATACACCCGCCCGGAGATCTGGGAGGACAAAAAGGTTCCCGACGTCCTGCTTTCGGGCCACCATAAAAACATCGCAAATTGGCGGCTTGCCCAGTCTCTTTTGCGAACCGAAAGAAAACGGCCGGATTTATATAGAGCGTATCAAAAAAACCGTGAAAAAAATGATGAAAAATAATGGTTAAGTTGCACAATGATGTGAAAAACTATTATTCACTATTTCATTTTTGTAACGAATTTTTCCAAAAAGTCTCCTTTTTCCGGGAAAATCCGTTGACTGGTTTTAGTGGAATGATATAATAAACCTGTAAGTGTCCAAAAACAGATTGACTAATAGGAGAGCAAGAGAAATGTATTTAAAAGACGTTACTGTACAAAATCAAGTTGGACTTCATGCCCGCCCCGCCACCTTTTTTATTCAGAAAGCCAATGAGTACAAGTCTACGGTCTGGGTCGAAAAAGAGGAACGGAGAGTCAACGCCAAGAGTCTGCTGGGTGTCCTTTCTTTGGGAATCGTCGGCGGTACTACCATTCGGATCATTGCTGACGGCCCCGATGAGCAAGCCGCGGTAGATGGTTTGGTGAAATTAGTGGAGTCTGCTTTTGCCGAATAAGCTTTCCATCAAAAATCATAAAAAACCGGAGAGGATATCCTCTCCGGTTTTTTCATATTATCGCCGTTTGACCGGCACAAGCTCCATATACCCCCTGCTCCCCATAGGTTCCAGCTGGATCCGGGGATTTCGTCGTCCCAATTATATCCTATCAAGGACGGATCATACCGCTTTTTTGCATCCCAAACCTCCCTGATGGCAGTTTGGTAATCCTTTTCCTCGAAAGGCTCTCCCTGGAACATCAAATATTCCGCCTCGGGCAGATCCAAGACCTCAAATCCCTCAGGGACAACGCCGTCGTAATCCAAGGAAAGCTCTACGCCCTGAACATACTCGGATGTCCCCGGAAGGATGGCTTTTCTCGGAAGCCACATACAAACCGGTTCGCCGCACAGAGACGGAATACTTTGGAGCAGCCCCCACACATCGCAGCCCACCTCGTCACAGTAGGTAAAATAGTCGTCAGCCCGGATTCCCCGCTTGATAAGCGCCTTGCGCCGGGGACGGGATGTCAAGGTCACGGTAATGGTTCTCGTTTTTTCCGTCATTTTTTCGCTCCTTCCCATTTCCCGGTAGGTTACACCGTACGGAACAAACAGATACAGTGGTGTGGGATGGGCGGCATATGCTCCAGGATTTCGTCCGAATTCCCGAAAAAAAGCCCTCTGATACCCGTCCACGCTGGAAAAGCCCATCTCAAAGGCGATCTTCGCCACGGTGCAGTCTTTTTCATCCCGAAGCCGCAGCGCCGACCGGGAAAGACGAAGCTTTCGGATGTACTCCCCCGGCGTCAAGGAGGTCCAGGCGGCAAACAAGCGGTGGGCGTACCAGGGGGAAAACAGCGACGCTCTCGCCAAATCGGCAAGAGTGATGGTTTCAAAAAGATGCGCTTCGATATACTCCTGCATGCGCTGTACCGCTTTTGCCCGCTCGTCCATATTTTCCTCCGCTGTCTCTAGGATACCATAACAAACCGTCCCTGTCTCGACTTTTTTTGCGATTTAAAAAGGAAAAATCTCACTTCAAATAATGGATCCGCTCTCTTTTTCTCGGACGTCCTTCCCCAATCTCACCATCGGGGTATCCAAAGCACAAACAGCAAACCGCTTTCGCGTCTTCGGAGATATTTCCCCGCCGCATTATGGCTTTTCCTTCTTCGGTGGCAAAGGTCTCCTCTGCTCTTCCTACGTAAACGCAGCCGATCCCCATCGACCACGCCGCCAAAATCATATTTTCGGCGCAGACAGAGCAATCGTTCACCGTATACCGGTTTCCCGATCCGAACAGATAGATTACCAAAGGCGCGTCGTAAAAAGCGTTTTTCAAAGAATCGTCTTCGGCAATGCTGATCTGTTTTTGGTTGATTTCATGATCGTTATTTTTCATCGCTCCGCCAAAACAATTTCGGTTGATCTTTCCAAGCAAAAGGTTGGCGTCTCTGTCCTCGGAAACCAAAAACAGAGCCTGCTGCCTTCCACCGGCAGAAGGCGCCCAAAGTCCGGCTTCCAAAATCGCCTCGATAGCGTCTTTCGAAATGGGGTCACGCCGAAATTTTCGAATGGTGCGACGGCTTTGTATCGCCTTGATTACCTCGTTCATATCCATGCCTCCAATCCATGTTCTTGGCACTATGGTAAAAGAAACGAGGCGCTCCGTCAAGTAGGCACTTTTTTGTGCCTACCCCTTCTTTTCGTCAACCCCGGGGGAAGATTTCAAAATCAATCCCACGGGACAATGGTCGCTTCCCAAAACATCGGAAAGGATGAACGCATCCTCCATCTTTTCTTCAAAGTCTTTCGAAACCAAAAAATAATCGATACGCCATCCCGCGTTATTCTCTCTGGCGTGGTACAGATAACTCCACCAGGAATAAGCGCCCGTCAAATCGGGATAAAAGTAGCGAAAGCTGTCTACAAAGCCGGCGTCCAAAAGCGCCGTCATTTTTTCCCGCTCTTCGTCGGTAAAGCCCGCGTTTTTCCGGTTGGTTTTGGGATTCTTCAAATCGATCTCCTTATGCGCCACATTCATGTCCCCGCAAACCACCACCGGCTTTTGCTGATTTAAGCCGTTCAGATAGGCGCGAAAGGCGTCCTCCCACTCCATCCGGTAAGAAAGCCGCGTCAATCCTCTTTGGGAATTGGGCGTATAGACGTTGACCAAAAAGAAATGGGGAAATTCTACGGTAATGACCCGCCCTTCGGCGTCATGCTCCGGCAGATCCAGTCCGTACCGCACCGAAAGCGGAGGAATCTTCGTCAACACCGCGGTACCGGAATAGCCCTTTTTCTCGGCGCTGTTCCAGTAAGGGGTGTACTCCCCAAAATCGAAATCGATCTGGTCGGGGGAAAGCTTGGTTTCCTGAAGGCAGACCACATCGGCGCCGCAATCCTTCAAAAATTCGAAAAAGCCTTTTTTTGCACAAGCCCTTAATCCATTTACATTCCAGGAGATCAGTTTCATTTTGTTTCCTCCAACATGGGTTTCAGATATTTTCCCGTATAGGACGCGGGGTTGTTCGCGACCTCCTCGGGGGTTCCGGTAGCCACTACAGTACCGCCCCGGTCTCCTCCCTCGGGACCTAAGTCAATAAGGTAATCGGCGGTTTTCAGCACATCCAGGTTGTGTTCAATGACCACGATAGTATTTCCGCTGTTGCAAAGCGCCTGGAGCACCTCGATGAGCTTGTGGACGTCATAGGTGTGCAGCCCTGTGGTGGGTTCATCCAAAATATAGATGGTTTTTCCGGTGCTTCTTCTGGCAAGCTCGGTGGCCAACTTCACCCGCTGGGCTTCCCCGCCGGAGAGAGTGGTGGCGGGCTGACCCAGCTTAATATACCCGAGCCCCACATCGTATAACGTCTGAAGCTTCCGCTTAATTTTCGGGAAGGCGTCGAAGAAGGCGAGGGCCTCCTCCACCGTCATCTCCAGCACCTCATAGATATTCTTCCCCTTGAAATGGACCTCCAAAGTCTCTCTGTTGTACCGCTTTCCCTTACAGACCTCACAGGGGACGAAAATATTGGGAAGAAAGTGCATCTCGATTTGTAAAATGCCGTCCCCTTCGCAGGCTTCGCACCGTCCCCCCTTGACGTTAAAGGAAAACCGGCCGCTGGTGTAGCCTCTTAGCTTCGCGTCCGCTGTCTGGGCGAACAGCTCTCTGATATCCCCGAATACCCCGGTGTAGGTGGCGGGATTGGAACGGGGGGTCCGCCCAATGGGGGATTGGTCGATGTTAATGACCTTGTCCAACGCCTCAACACCTTTTAACTCCTCGAATTTTCCGGGCTTGATCTTGGTGGAAGTGGAAAGAGCCTGTGCCAGCGCCTTATAAAGGATCTCGTTAACCAACGAGGATTTTCCCGAACCGGAAACGCCGGAAACACAGATAAAGGTTCCCAAAGGAAAATCTACCGTAATATTTTTCAGGTTATTTTCCTTCGCGCCCACCACGGTAAGCACCTTTCCGTTTCCTTTCCGGCGTTCTTTAGGAACCGGGATCTTCCGTTTTCCCGAAAGGTACTGGCCGGTGTAGGATTGCTCACAAGCCATAATGTCATCAATACTTCCGGCGCAGACGATCTCTCCGCCATGGACCCCCGCGCCGGGACCCACGTCCACGATATAATCCGCCGCCCGCATGGTGTCCTCGTCATGCTCCACGACGATCAGGGTATTCCCCAGATCCCGAAGCCGTTTTAAGGTAGCTAAAAGCTTATCGTTGTCTCTTTGATGAAGCCCGATGCTGGGCTCATCCAAAATATACAAAACTCCCATCAGACTGGAGCCGATCTGGGTAGCCAGACGGATGCGCTGGGCTTCTCCGCCGGAAAGGGTCGCGGCGGCGCGGGAAAGGGTCAGATACTCTAACCCCACGTTTTTCAAAAAGCCGAGACGGGCTTTGATCTCCTTTAAAACCTGGGCGGAGATCATCTTTTCCCGTTCGGAAAGAGAAAGTCCCTCAAAGAATTCCAGCGCCTCCACCACCGAAAGCTTACAAAGGTCGCTGATGTTTTTTCCTCCCACTGTCACTGCCAGATATTCCTTTTTGAGCCGCTCCCCCTTACAGTCAGGGCAAAGGATACTGCTCATACAAGAGGCGATCTCATCCCGGATATAGTTGGAGTTGGTCTCCCGAAACCGCCGTTCCAAATTGTTGATGATCCCTTCGAACTCGATTTCGTAGGTGCCGGTGCCGTACTCCTTTTGGCGCACCATCCGGATCCGTTCCCCTTTGCTCCCGTAAAGCAAAACGTCCAGCTGCTCCTTGGTGAGGTCTTTTACCGGCGTGTCCAGAGAAAAATGGTAGTGCTCCGCCAAGGCGGCGTAGTACATCTGTACAATCGTGCCGCTGCCGCCGATATACCATCCGCTGGCTTTGATGGCGCCGGCGTTAATGGAAAGGTTTTTATTGGGGATCACAAGATCCGGATCCACCTTCATATAGGTCCCAAGCCCGGTACAGGTAGAACATGCGCCGATGGGATTATTGAAGGAAAACATCCGGGGCGAAAGCTCGTCGATGGAAACGCCATGCTCCGGGCAGGCGTAAGTTTGGGAAAAAAGGATCTCCTCTTTCCCTACCACATCGGCGATCACAAGTCCCCCCGTCAACCGGCTGGCGGTCTCAATGGAATCGCTTAACCGGCTCTTTATTTTATCATTGATGGAAAGCCGGTCGATGACGATTTCGATGTTGTGTTTCTTATTCTTTTCGGGCTTAATCTCCTCGGAAAGATCGTAAAGGATCCCGTCTACCCGGACTCTAACGTAGCCGTTTTTCCGCGCGGAATCCAGTTCCTTTTGATGCTCGCCCTTTCTTCCTCTGACCACCGGCGCCAAAATCTGGATCCTGGTCTTTTCCGGATAGGACATTAGCTGATCCACGATCTGATCCACCGTCTGCTGTTTGATCTCCCGTCCGCAGATGGGACAATGGGGGATACCGATACGGGCATACAAAAGGCGAAGATAGTCGTAAATTTCCGTCACCGTTCCCACGGTGGAACGGGGGTTTTTCGAAGTGGTCTTCTGGTCGATGGAAATGGCGGGGGAAAGTCCCTCGATGTAATCCACGTCCGGCTTTTCCATCTGGCCCAAAAACATTCTCGCGTAAGAAGAAAGGCTCTCCATATACCGGCGCTGTCCGTCGGCGTAAATGGTATCAAAAGCGAGAGAGGACTTTCCCGAACCGGAAAGTCCGGTAAACACCACCAGCTGATCCCGCGGGATAGTCACATCTACGTTTTTTAAATTATGCTCCCGCGCACCCTTGATGGTAATGTGATCTAAAGCCAAAACAATCCTCCCTTTCTCCCGTTACTTCCCGGAAGCAAGCTCTTCCTTCAATTTGCTGATCTTGTCCCGCAAAAACGCGGCCTGCTCAAATTCCAAAAGCTTCGCCGCCTGTTTCATCTCCGCGGTGAGCGCCTTAATCATCTTCTCTTTCTCCTGACGGCTAAGGCGTTTTCCTTTTTTATCGATGGTATCCCGCTTGGAGATCTCCAAAATCTCCGCCACCGATTTTTTGATGGTTTTGGGCGTAATACCATGTTCTTTGTTGTACTGAAGCTGGATCTCCCGGCGCCGGTAGGTCTCTTTGAGCGCCCGCTCCATAGATGGAGTGACGCTGTCGGCGTACATAATGACTTTGCCTTCGGCGTTTCGCGCCGCCCGTCCTATGGTCTGGATTAACGACGTCTCGCTTCGAAGAAATCCTTCCTTGTCCGCGTCCAAAATGGCTACCAGGCTCACCTCCGGGATATCCAATCCCTCTCGCAGCAGATTGATCCCCACCAGCACGTCGAATACCCCAAGCCGAAGGTCTCGGATAATCTCCATTCGCTCGATGGTATCGATATCGTGGTGCATGTACCTTACTTTGACGTCCATCCCTTTCAGGTAATCGGTGAGGTCCTCCGCCATCTTTTTGGTCAGCGTCGTCACCAGTACCCGCTCCCCTTTGGCGGCACGCTCGTTGATCTCTCCGAGAAGGTCCTCGATCTGTCCCTCCACCGGGCGGACATCCACCTCGGGATCCACAAGTCCGGTGGGACGGATCACCTGTTCGGCGATATTTTGGGCATGGGAACGCTCAAATTCCGCCGGCGTCGCGGAAACGTAGATGACCTGATGGATCTTGCTGTAAAATTCGTCAAAATTCATCGGCCGATTATCGTAAGCGGAGGGAAGACGGAACCCGTAATCGATCAGCGCCTTTTTCCGCGCCCGGTCTCCGAAATACATCCCTCGAACCTGAGGAATGGTCACATGGGACTCGTCCACCAGCAACAGAAAATCCTTGCCGAAATGGTCGAAAAGGGTATGGGGCGTGCTCCCCGGTTCCCTTCCCGCGAGGATTCGGGAATAGTTTTCGATTCCCTTGCAAACCCCGATCTCCTCTAACATCTCCATATCATACCGTGTGCGCTGTTCAATGCGTTGCGCTTCGATTAACTGCTCATGATCCTTAAAATACTTGACCCGTTCGATCATCTCCCGCTCGATCTCGTCTAACGCTTCCTTCATCTTTTCCGGCGGGGTAATAAAGTGCGAGGCGGGATAGATGGCCGCATGGGACAATACCGCCTTAACTTCCCCGGTCAGCGGGTTGATCTCACTAATCCGGTCGATCTCGTCCCCGAAAAACTCTACCCGGATGGCGGTATCACTGCTTCCCGCGGGAAAGATCTCTACCACATCTCCCCGCACCCGGAATTTATTGCGGATGAAGTTGATGTCGTTGCGGTCGTACTGGATGCGGATGAGGTTGCGCAAAAGATCGTCCCGATCCATCTCCATCCCCGTCCGCAGGGAAATCACCATATTCCGATAGTCGATGGCGCTTCCCAATGAGTAAATGCAAGAGACGCTGGCGACGATAATGACGTCGTTTCGCTCCGCTAACGCACAGGTGGCGGAGTGGCGCAGCTTGTCGATCTCGTCATTGATGGCGCTATCTTTTTCGATATAGGTATCGGTGCCGGGAATATAGGCCTCCGGCTGGTAATAATCGTAGTAAGAAACAAAATACTCTACCGCGTTATGAGGGAAAAATTCCCGAAACTCGGTACAAAGCTGGGCGGCTAAGGTCTTATTGTGGGCCAGTACCAGCGTCGGTTTGTTCACTCTGGCGATGATGTTCGCCATGGTAAAGGTCTTTCCCGAACCGGTCACTCCCAAAAGGACCTGCTCTTTGAGCCCCTTTTGAATCCCCTCTACCAGGCTGTCAATAGCCTGAGGCTGATCGCCGGTGGGCTGATAGGAGGACACCAATTCAAAAACACCTGATTGATTCATTTTTATTTCTCCCATTTATTGGTCAAAGCAAGAAAAAGAACAAATTTTCGTACCCATTCTACTCTTTTTCCCTTCCCTTGTCAATGCTATTGTATCCCCTTTTTCGGAAAAACGAACCGGTTATAACGAAATACTGGTCACCCTCTGGACCCCTAAAAGGCCCTGCTCCATCATAGAGAGATATCTTCCGCCGGCGATAATAAAATGGTCCAATAAATGCAGCGAAAGCTTTCCCAAAACGGCATGCGCCTGTTCGGTGACGAAAATGTCCTTTTGGGAGGGCTTGGTAGTTCCATAAGGATGGTTATGCGCCAAAATCAGATTGACCGCGTTATATTTAAAGGAAGTCTCGGCGATTTTTCGTAGATCCAAAGGTACATTGGTAAAGCTTCCCTCCGAAATCACCTCACACCGAAGGAGCTTACAGGCGGCGTCCAGATACAGCACATACACCGTCTCCACGCTTCTTCCCACAAACCGGGGCAACAAAAACTCCCCGATGACCTTGGAATTGTTAAGCACCTTCCGGCTCTTGACCTCATCTTCCAAAACCCGTCGGTAAAACGGGGTAATCAGTTTAATCAAAATCGCCGCGCTTTCCGTCATTCCTTTGACCCGGGACAACGCCCATACATCGGCGCCCACCACCTTGGACAGGGAACCAAATTCCATCAACAGCAAATGGGCAAGCTCATTGGTGTCTTTTCTCGGAATAGCCGAAAAAAGGAGCATCTCCAACAGCTCATGATCGGCAAAGGATTCCGTTCCCTCCCGCAAAAACCGTTCCCGCATCCGGGCGCGGTGATTTTGGTGTAATCCGTCCTTTTTCTCTTCCGGCAAAACAGTCCCTCCTTTTGGCTTTTTCGAGTAGTATTTTCTTTATTTTATCATACTTTTTCCCCGGTCACAACCGAAACCATCCCGCCTTTTGCTAAGACAGTTTCTCTCTGGGAAGGGCATACATTACCCTGGCATGATTTTTTTTGATACACTCATTCAAAATTACCGTTCCCGTTCGTTTATCGATGCCGGTGCGGTAAATTTCATTGTTCCGGTAGATCACGCCGTCTTCCTCGGAAAAATGCTCGTTCTCCACCCGGATATGGTATTTTATCGGCAGCGGCTCTTTGGCACGAAGCTCCCCTTTTAAGTATTCCCCGTCTACGAAAACCCGAAGCTGATATAGATTGTCGGTCCCGTTATAAAACCGATAATCCAGATAGTTATACAAAACAGACGTCCCCGTTCCAAAAGGAACCTTCCTTCCGTAATCGGGAAAGAGATCCACATTGTCGTGGTGATGATGCTCGGTAATAGTAAGAGGGCTGTGGAGCACCATAAAATGGATCAGGTTGGTAAACTGGCAGATGCCGCCTCCCATCCCCACGTCCGGTTTTCCCCGGCGAATGACTAAGCCGTCCCGATACCCTTTCCGTTTGGTACATGACCCCACTAACGACCAAAAGGAGAAGGTCTCCCCCGGATAGATCAAAATTCCGTCCACTTTCGGCGCCGCCAGCGCCAGATTGACCGCTTTGTTTTGCTGCAATATGGGATCCACATCTCCTAACCGTCTTTGGATCAGCGAAGAATGGCGGTAAATCACCACCGGCAGGTTCTCTTTACTTTTTCGTTTGGCCAGATTCCGGTTGGCTAAATTTTGGATGCGGCGCACCCAACGGCATTTCCATGCCGAAATACGGTATGCCGCCGGCGAAAGCTCGCAAAATAATTTTCTCCCCATATTTCTCTCTCCCTTGTCTGCACCCATTTTCGGTGCTTTTCTTTATTGTAGCACAAATCTTTTTTTGGGAAAAGGCAAAGAAAAAAGGAAACGATTTTTTTCGGGAAAAAAGTGGATTTGGTTGCAAAAAGAGGAAAAAAAGCTTATACTAAAGCAGAGTATCTTTCATACACGGAGGGAGTCTATGGAAACGGTCATCGATGGGATCCGCATTCGCTACCAAAGCGAGGGAGAAGGAGAAGACATTCTCATTCTCCATGGTTGGGGATGCAAAATCGAAGTGTACCAAAGCATTACGAATCTTTTGAAGACGAAATACCGGGTCCATATTCTGGACCTTCCGGGCTTCGGAGAAAGCGACGAGCCGAAAACCCCCTTCGGCGTCGCCGATTACGCCCGTTTCGTCTCTTCATTTATCCGCTTTCTCGGCTTAAAGCAGCTTCATCTTTTAGGCCACAGTCACGGGGGTCGTATCGCCATTTTTTTGGCGTCTCATCCCGACAAGGATTTTACTTTACAGAAAATTGTGCTCATAGACAGCGCCGGTATCGTACCGAAAAAGACCTTCCGTCAAAAGCTCAGGACCCGAGTCTATAAAATCGGAAGATGGATCCTGACCAAAAAGCCGGTGGCGGCCATGTATCCCGAATCCCTTGAAGCCCTGCGGAAAAAATTCGGCTCCGCCGATTACAACGCCGCCAGCCCCCTGATGCGAGAAAGCTTGGTGAAATCGGTCAATACCGATCTTCGGGAATATCTTCCGAAGATTCAAAACCCTACGCTGCTTCTCTGGGGCGCCAAGGATACCGCTACCCCCCTTTCCGACGGAAAACTGATGGAATCTCTTCTTCCCAACGGAGGGCTTGCTGTCTCCGAAATCGCGGGGCATTACGTCTTCTTGGATGATTTTCCTTTTGTCCGCCGGGTACTTTCGTCCTTTTTCGACTTGGAGGAACGTTGACTGTGATTGTATTTTTGATTCTGCTTGCCGCCTTTTTGTGTTACAACATAATTAACACTTTGTATTATACTCATATGTTTCAACTAAACGGATATAAGCCTAAGGTGCAGCGTGCCTGGCTCGCCAAACGGCTGCCGCCCGTTTTGGGACGTTGTCTTCTGGTGCTTTTCGGGCTTTTGTTTCTTCCTTTTTTTTCCGTGGGAGGCAAGATCGTTTCCATCCTTTGCTTTTTGCTGTCCGCTTATCTTTGCCGGCCGAGGAAAGCAAAAAAGCCGTTAGTCTATACCGCCCGAGTAAAGCGTCTTCTCTTAACCGACGGGATCGTATGGGTCCTTATTTGCGTTCTTCTTTTCCTTACGCGGACGATTCCGGTGCTTTCGGTGGTTTTGCTGGCGACGGCTTCCTTTTTCGCTCCATGGATCCTTCTTTTGGCAAATCTCATCAACCGTCCCGTAGAAACGGGAATCAACAACCACTATATTAACGACGCCAAGCGCATCATCCGGCAAAGCCCATCCTTGCAGGTCATCGGCATCACCGGAAGCTACGGAAAAACCAGCGTCAAGTATTTTCTGCAAACCCTTCTTTCCACCGTCTACGACAGCTTGATGACCCCGGAAAGCTACAACACCACCTTAGGGGTGGTTCGAACCGTCCGGGAACAGCTTCATCCCACCCACGAGTATTTCGTCTGTGAGATGGGGGCGCGAAACGTAGGAGACATCCGGGAAATCTGTGACATTGTGCTTCCGTCTTACGGCATTTTGACCGCTATCGGCCCCCAGCATCTGGAGAGCTTTCGATCCATCGAAAACATTGTGAAAACCAAATTCGAGCTTGTGGATGCGCTCGGCGACAGCGGTACCGCCTTTTTAAACTACGATAACGAATGGATTCGAAACCGGCCGGTTTCCTGTAAAACGATAAGCTACGGTATCGAGTACCAAAACGCGGATTATTTTGGAACGGACATTGTCCTGTCTTCCAAAGGGACCTCTTTTTCCGTCGTTTACAAGGGAGAAAAAATCCCCTTCTCCACCTCTCTGATCGGCGCTCACAATGTCCAAAACTTAGTAGGCGCTATTGCCGCCGCCCATACGCTTGGCGTACCGGTAAAGGAACTGCAAATGGGGGTACGGCAGATTCAAAGCGTTCCCCACCGGCTTCAGCTCCTTCCCAGAGGAAATGTCAATATCATCGACGACGCCTATAATTCCAATCCTTCCGGCGCCAAAGCGGCGCTGGACACCTTAAGCTGCTTCGACGGCGTAAAAATTGTGGTCACGCCGGGTATGGTAGAGCTTGGGGAAAAGGAAGCGGAATGTAACTTTACCTTCGGCCGCCAGATGGCAAAGGTATGCGACTACGCCGTTTTGATCGGCGGCGAACGGGTCTTTCCTATCCGGGACGGCCTTTTAGAGGAAGGATTCCCCAAAGAGAAAATCTTTCTCTACCGCCAGTTTACCGAAGGGATCCAAAGAGCCTACGCTCTTCCCTCGGGGCAAAAGGAAAAATTTATCTTACTGGAAAACGATCTTCCCGACAACTATTGAGGAGGAAAACTATGAAAACAAAGATTGGCGTTTTTTTTGGGGGGCGCTCGGTAGAACATGAGGTCTCCATTATCTCCGCGTTACAGGCGGTGGCTGCCTTCGACAAAAACCTTTACGATGTCATTCCAATTTACATGACCAAGGACGGCGCTTTTTACGTAGGCGAAAAAATCGGCGATATTAAAGCCTACCGAAATGTTCCCGCTCTCTTAAAGGAAAGCAAACGGGTGGTGCTCATCCCGAAAAACGGCCAGGCGGAGCTTCATTACTATCCCTTAAAGCACTTCGGAAAAAGCCTTTACGACGTAATTGACGTGGCGTTTCCTATCGTTCATGGAACCAACGTAGAGGACGGCGCTTTGCAGGGATTTTTCCGCACCCTTCAAATTCCCTTTGCCGGCTGTGACGTTTTGGCCTCCGCCGTGGGCATGGATAAATATGTGATGAAGGCGGTATTAAAGGACAACGGCATACCGGTTCTTCCCTGCCTTCGGATCCGCAAACGGGCATACTTTGCCGACCCCGACGCGTTTATCGGGAATGTGGAAGAAGAAATCGGCTTCCCCTGCATTGTAAAGCCCATCAACTTAGGCTCCAGCATCGGTATCCGGAAGGCGGACGACTCCTCTTCGCTGAGAGAGGCGGTGGAATATGCCTTTTCCTTCGCTTCGGAAATTCTGGTGGAGGAAGCGGTGCAAAACCTCAAAGAGATCAACTGCTCGGTGGTGGGCGACGGAGACGGCGCCGAAGCGTCGGAATGCGAAGAGCCTATCAGCGACGGCGAGCTTTTGGATTTTGACGCCAAATACCGCAAGGGCGGAAAAGGAAGCAAGGGCGACGGCATGGCCAACGTTTCCCGAAAAATCCCCGCCGATATCTCCAAAGAGGAACGGGAAATTATCCGCGACCTGGCGGTCAAGGCGTTTTTGGCTATGGGATGCTCCGGGATCGCCCGGATCGATTTTATGATGGATACCAACACCCGAAAAATTTACCTGACCGAAGTCAATACCATTCCCGGTTCTCTCGCGTTTTATCTTTGGGAGCCGCTAGGTGTTCCCTACTCCGAGCTTTTAACCAAAGCGGTAAAGCTGGCGTTAAAACGCCGCCGGGAAAGCGAAGAGTTAAACTATAGCTTTGATACCGACATCCTCGCTAACGCTTCCTTTGGCGGAAGCAAAGGGAGCAAACGGTAAAATGACAAAAGCCGCCTCAAATGAGGCGGCTTTTTCTTTATTCTTTGGTGAGTTTTGCAAAATTCGCCATAATCTTTTTGGTTCCCGCCGTTTCGAAAATGATCTCAAGGAGATGATCGTTGCCCATGGGGGTTATCGAGAGGACCGTCCCGCTTCCGAACACCTTGTGGCGAACCCGGTCACCTACCGAAAAGTCGATCGCCGCCGCCGGTGCTTTGGGCGTTTGCCCCACCGTAGAAACAGGAGCGCGGGAGCTTTTGGGAGAAAAAGCGGGCCTTGCGTCCCGTTGACTCCGAAAGCCGAAAGAAGGCGCTACATCTTTGGTTTTGACCTTCTCTAAGTACTGCTCCGGGACTTCCTCTACAAACCGGGAAAGGCGGTTTCTCCCTGTCTGGCCAAATACCATACGGCTGTCACTATGGATCAGATAGAGCTTTTGCTTGGCACGGGTAATGGCCACATAGCAAAGGCGCCGTTCTTCCTCTAATTCGGCAGGATCGTACATACAGCGGGAGGACGGAAAGATATTGTCTTCCATTCCCGGCAAAAATACCACCGGAAACTCCAGTCCCTTGGAGGAATGCATCGTCATCAACACCACCGCGTCCTCTGACTGGTTTAAGGCGTCCAGATCGGTATAGAGGGCGATTTCCTCCAAAAAGCCTTCCAAATCCCCCTCGGGATTTTCATTTTGGTATTTCACTAAGGTGTTTTTCAGCTCGCCGATGTTTTCTAACCGGGTCAAACCTTCTTCCCCCTGGCGGTTGAGCATATCGAGATAGCCCGTTTTTTCCATGACCTCGTCTAACAGCTCATCCAACGGCATCGTCAAAGCCATGTCCCGAAATTCATCGATCATTTTGGCAAACGCCAAAAGGGGGCCGCTCTTTCTCGACAGGTTCCCGTAAGTATCCGCATTTTTCAGCACCTCGAAAACGGATATGCCTCCCATTTCCGAGATCTCCTCAACGGTGCGGACGGTAGCGTCTCCAATGGAGCGCTTGGGCTCGTTGATGATCCGCTTGAGCCGGACGATATCGCTTGGATTGTTGATGACGCTGAAATAAGCGATCAGGTCTTTGATCTCCTTGCGGTCGAAGAACTTGGTTCCCCCGAAGAGGCGGTAAGGAATGTTCGCCTTGATGAAATGCTGTTCGATGGGACTGGACTGAGAATTCATCCGGTATAAAATGGCGTGATCCCCGTAATGCATCCCCTTTTCCACATTCTCTTCAATGGTATCGGCGATAAAGGCGGCTTCGCTTTGCTCATTTCCCGTTTCACAAAGGATGATGTCCTCGCCCTTTCCGTTTTCGGTCCAAAGGCGTTTTCCCTTTCTCCCCTCGTTATGGCGGATCACTTCGTTGGCGGCATCCAAAATGGTTTGGGTGGAACGGTAATTTTGCTCTAGCCGCACCACCGCCGCGTTGTGAAACTGGTTTTCGAAGCTTAAAATGTTCTCGATGGTGGCGCCCCGGAATTTATAAATACTCTGGTCGTCGTCTCCCACTACGCAGATATTTTCTCTTTTTTGAGACAAAAGGCTCACCAGCTTATACTGAGCGTGGTTGGTGTCCTGATACTCGTCCACCAGAAGATAACGATACATGTTCTGGAAATAATCCAGAGTATCGGGAAACTTCTCAAACACCTCCACCGTTTTGCAGATGAGGTCGTCAAAATCCAGGGCATTGGCTTCCAAAAGGCGCTTTTGATACCGGTCGTAGACCTTGGCGATCCGGCTTAACCGAAAATCGTCCCCCGCCGTATCGGCGTAGCTTTCCGGAGAAATGAGGGAATCCTTGGCGTGGCTGATCTCGCTTTGGACGCCTTTGGGGCGAAAGAGCTTATCGCTCATCTCCAAAGAGGACATAATATCTTTAATGATCCGAAGACTGTCGTCGCTGTCATAAATGGTAAAGTTCCGATCGTACCCCAATCGGTCGATGGTCCTTCGTAAAATCCGGACACATGCGGAGTGAAAAGTGGATGCGTGAACGTCCTGCGCCTCGTCCCCTACAGTGAACTGGAGCCGCTCTTTCAGCTCATTGGCGGCTTTATTGGTAAAGGTAATGGCCATAATATTCCATGGCCGCACCGGATCTCCTCCAATGGCATCCGAAAGGACCTGGTCGGAAAAATCCTCTCCATTAGCGTACCGTTTGATCACATCCAGTCGTTTTTCGTCCTCGGGATCCGGCATATGATACACGTCCCCAAACCGCACCATATAGGCGATCCGGTTGATGATGACTGTCGTTTTTCCGCTTCCCGCTCCCGCCAAGATCAAAAGAGGACCTTTTACCTGAAAGATCGCCTCCCGCTGCCGGTCGTTCATTCTCGAAAACCGGCGGGTCAGGGCTTTTTGTATCCATGTCTGCGCCATACGTTCCTTCCTTTCCCTGTAAGCACATCCTATTTTTTGCAGTACCCCTATTTTAACATAACCTCACTTTGGAAACAAGAAGATTTTCCATTTCCCTTTTCTTGCTTTTCGATGGAAAAAAGTGTATACTCTTAGCAAGACAGGTTGAAAACAAAAATGGAAAGGAGCTTTCCCTTGGAAAAAATTGCAAGCTTTACCGTCGATCATGATCTTTTGACCCCGGGAATCTATCTTTCCCGCACCGACGGCGATATTATTACCTACGACCTTCGTTTCATTACCCCTAACGTGCCTCCCTTTTTGCCAAGCCCGGTGATGCACACCATCGAGCATCTTTTTGCCACCTTCGCAAGAAACAGCGCGTACAAGGATCGGGTGATTTATTTTGGGCCTATGGGCTGCCGCACCGGATTTTACTTCCTGTTGCGGGATGTGGACAAGGAAGAGGCTATTCAACTGATTATTGACATTGTAAAACAAATTACCGAATTTTTCGGGGACATCCCCGGCGCCACGAGAAAGGAATGCGGAAACTTTTTGGAGCAAGATCTTTCCGGCGCCAAGGCGGCATGCAAAGAGTACCTGAAAGTGATCGAGCATTGGACGGTACCCGAATTGACCTATCGTTCTTAAGAAAGGAGTTTATTATGATACAGAAAAAACTATTGGAGGAGATCTTAGCCAAAGCCTCATCCACCGGGGCGGACTTTGCCGAGGTCTTTTCGGAACATACCGACGTGGGCGCTATCGAAATGGTGGACAGCAAGGTGGACAAGATCCAGGACAGTGTCCTGTCCGGTGTCGGCATCCGCGCGTTAAAGGGCGTGCGAAGCGTTTTCGCCTCCACCACCGATTTAAGCAGAGAAGGACTGCTCCAATGCGCCCTTCAGGTAGCGGAGGCCTTGGGAGAGGGAAATGCTCCCATATCCATCCATCTCACCGAGCGCATCTTCCCCGATATTCACCCCATTCGGGTGGCGCCCTTTACCGCCGAAAACAAACAGAAGATCGACCTTTTAAAGGAAGGCTATTTCGCGGCGAAGGAATACGATGAGCGTATCTCCCAGGTGGTAGGTCGCCTTTTGATGTTCGACCATAACATCCTTATCGCCAACAGCGACGGCCTTTTCACCACCGACCGGCAGATCCGCACCAGAATGGTTATTAACGCCGTTGCCAGCAAAGGAACCGAAAACCAGTCCGGAACCTGCTCTCCGGGACGGCGCATGGGATTAGAGGTATTTGATCTGTTCCCCCCGAAGGACATCGGAATCCAGGCGGCGAAACAGGCGCTCACCAATTTAAGCGCCGGGTACTGCCCCGCGGGGAAAATGACGGTAGCGATCGAAAACGGATTCGGAGGCGTTATTTTCCATGAAGCCTGCGGCCATTCGCTGGAGGCCACCAGCGTTTCCATCGGCATGTCCCAGATGGCGGGGAAATTAGGCCAGAAGATCGCCAACGAAAAGGTGACCGCCATCGACGACGGCACCATCCCCAACGCATGGGGCTCGGTCAACATCGACGACGAGGGAACGCCGTCGAGACGCAATGTCCTGATTGAAAACGGCATTCTGAAAAGCTATATGATCGACAAACTGGGCGGAAGAAGAATGGGTATGGATGTAACGGGAAACAGCCGCCGTCAAAGCTATGCCTTTGAACCTACTTCGAGAATGACCAATACCTTTATCGACAACGGTCCGGACAAAAACGAGGACATTATCGCGTCGATTGAATATGGCCTTTACGCCAAGAGCATGGGCGGCGGCTCGGTCAACCCGGTCACCGGGGAATTCAACTTCGGCGTCAACGAAGCGTATATGATCCGAAACGGAAAGATCTGCGAACCGGTTCGGGGCGCTTCCCTCATCGGAAAAGGCTCGGAAATTTTAATGGACATCGATATGGTGGGACAAAACCTCGCCACCGGACAGGGTATGTGCGGATCGTTAAGCGGCTCGATTCCTACCGATGTAGGACAGCCCCTCATTCGTGTTTCCAGCATTACCGTAGGCGGAAGATAATTTTAGGTAGAAAGGAAGGTTGACATGAACAGTAACGAGTGCAAATCCCTGCTCTTTTCTCTCTCGGAAAAAGCCGGGATCAAGGAATACGAAGTATACCTGATGGAGGTCAAAAACATCGCCGCCGATGCGTTAAAAGACGACATCCGTTCCTTCCAAAGCGACGTGCTGGGAGGACTTTGCTACCGCTGCGTCGTAGACGGAAAGATGGGATATGCCTCCACCGAAGATTTAACCGAAGAAGCGGTGAGCGCCTTAGTGGAAAAAGCGGTCAACAACGCCAAATGCATCGAAAGCGACGACAAAGCTTTTATTTTCGCCGGAAGCGATCATTACGAGACCCCTTCCCCCGCTCCCTACGCTCCCCCTTCGGCCAAGGAGTTAAAGGAAACGGTGTTAAATTACCAAAAAACCGTTTATGAACAAAGCCCCCTGGTGGCGGACGGGACCGGCTGCGCCGCCGGCGCGGGAGAAATTACCATCCACCTTTACAATTCCAAAGGCCTTTCCCTTTCCACCCACGGAGGATATGTGGAATCGGTGATCGAAGCGGTTGTGGAAAAGGACGGCGAAAAACAGCAAAGCTACGAAATGGTCACCGGGCCCTTCGGTTCCTTTGACGTAAAAGAAAAAGCGAAATCCGCCGTGGAAAACGCCCTCGCCCGGATCGGCGCCAAACCGGTCAAAACCGGAAAATACGACATCGTCTTCTCCGGCCGCCAGATGAACAGCATCGTCAGCACCTTCATTTCCGCTTTTTCAGCGGAGCAGGTTCAAAACGGCCTTTCCCTTTTGAAAGGGAAAGTGGGAGAAACGGTCGCCTCGGACCTGGTCACCTATATGGACGACCCCTTCTACCCCGGCGCGCCCATGCAAACCGCTTTCGATGCGGAGGGCGTTGCCACCAAAACCAAGGCGGTCATTGAAAACGGCGTGTTAAAAACCTTTTTATACAACCTTACCACCGCGGATAAAGATAACGTGGAAAGCACCGGCAACGGTACCAAGGGAAGCTACCAAAGCCCGGTTGGCATTGCGCCGTACCATTTCTATCTAAAACCCGGCGACTACAGCGAGGACGCCTTGTTCCAAACGGTCCAAAACGGCATTTATGTTACCGAAATGAAGGGCTTTCATGCGGGCGCCAATCCGGTTACGGGAGATTTCTCCATTGAAAGCGCCGGATTTTTAATCAAGGACGGAAAGATCGCCGATCCTATCTGCTCCTTTACGGTAGCGACCAATTTCTTCGACTTTTTAAAACAGATTGCCGGTGTGGGCGACACCTTAAAGTGGAGCGGTTACGCGGGCTTTACCCGGTTTGGAAGCCCTGCGGTATGGGTAAAGGATCTTTCTGTGGGAGGTGAATAATATGGAGATTCGTTCCTTTTTGCCTGATGAAGAAGCCGTGTTTATCAATCTTTGCAAAGAATTTTACAGCTCGGAGGCCGTACTCCACCCGGTGCCGGAAAGCTACTTTTTTGCTACCTTTTCGGAGATGATGAAAAGCGACCGCTATGTGGAGGGCTTTCTTTTTTCGGAAGGCGGCGAAACGGCAGGCTATGGACTGATCGCGAAAAGCTTTTCCAACGAAGCAGGCGGTCTTGTGATCTGGGTGGAGGAGATCTATCTTCGCCCCGCCTTTCGCTCCAAAGGCTTCGGAAGCGCCTTTTTCGCCTTTTTGGAACAGCGTTTCCCAAACGCCAAACGGTTCCGCTTAGAGATCGAACCGGATAACGCCCGAGCGGAAGCACTGTACCAGCGCAGAGGATATCGCCGTCTTCCTTACGCCCAGATGATTAAGGGATTGTAACAGTAAAAGGGACGCAATTACGTCCCTTTTGTTCTTTCATATAAAAATTGTTCTCTTTTTGGAAAATATTTATATTTTTTCGTTTAGTTGTCAAAAAGGTATGATATGATAGCGAAAAACGCCGGGAGGGAACAATATGAAGCAGTTACTGGTCCTGGATCAAAAAGATTATTTAGACTCCATGCCGGTCAAAGAAGTAACGGCAGTACGAGGGGTCGTGGTTCGTTATGACCGGATCGCGTTCCAAAAAAGCCGCGCCGGTGTGTACAAGCTTTTAGGCGGAGGGGTCGAAGGGGAAGAAAGCGTATTAGACGCGCTGAAACGGGAGCTGAAAGAGGAAGCGGGCTTCCTTCTTCGCCCCGAAACGGTATCTCCCCTGGGAGAGATCGTAGAGATCCATCGGGATCTAAAGGATCCCGGCCAGATCTACCAAAGGCGCAGCTTCTATTTCCTTTGCCGGATCCAATCCCACCGGGTCTCCCCTACTTTGACGGAAAGCGAAAAGCTGGCGGGGTTTCTTCCCGTCTTTGAGCGGCCCGACAAAGTGATCGAAGAGAATCTTCGCCTCTTGTCCAAAGCCTGGGAGCTTAGAGACACCTTTTTTCTTCAAATGCTGCTGCAAGGGGAGATCACAGCAAACGGGCGCCCTGTGTTCCCGGTCAAATCCAATGTCAAATTGGGATAAACGAAAATAAACAAGGAGGAACTCCATGTACGTTTCAGAAGAACTGTATCAGAAAATATTAGAGATGCGCAAGGGGCCGGCGGATATGCCGAAGATTTCCGCTATCGGAAAAGAGATCCAAATTCCTACCCGCGCCGGGCAGGCGAGAGTTTTGTACCATGCCGCCCGTACTCCCAACGCGCCCGCTTTTTTTAATGTCCATGGCGGCGGCTTCATTATGGGAACGCCGGAATCCGACGACAAATTTTGTCATCGCCTTTGCGAGGAATTAGACGTTGCGGTTTTTAACATCGACTACCGTCTGGCGCCGGAATACCCTTGCCCTAACGACAAAGAGGATGTTTACGACGTGATCCGCTTTGTCGCTTCCCACAGCAGCGAATTTTCTGTGGATCCCGAAAAGATGGGCGTCGGAGGCCATAGCGCCGGCGGAAATATCTCGGCGGTGGTCTGTCTGATGGCAAAGGAGAAAAAGGAATTTTCTCTTCGCTGCCAGGTATTGGATTACCCGCCTTTGGATCTCTTTACCGATCCCCACGAAAAGTTTTACACCGAAGGCGCCATCCCGCCCCAGGTTGCCGAGACCTTCGACAGCTGTTACCGGAAAAAAGAGAACGCCAAGGACATTTACTGCTCCCCCTACTATGCCACCCAGGAGCAGCTTACCGGGCTTCCCCCCGCGGTGGTGCTCACCTGTGAGATCGATTCTCTCCGGGATGAAGCCGAGGAATATGGCTTGAAATTGGCGAGAGCCGGCGTCGAAACCACCATCAAACGCTTTTCCGGCGTCGCCCATGGTTTTACTCCCATCAAAGAGGATCGCTGGGAGGAAGGACAGCAGCTAATCATTTCCTTCCTGCGTAAACACCTTTTGGGGCAGCGATGAACCGTCCGAATTTTGACGCGAAAGGCGAAGCCCTCATCGCCGCCTTTCGAAAAGAAGGAAAACGTCCCCGGCTGTTGCTGCATAGCTGCTGCGCTCCATGCTCCTCGGCGGTGACCGAGCGATTGGCGCCGGATTTTTCCCTCTCTCTCTTTTTTTACAACCCCAACATCAGCTCCAAAGAGGAATACCAAAAACGGCTTGACGAGCTGCGCCGGTTCGTCAAGGAGTACCCTTTTTCTTCCCCCATTCCGGTTCTGGAGGGAGAATACCTTCCGAGCCGATTTATCGACGCCGTGAAAGGGCTGGAAAAGGAACCGGAGCGAGGAAAGCGATGTGAAGTCTGTTTCCGGCTTCGGTTAGAGGAAGCGGCAAAACGAGCCAAAGAAGGAAACTTCGACTTTTTTACCACCACATTATCCGTCAGTCCTCATAAAGACGCCGTTTTACTGAACCGGATCGGCGAGGAAATGGGGGAAAAGTACAAAGTCCCCTTTTTCCCCTCGGATTTCAAAAAGAAAAACGGCTATCTTCGTTCCTGTACCTTATCTAAAGAATACGGTCTTTACCGGCAAAGCTACTGTGGATGCATCTTTTCCAAGCTCCAGGCGCAAAAGGAAGGACGACTATAATAAATATCCGCCGGCATAGCCGGCGGTTTTTCTTGTGCGGGTATAACCCGCTGATACTGGCAGCCATTGCAATGGCATATACGGTCTGACATCTGCAAAAGTTTATTACTTGCTACCCTTAAAAG
>CALXGT010000040.1 GCA_944387915.1 uncultured Clostridia bacterium
TAAAAAACGAGGGCCAAGGCACATAAGTACCTTGGCCCTCGTTTTCTGTTTTGACATCACAACCACACCCTGACGGCAAAGCCGCCTTTGAAAAAGTAGGTGTTCGTGCAATGTCCATTTGGTGGAGGCGGCGGGAATCGAACCCGCGTCCGAAAATCCATCCAGCCGGCTTTCTACGAGTGTAGTTTATCTACTTAAAGCTTCCCGGGGAAGGCGCCGGTAAACAGGCTCACTTACCCGGTAGTTCCGAATACGGCGAAGAGACGGAACAGTCCTCTTCGCTGTTGACCGCTAATAGGACCGAGGGACTGCGCGCGGTGAGCAGCCGTCGGTTGCAGCTAAAATTAAGCCGCGAAAGCTAAGGTTCTGTTGTCAGATTTAGCGTTTATTTTTTTTGCGACGTTTATAGAGCTTTCGCCCGCTCTACTCGCTTACCGGCATTCAAGATCCCCGTCGAAACCTTGACGCCCCCATATCAAGACCGGTTCCGATTTTTTAAGGCCCGGTCAATTTCTCGTTTTGCGTCGCGCTTAGCCATATCCTGGCGCTTGTCGTGAAGCTGTTTTCCTTTGCAAAGCCCAAGCTCCATTTTGACTCGGTTGTTTTTAAAGTACAGCGACAGGGGGATCAGCGTCAGTCCCTCCTGCTTTACCTTTCCAAACAAACGCATAATCTCCTTTTTGTGCAACAAAAGCCGCCGCACCCGGAAAGGGTCCCGGTTGAAGATATTGCCTTTGTCGTAAGGGCTGATGTGCATTCCCTTGACGAACAACTCGCCGTCGTCCACGCTGCACCAGCTGTCTTTTAAGTTGACGCCGCCCTGGCGCAGGGACTTTACTTCGGTCCCTACCAGCTCAATGCCGGCTTCAAAGGTTTCCAGCACAAAGTAATCGTGCCGCGCTTTTCGATTGACGGTAATCACTTTTCCCCCAGGCATAACGGCGCCTCCTTTCTTTGAGTATTGCCAAAAAATTACATATCAATTCGGTTTTCCAACGCCTTATTTAATGTTACGTTGTCCGTATATTCCAACTCCGCGCCAATGGGGATCCCGAAAGCAAGACGGGTCACCTTGACGCCAAGGGGTTTTAAAATTTTAGATAAATACATGGCGGTAGCCTCCCCTTCAATGGTGGGGTTAGTGGCCATGATGATCTCTTGAACATCGGTTTGCTGCAACCGCAAAAGAAGCTCTTTGACTTTGATCTGATCCGGACCGATACCGTCTAAGGGAGAGATCAGCCCATGGAGTACATGGTACTTTCCTTTGTATTCATTCAGCCGCTCAAACGCCATGACATCTTTGGGGCTTTCCACGACGCAGATGGTACTGTCATCTCTTTGAGGGGAAGCACAGATGTCGCAGATTTCCTGGTCGGTGAGATTTTGACAGATCTTGCAGTGATGAATGGTGCGCTTGGCGGTGAGCATCGCTTCGGCAAAGCTTTCCACCTGTTCCGAAGGAAGGGAAAGCAGATAGAAGGCGAGGCGCTGGGCGCTTTTCTTTCCGATGCCGGGAAGAGAAGCAAAATGCTCAATCAGCCGGGTCAAGGGAAGGGGAGTGGACGCCATTAGAATACTCCCGGAATGTTCAATCCACCGGAAATAGCATTCATTTTCTGTTCCGAATCACTTTCCAGATCGCGAAGCACTTCGTTGACGCCGCTTAAAATGAGATCCTCTAACATCTCGACGTCTTCGGGATCCACAACCTCCGGCTTAATTTTAACTTCTTTGAGTACCTTGTCGCCGGTCATCATAATTTCTACAGCGCCGCCGCCTACGGTGGTCCGATATTCGGTGGCGTTGAGCTCCTCTTGGAGAGCAGTCATTTCCTCTTGCATCTTCTGGGCCTGTTTGATCATGCTGTTCATATTTTGGGGGCCTCCGCCGAAGCCTTTGGGAAGTCTTGCTTTCATTTGTTTCTTCCTTTCTTTTGTATCAGTATAGTTCGGTTTCAATATGTTGCTCTCCGGCTTTTTTTAAAATGTCGGAGAATCCGGAATTTTCTTCGATAATGAGCGTTTCTTTTTTTGCGATGCGAAGCCGATGCCGGCTTCCTAACTTCCGCTCGATTTCATCCGCCAGCTTGGCGCCGATGTTATCGGTGAGCAGCAGGCTTTTTAACATGGTATTCGGGGAGTCAATAATAATGACTTCGCCGCTTTTATAAGCGGTAGAGTCTATTAACATGGCATGCAAAGCCGGCTCGTTTTGCCGCAGTTCCTCTAAAAGCTCTCCCCAACATTCCAAAACCGTCGCCTTCGCGGGGATGGGCGTAGGTTCCGCCGGCGGATTCTTCCGCGGGGGAGTTGGAGAAACGCTTTTTCGCTGCTCCGACAAAGAGAGAACGGTTTGCTCCAGTTTGGAAATACGTTGAAGTAAAAGGGGATCACTTTCCTCGGAAACCCGGGCGGGTTGCGTCGTCTGGGCGGCGGAAAGAGACAAAGGCTCTTTCGCGCACAGGCAGACCAGCGTCATCTCCAATTCAATTTTCTGGTTCTTTGTCCGGGAAAGCCGGATGAGAGCTTGCTGCAACTCGGTAATGACGGAAAGAATCCGGGGTAAGGTATATGCGCTTGCCTGATCCTTTAATCGTTTTATCTCATTGGGCGGAAGAAGGAGTAAATCCTCTCCGTCTCCCGTTGCTTCCAATAGCATCAAATCCCGAAAATGGGAAATAAAATCATCGGCTAACCGGTCGATGGCTTTCCCGCTTTCATACAGCGCGGAGACAATAGAGAGGGCTTTCGCCGCATCCTGATTGCGAACAGCCTCCGCGAGATCGAAAATCTCGTCTTTTTGGGCAATTCCTACCGCCGAGGAAACCACCGACTCATCGATAACGTCCGAAAAAGCGGAGGTTTGTTCCAGAAGAGAGAGGGCGTCTCGCATGCCGCCGTCGGAAAGACGGGCGAGCAAAGACGCGCCGCCTTCGGTTAACGTCAATCCTTCCGCTTCGGCAATTTTTTTCAGCCTCGCGGCAATGTCCGCCGCCTTGATCCGTTTAAAATCGTACCGCTGGCAACGGGATGCGATAGTCGCCGGAATTTTATGCACCTCTGTGGTGGCAAGGATAAACAAAACGTGGGGGGGAGGTTCCTCCATAATCTTTAACAGAGCATTGAACGCGCTGTTACTCAGCATATGGGCTTCGTCAATAATATAGACCCGATACCGGCAGACCGAAGGAACAAAATTCGCTTCCTCCCGCAAAAGACGCACATCTTCGACGCCATTATTGGATGCGGCATCCATTTCGGTGATATCCAAAATAGAGCCGTCTTCGATGCCTTTGCAGATCTCACATTCCAGACAGGGGTTTCCGTCTTTGGGATGAAGACAGTTGATGGCTTTGGCTAAAATTCGGGCGCAGGTGGTTTTACCGGTTCCCCGGGAGCCGGTAAACAAATACGCATGGGCGAAAGAGCCCTTCGCCACCTGATGCTGTAAAATGGTGGTAATGTGCTCTTGGGAAATGACGTCGGAAAAAAGAGCAGGGCGCCATTTTCGATACAAAGCGAGATGCATACTTTTTTCCTCCTTCATAAGATAACCCCGGCCGTAAGACCGGGGAACTGACCGGTCGTGCGCTTTGGTATACAGGAAAGAAGGCTTTGCCGCATCACATAGGGGGTCTCGCTTAATGCTGCTCGGTTCCCCGCCTGACATGGTTCACGAGTCCCTATCGCGCGGGACCCGCTTTCCTGCATAAAAAAGCGCACGCAACTTCGACCTTTATTATACACGATCTTCTTTTAAATAGCAAGCCCTGAAAGAGAAAATTCAAGCTGGCAGTCAAAGGGTTCCCGCTTTACGGCGAGAGGGTTATATTCCTTCGCTTCCACGCACCCCATCGCCCGGTAAAAGGCTTGCGTCTCCACAGCAGAATGGGAGGAAATATAAAGAGATTTTGCGTTTTTTTCTTTCGCCGCCTGCGCCGCCATAAAAAAGAGGGTTCTTCCGATCCCTTTTCTTCTCATATCCTCGGAGACATGTAGGGAGCTCAGCTCCAAATATTGGGCTTTGGAGCCAAAAAAGAGATTCTCCAAAGAGGCAAAGCCCTTGAGCCGGTCATCGAAAAACGCGCCAAACACCGCGCCGCCGGTTCCAACGGTATTTTTTAAGCATTCGGTCAGATACCGGTACTCCTTTTCTCCCCAGTCTTCGGTAAAGGAGACGTCCTGGATCACAAAAACGCCGTTCATTTTTCGATAGCATTGACGCACAACCTGGCGCCGGATAAAGGAAGAAAACAGCGAAAGGGTCAGTTCCTCTTGAGTGAGAGCGCGGTATTGCATATCATCCTCCGAAAAAAGCCGCGGTGGATCGCCGCGGCTTTGGCATAAGTCAGTTTCTGGGGGAAGTGGGTTGTTCAAAACGGCCGTGGCATTTTTTATATTTCAGACCGCTGCCACAGGGACAAGGATCATTTCGTCCCACCTTTTGGACCTTCACCGGTTGCTTTTTGACGGTGCGGTCGCTGTTGCCGTGTACCGCGATAGTGGGCTTGGCAACCTGTTCCCGCTTGATCTCTTCCTCGGTGCGGATTCGAACAGTCAACAGCATCCGGACGGTGTCCTCCCGAATGGCGGCGACCATGGCGTCAAACATATCGTACCCTTCCATACGGTACTCCACCACCGGGTCTTTTTGGCCGTAAGAGCGAAGGCCGATCCCTTTTTTGAGTTCGTCCATGTTGTCGATATGATCCATCCATTTGGTATCCACATTGCGAAGCAGCACCACCCGTTCTACCTCCCGCATCCGGTCGGCGCCGTATTCTTCGTCCTTTTTCGCGTAAAGGGCGAGGGCTTTTTCGGTGAGAAGGTCGATGATATGCTGCCGGCTCTCGTTGGCGAGAGCGTGGACATCTTCATATTGGAGATCGTTTTCGTCGGTAAGGACGCCAAGGAAGTAGTTTCGAAGTCCATCTATATTCCAATCGTCGTGGATCTCTTCGTTTTGAAGATAGGTGCAGACGGTTTCCTTAATATACTCCCGGATCATACCAAGGATCTGATCGTGGATGTCGTCGCCGTTTAGCACCTTCGCCCGCTGCTCGTAGATGACCTCTCTTTGTTTGTTCATAACGTCGTCGTACTGTAAAAGGGTACGGCGGATACTAAAGTTACGGCCCTCTACCTTCTTTTGGGCGGATTCAATGGAGTTGGTCAAAATCTTGTTTTCGATAGGCTGATCCTCGTCCACCTTCAGCGCTTCCATCATATTTTGGATCCGCTCGCCCCCAAACAGACGCATAATGTCGTCTTCTAACGAGAGGAAAAACCGGCTTTCGCCCGGGTCTCCCTGCCGTCCGGCACGACCGCGGAGCTGGTTGTCGATCCGGCGGGATTCATGCCGCTCGGTACCGAGGATATATAAACCGCCCGCCGCTTTGACTTCTTCCGCTTCGGCATCGGTGATCTTTTTGTACTTTTGTTCCAGTTCCTTAAAGGTGTTTCTGGCGTTTAAGATCTCTTCGTCGTCCGTTTCGGAAAAACCGGTGGCTTCTACCAAAAGCTCTTCGGAAAAGCCTTTTTTGCGCATTTCGTTTTTGGCTAAATATTCGGCGTTGCCGCCAAGCTTGATGTCGGTTCCCCGTCCCGCCATGTTGGTGGCGATGGTAACGGCGCCTTTCTTTCCCGCCTGGGCGACGATCTCCGCTTCCTTTTCGTGGTACTTGGCGTTTAACACTTCGTGGCGGATGCCCCGGCGCTTTAACATCTGGCTTAATTTTTCCGACTTGTCGATGGTCACGGTACCCACCAGCACCGGCTGTTCCTTTTCGTGACAGGCGATGATCTGGTCGATAATGGCCTTATATTTCCCGTTTTCGTTTTTATAGACCACGTCGTCCCAATCGATGCGCTGTACCGGGCGGTTAGTAGGGATCTCAATGACATCCAGCTTATAAATCTCCCGGAATTCCGCTTCTTCCGTCAAAGCGGTACCGGTCATACCGGACAGCTTTTTGTAAAGGCGGAAGAGGTTTTGGAAGGTGATGGTGGCTAAGGTCTTGGATTCTCTCGCCACCCGAACGCCTTCCTTGGCTTCGATCGCCTGGTGAAGACCGTCGCTGTAGCGACGACCGGTCATCAAGCGCCCGGTGAATTCGTCAACGATAACGATTTCCCCGTCCTTGACGACGTAATCCACCTCATTTTTCATGACGCCATGGGCTTTTAGGGCCTGGTTAATATGATGAAGCAGCGTCATATTCTCGCTGTCCATCAAATTTTCCACATTAAAGGCCTTTTCCGCCTTCTTGACGCCTTCGGGAGTCAAAGTAGCGGTTTTCGCTTTCTCGTCGACGATATAGTCGCCTTCCAGGTCGTCATTATCCCGTTTGTCGTCTAATTCCACGACCTTATTCATCTTTAAGCCGCGGACAAACTGATCCGCCATCTGGTACAGCTCCGTCGATTTATCCCCGGGGCCGGAGATGATGAGGGGGGTTCTCGCCTCATCGATGAGGATGGAGTCCACCTCGTCCACAATAGCGTAGTTAAAGGGACGCTGGACCTGGTTTTTCTTATAGGTCACCATATTGTCCCGAAGGTAATCGAATCCGATCTCATTGTTGGTGCCATAGGTAATGTCACAGGCGTAAGCGGCGCGCCGTTCATCGTTATTTTTATCATGGATGATGAGTCCTACGCTCAGTCCCAAAAACCGGAAAATTTTTCCCATCCACTCCGAGTCACGTTTCGCCAGATAGTCGTTGACGGTAACGATGTGAACGCCCTTTCCTTCCAGCGCGTTGAGGTAGGCGGGGAGGGTCTCCACCAACGTTTTTCCT
>CALXGT010000041.1 GCA_944387915.1 uncultured Clostridia bacterium
ATTTTCTCAAACACAATGGTAAACCGGCCGCTTTGGATCCGGGAAAAGTCCAACAGCTCCTCCACCATGCGGGAGAGCCGCTCTGTTTCGTCATTGATGACGCCCATGCCCCGCTTTAACGTCTCGGTCTCACAGCTTTCGGTGTGGATGAGCGTCTCCGCCCACCCTTTAATCGCGGTCAGCGGCGTTCGGAGTTCATGGGAAACCGAAGAGATAAACTCGTTTTTGACCTGTTCGCTTTTTTCCAGCTCATCCGCCATGGTGTTGACGATGGTACAAAGCTCCCCAATCTCATCGTCTCCCATTTTTGCGATCCGGCCTTTAAAATTTCCTTCGGTGATCTGCTTTGCGGCGGCGCCAATGGCGCGAACCGGTCGAATAATGCTTCGAATAAATAAAAGACCGCTAATCAAAAACAAGGTCAGCACCGCCAGAGCGCCACAGATAATCGCCAAAATGATTCCTTTGATCGTTTTGTCCACTGCCGACAAGGACACCACAAACCGCATCGCCGAAAAGGAGCTGTTAATAATATCCACCGTCTTGGTATACGCCATCACCTTTTGCCCGTCGCTCCAGGTCCCGATATACATTCCCGTCCCCGACGGAGCGGAAAGCGCGTCCAGATAATCCGGCATGGGTTCTGATTTTTTATAGGTAAAGCCGCTGGAGGTCACGACCACCTCTCCGGAAAGGTCGATCGCCATCAATTCGATGGAATCCTTATCGGGAAACGCTTCTACATATCCCTTAACTTCGCTGGAGAAATTCCCCGTTCGAACACCGTCGGCATAAAACTCGATGACGCTGGAAACCAAATCGGCCTTGGCTTGCAGTACATCGGAAACCGTAGAGTAAAAATAGCTGTGGATCGCCCAGGCGGAAACGCCTACCACCACCGCCAAAACGCCGAAAATCACCAAAAAGCTGTTTACAAACCAGCGTTGGGAAATGCTCTTCAATGCCAACGGATTCTCTCCTTTCTAACGGGCTTCTTCCCCGCCGTAATCATTCCATTTGTATCCAAATCCCCAAACCGTTTGGATATACTTGGGCTGGGACGGATCATCCTCTACCTTGATCCGAAGGCGGCGGATATTCACATCCACGATCTTGACGTCATTAAAAGCGTTTTCACCCCAGATCTCCCGCAGGATCTTCATCCGGTCCAGCGCCACCCCTTTGTTTTTAAGCAAAAACTCTATGATCTGATACTCCACCTGAGTGAGATCGATAGGTTTTCCGTTTTTCTCAAAGCTCCTGCTTTTAAGGTCTAAAACAAACGGGCCGCTTTTGAGCGTCAGATTCTCCTTTGCCGCCACCGAAGACAAGCTGACCCGACGGTATACCGCATCCACTCGGGCGACAACCTCTGAAGGGCTGAAAGGCTTGGTCACATAATCATCCGCTCCCAGCATCAATCCGTTGACCTTATCCATTTCCTGGCTTCGGGCGGATAAAAAGATGATCCCCAAGCGTTCGGACTGCTCCCGAAGCGCCTTACAAACGGTAAAACCGTCGATACCGGGCATGGTCACATCCAAAAGGGCGATATCAAAATCTCCCTTTTCCGTTTCGTAAACCTTCAGCGCCTCCTCGCCGGAGGAAACAGGGACCACATTGTAACCGGAACGCTCTAAGTTGATAACAATAAAATCCCGAATTGCGTCTTCATCCTCGCAAACCAAAATTCGTTTCATATGCCACTCCTTTTTGTCTTATGATTGCAGTCGGGTAAAGCTCCGTTTTACCTGGGCGAGACTGATGTTCTTATCCGACACCGCATCTCCCAACCGGGCGAGATACACAATCTGTCCCTTGGCTTCGATAAGCTGGTAATCGTTTTTCAACGTTTCGTCATAATCCTTTCTGGCCGCTACCCGAAGAGACAACAGATCCTCGCCTTGGCTTCCTTCCGCCGTCTCGTCATACTCATAAAACGTAATTTCATTTCGATAGGCGTTGTACCGCACGGATACCGAACCGATCCAGCTTTCCGGAAAATCAAAAGCGTAACCCAACGCGTAATTCATAAATGACGTTTTAATCCGACTATATTCCCCCTCGGAAAAGACGTACCAGTCGGTTAAGTAAAAAGACGGATTGGTATCATCGTCATATCCGGGAAGGAGTCTGGATCCGGGGACCTCAATCACGCCGTCGCTTCCCCAGTCGTAACACAAACTTCCGGCAAAACGGTCGGCAAGTCCGGACGCCAACGAAGTTCCGTCATAGGTCAAATTCAACAGCGTAGGCCGTCCCCGCCAATCCGTCTCCACCGATAAAATCTCCGTGGTCATAGTATCGGTCCCGGTGTACGCGTCAAAATAAAGCGCCTGTTCCCCGCTGGGAAGATAACCGACCGTCACGGTACTATACCGGGTAATCCGAGGATCTACAGCCACCGAGCTTTTTACCAAAAACCGTCCGTTTTGGTAGGAAATCAATGTCGCCTGGGTATTGACTTCCGAAACTTTAGGCTCAATCAAAACAATATCGGTTAAGCCGTTGAGCGTAAAATCCAAAACCGCCTTACTTTGGTAATTAAAGGAAGAAACCGTGGTCAATTCCCCGCCGGAAAGGGAAAGAATTTTGAGAACATTCCCGCCGTCGCTGACGTAATTCAACCCAATCGCGATAAAAGGAACCCCCGTCCCCACGTTCATCAGCGTCACGTCCTCGATTTGAGTCCCTTCCAAGACACTGTCTCCGATAGAAACCCATTCTCCCTCTACCCGATCCAAAACATGGATATGAATTTCCGAGGTGTTCCCCGCCGCAGATACGGGACGATAAAAAACCAACGCCTCGTTAGAAGCATCCTCGTCAATATTCGCCATCACAAACGCAGAACGATATTCGCCCTTTTGCGGGTAGACCAGACGAATTTCCTCGGTCTGGAGAGCCTTCGTCATCGCAAGCCAAACCTCATTTTGTTCGCTGTTCAGCCGGGGCGGGGAAAGCAAGGAATCCACGCCGCCGGAATAGCCGCACCCGCTGAAAAAAACAAGAGCGCTCAATATAAGAGCAATCATTTTTTCCCGTTTCATCGCGCTTTTTATCCTTTCAGTCATATTACTCCCATGTTAAATTTATTATACTTCTTTCCATCCTTCCGGTCAATATGGTTCTTTCTTTAATTTCCTTGAATATACTGTAAAAAAAGGACAATCTCCGAAAATTACAGAAAGGAAAAAATTATGAAACGGTTTGGATTTTTATTTGTGTTTCTTTTCTTGTCCGTGGCTTTTTTGCCCCTTGTCGCCCTCTCTTTCTCCCCGCCGGAAGACGCTGCGAAGCCGGAGAAAGAAGATTCCTTGTCCCTTTCTTTGCCGGACCGCTTTTCGTTGACTTTTGAAGAGGAAGTCCAAGAGGTTTCCGAAGAAGGGTACCTACTCGCATCCCTCGCGGCCAACGGCGTCACCGGAGAAACGAAGAGCGAGGCGGTAAAAGCCCTCGCCATCTCCGCGCGAAGCCAAGCCTTTTCCGTTTTTTACCAAAATTATCAACAAAACGGCGAAAATGTTCTTTCCCTTCCCGTGGAAGAAACGCTGTTTTCCTACTTGAAAGAAGACGCTTTGCCATGGAGCGAAGAAGAAAAGGAAAACATTTTGCTTTGGATACAGGAAACCGAGGGACTTTTACTCATCGATGAGGACGCCCCGGTTTCGGTGACTGTTCCTTTGGCGGTAGCGGAAAAACTCGCCGAAGATGGAGAGACCGCAAAAGATATTCTTTTACTGTTTGGCGAAGGAACCGTCACTTCTTTCTCCTAAATCTTTCCTTGTCAAAATGACAAAAATCGGCTACAATAGATAAGGAAAGGAAGGGACGTTTATGCAGCGCATGCTGGGCTATATGCGAAAAGCCATACAGGAATTTCAGCTTATTGAAAACGGCGACCGCATTTTAGTGGGCGTCAGCGGCGGAAAGGACTCCTTGGTCTTATTGATGGGGCTTCATTTGTTGCGCCGGTTTATCGGTATCGACTATGAATTGACCGCCGTTACCTTGGATCCCCGCTTTAACGGAAAGGAAGGAGATTTTTCTCCGGTAGCCGCCCTTTGTAAGGAAATTCAAGTCCCCTACCTTGTCGAAAAAACCGACATCGGCGAGATTGTTTTCTCTGTTCGCAAAGAAGAGAATCCATGTAGCCTTTGCGCCAGAATGCGCCGAGGCGCCCTCCACGACATTGCCAAAGAACTTTCCTGCAACAAAGTGGCTTTGGGGCACCATTATGACGACGCGGTGGAGACCTTTATGATGAATCTGTTTAATGAAGGGAGAATCGGCTGCTTTTCCCCGAAGTCCTACCTGTCCCGAAAAGAGTTATGGCTGATCCGTCCTATGGTTTTCGCGCCGGAAAAGGAGGTGCGACGCGCCGCGGAGAGAAACGAGTTTCCCATAGTAAAAAGCCGCTGTCCCGCAGACGGACATACCTCCCGCCAGCAAATGAAAGAATTTCTCGCGGAGAAGGAACGGGAAAGCCGCGGATTTAAAGATCGGATCTTCGGCGCTATGCGGCGAAACGGCGTCGACGGTTGGGGCTTTTCGAATACGGCGGAGGAAAAATTTCCCAATAAGCAAAATTTACAGAAAATCTATTGACATAACCGCATTTTCGGCGATATGATAAGATTAAGGTTTGTAACGGAACACAGAAAGGAGTACCAGGATGAAAAAAGAATTCAACGTTTTAAAACTTTTGTCCGTCATCTTTTTGGGCACCGGCTTTTTAACTCTCTGCGCCGGGATGACCTTTTATTTGATTGATTTGCTTCGCGGAAATAAAGGGGACGAAGAAGAGCTGGAAGAGTGGTATTAAAGAAAACGCCCGCATGCCAAGGTCTGGTCTGCGGGCGTTTTTAGGATAACAAGCAAGGAGGACATCAATGAAAAATCTAATCTACTATTTCACCGGGACCGGGAACTCCCTTTCGGTGGCAAAGCTCCTACAGCAAAAGCTCGACGGAGAAACCATTTTGCGCCCCATTGCCCAATATGTGGGGGAAGAAAAGGTAATCGTCGAGGCAGCGGACACCGTAGGGTTTGTTTTCCCCATCTACGGAAGCGACGCCCCCTGGCCAGTCAAAGCCGTCGTAGAGAAAATGACGATCGAAGGAAATCCGTATCTCTTCGCTATCGGCACCTGCAATGAACGGGGCGGCTGCTGCATGGACTTGTTCGGCGGGCTTTTAAAACGGCTCGGCTATACCCTCTCTTACGGAAAGAAAATCGATATGCCCGGCAACTGTATGGAAAGCAACGCCGGGGAAAACGCGGAGCGGTTGGAGTTAGAGAATTTTCGCGTTTCTATTTTTGCCAAAAACATCAACAACCGCTTTGTAGGAAGCTGTGAAAACTTCGATTCTCCCGAAAACAACGCCGCCGCCGGAAAAGCAAGGTTTGAAGGAACGCCTTTTGCCGTATGGCACATTGATGAAGAAAAATGTACCTCCTGCGGCTTATGCGAAAAACTGTGTCCGATGGACAACATCCATCTTGAGTCCGGCACGCCGGTTTTCGGTGATAACTGCGCTTTCTGCTTCGGGTGCTTTCATTGGTGTCCCCAAAAAGCGATTTACAAAGATTTCGGAAAGTTGGGAAAAGAAAACAGCCGCAGCCGTTATCATCATCCCGACGTTACCTTTAAGGAAATCGCCGCGCAAAAAAAGCAGGGATAACCTGTAATCTCCCGTTTTCAAAAAAGACCGTATCTCTCGATACGGTCTTTTTTTATTGGAAAAAGCCGGCGACTCCGTTGATACAAGCGCAGCACAGCATTCCAATGCCCGTAGGAAGGAAAAAGGAAAGCAAAGTCCACTTTACGCTTTTGGTTTCCTTGTAGATCGTGATTAACGTGGTAGAACAGGGCCAGTGGAACAGGGAAAACAAAATCACATTGATGGCAGTCACCGCCGTCCATCCGTTGGCGACAAAAAGCGCCTTCATTTCCCAAATGCTTTCCATCTCCGTTAAGCTTCCGTCAGCCAAATACGCCATAATAATCAACGGAAGGACAATTTCATTGGCGGGAAGCCCTAAAAGGAAAGCAATCAGAATCACCCCATCCAGCCCGAGAAGCTGGGCAAAGGGATCTAAAAAAGCGGCGATATGGGAAAGAAGGGTATCCCCGCCCACCGAAACGTTAGCTAAAATCCAAATCAACAGCCCCGCCGGCGCCGCCACAGCGACCGCTCTCCCCAAAACGAAAAGCGTCCGGTCCAAAAGGGAACGAACAATGATCTTTCCCACCTGGGGACGGCGGTAAGGAGGAAGCTCCAAGGTAAAGGAAGACGCTTCTCCCTTCAAAAGCGTTTTCGACAAAAAGGCGGAGACAAGAAAGGTAAAAAAGATTCCTAAAATAATGACTCCTGTGAGCAGCAGCGCCGACCAGAGGGTGGAAAAGATGCCGCTTCCCGCCGCCACAAAAAACATGGTCAAAATGGAAATAATGGTGGGAAAACGCCCGTTACAGGGAACAAAGTTGTTGGTGAGGATGGCAATCAGCCGCTCTCTCGGGGAATCGATAATCCGGGCGCCGACTACGCCGGCGGCGTTACATCCAAACCCCATGCACATACTTAAGCTTTGCTTTCCGCAGGCGTGACAGCGCTGGAAGGCATGGTCTAAATTATAGGCCACTCTCGGAAGATACCCTACATCCTCCAATAAGGTAAACAGGGGGAAAAAGATGGCCATAGGAGGAAGCATCGCCGACACCACCCACGATAGCACCCGATAGATTCCCAGCACACAAACATCGTGAAGCCAATTGGGAGCGCCCAATGCGTAAAACAGCTCACTTAAGCGTCCTTCAATCCAAAATAACCCCTTGGAAAGCAAAGAAGACGGTAAATTCGCCCCGGAAATGGTGAGCCAAAAAATCAATAAAAGCAAAAGAAGCATCACCGGATATCCGGTTTTCCGTCCCGTTAAAAACCGATCGATCTTCCGATCCCGTTTTGCCCCTCCCTCTTTTTGAACGGTGACCACGCCTTCACAGTATCGTTCTGCCGTTGTAACCAGAGAAGAAACGATCTGATCTCTTAGATCCGTCCGGGAAATTCCCGCTTGTTTCAACGTTTCCTTAGCGTCCCACAGCGCCTTTTGGATCAATGGATTGTTAAAAAGGTCCTCGCCCAAATAGGCTTTTAACTCCGAAAAAAGGCTTTCGTCCGGATCCAAAAGGCGAAGGGCGACAAAACGGCTGTTCATCTTTCCTTTCACCGCCAAAGCCACTACCGGCTCCAGCTGAGCCAGGGCTTTTTCCACAGGCTCGCTGTAACGAAGGGTCAGCGGCGCCTTGGCATCCCTGTTTTCAAAAAACGCAAGCGCCTTCGCCAGCTCATGGCGGCTTTCCGTCTTTTGTCCTATCGTCCCCACTACGGGAACCTGCAACCGTTCCTCTAATTTTTTTAAATCCACCGACAATCCCTTTCGCGCCGCCTCATCCATTAAATTGACGCAGACGATCACCCGTCCGGTGATCTCCATAATTTGTAAAACCAAATTGAGGTTTCGTTCGAGACATGTGGCGTCGCAAACCACCACCACGCCGTCGGGATCCTGAAAGCAGATAAAATTCCGCGCTACCTCTTCCTCGGCGGAATGGGCCAAAAGAGAATAGGTACCGGGAATGTCTACGAAAATGTACCCTTTTTGTTCCCACTCAAAATACCCCTGGGCGCAGGAAACCGTTTTCCCCGGCCAGTTACCGGTATGCTGATTCATCCCGGTCAGCCCGTTAAAGATGGTGCTTTTCCCAACATTGGGATTTCCCGCCAAAGCGATGACCCGATCGCTTTCCTTCCGCTTTTGGATCCAAAGCCCCGAATCGACAGCAGAAAGGCCGGTAGAACGATAGCTCAGCCCCATAACGCATCCCGTTCCCGGATCAAGATGTTTTGACTGTCATCCGATCGAAGGGCGATCACCGCGCCTCGAACCAAAAAGGCTGCGGGGTCTCCTGCGGGGCTTTTTCCGACACATTCCACCACCGTATTCTCGATCAGCCCCATATCCAAAAGGCGGCGGCGAATCGAACCGGTGGACAAAAGGGATGAAACGATAGCCTTCTCCCCGGGCTTTAGGTCGTTTAAGGAATAGTTTTTCTTCATACGATCTCCCCCTGTCATAAAATTAGGATAAGGAAACTTTCCTGTTCCTATCTTATTGCAGGAAAAGCTTACAGGTGCGATTCACGAAAAGTCGGCAAAAAGCCCATCCAAAAAGAAAGAGAAATTGCGAAAATTTCAAAAATCGTCCGTTTCCATGTAACTCTTATCGGATAGGCCATAAAAATAACCTATAAAAAATTATTTTTTTGGATAGTATTGACAAATAAAAACAAATCATTTATGATGAATGTATAAAGTGAATAGTTTTTATTACTAAAAACTTATTTTTATATAAATTTTATCAATTTGCAATTTGTAATCACTAAAGACTTTTTTTAATCATCTTATAAGCTGAGCTTACGACATCCTTTGAAACAGCAAGGAGGCATCCCTATGAAATTCCAAATCCTGCCTGTGAAAGAACGGCTTTTGCGAAACCCTAAAGCTTTTTACATTGCGGCATTGTTCCTTTTTTCGGTGATCGTTACCCTTTTATCCGTT
>CALXGT010000042.1 GCA_944387915.1 uncultured Clostridia bacterium
TTCCCACCGTAAGCAGAATCGCGATTGCACTGATAAAACGAATGGAGAAGCGAAACAGCTGGGAAAGCCGTTTTTTGTCCCCGGATCCGTAATAATAACCGAACAGTGGCTGGCCGCCGAAAGCAAACCCGGTCAAAAGGAGAAGGGCGATCATACTGACCTTCAACACAATGCCCATAGCGGCGATTTTATCGTTTCCGAAAGGAAGCAAAAACTGGTTCACCAGCACAACGCTCACGCTTTGCATTAAATTGACAATTGCCGCGGGAATCCCGATACCCAATATTTGTCCTACCTGTCTCGAAGTGATCTTGATTTCCCGAATGGATATCGAGAGAATGCTGCTTTTCTTAACGACGATGACGGCAAAAAAGATGTCCGCGCACAAATATCCGATCACCGTAGCGATAGCCGCTCCTCCTGCGCCCCAATGAAGAACTGAAATAAAAATAGGATCCAGTATAATATTAACTACAGCACCCAAAATTGTACCGGTCATCGATTCTTTGGACATTCCCTCCGACCGCAGCAGATTGGAATGGATAAAAGAAAGCATAACGATCGGCGCGCCCACCGCCAGATAGGTATAGTAACTGGATGCGTGGGAAAAGGTTTCCTCGCTGGCTCCCATGATGTATAATAAAGGAACGCGAAAGAGCATCATCAACAGCGCGATTCCTACACCGGTAAACAGCGTCATATAAAAGCAAAACGAGCTCACATGCCGCACGCCGTCCCGGTCTTTTCCGCCCAGCAGCCGGGACATCAAGGAAGAGCCGCCCTGGCCAAAAATATTTCCCAACGCCATCAGCAGCGTAAATAAAGGCGTTCCCAGAGAAACACCCGCCACAATGTTGGTATCATTGGTTTGCGCCACAAAAAAGGTATCCGCTAAATTATAGATCAGCGTTACCACCATACTGAACACAAGAGGAAGAGAAAGGCGAATATACGCCTTTGAAACCCTGGATTCGTTAAAGATTTCGTTTTCCATACCGTTACCTCACTTTTATTGTGTGATCCCATGGTAATGCGTCCGCTTCATTTTTTCTGTGTCATATGGCACAAAAACAGCAGGAGATTTTAAATTATGAAAAAAATAACGGATTTCAAACAAACGGAAAACTGGATTCAAAAAGCAAAAATCAGGGATTTCTTTTCGACCCCCCAATTGCATTTTTCCCTTTACCAGTACGAAAAGGGAGAGCAAATCACATCTCCGGATAAACGGTTAGAGGAAATCCTTTTTGTGGTAGAGGGGAGCGTTCGAATCTACGGCATCCGTAATAACGGAACCGTCTCCCCGGTAAACCAGCAAAACGCCCCCACCATCATCGGCGATATGGAATTTGCCGAGCAGGGAAACCCTCCTTTTTTTACGGAAGCGGCAACCACGGTCCTCTGTGTCGCCCTGCCTATGGCGCCCTATAAAGAACAACTTTACAAGGATATCCGGTTTCTCCATGTTTTGCTTCATTCTTACGCGGAAAAGTTACGGCTGTTCGCTTTTGTGGATGCGCCGGCGCAAACCCTTGAGGAACGGGTTCTTTTGTATCTGAAAAATCTTTCCCCCACCCACCAGATTCAGGGAATCGAAGCGGCTGTTTTACAGTTGCGATGCAGCAGGCGGCAATTGCAGAGGGTACTGCAAAAATTATGCGCAGATGGGCAGGTAGAAAAAATCGGAAGGGGAAGATACCGTCTCGCCAATCCGGCGCAAACGGAAGAATGTTTCGAGTAAAAGGACTGTTTATGTTCGAAACCATGTAAAAAAGCGCAAAGCTTAGACTTTGCGCTTTTTTATGTCAACAGACCGTTTAAAAGGCGTCGCTTCCCAATAGGTTTTCCAAAGACGACAAACGAAATGTACCGGTGGAAAGGACGGAAAAATCCACCCGATCCTCAAGCCACTGCGCGGTAATGGTCAGATTTTGATTCTTTTCCCGAAGCGCCCGCTGTACCCGATCTCCTTCTTCCTTGAGAACTTCGTATAAAACGCCATGAAGTGCCTCCAGCGTATAGGTGCTATTGGGATATTCGTAACAGGCAAGCAGCGCCTTGATGAGATTCTCATCGTTTTGGAGAAAAGAATATTTTACCGAACATGGCGCCATCCCCGCCGCATCCAAAAGGGTTTTATGGGCATGCTTTTGGAGCTTGGCTATCGCGCCGGAAGCGTGCGTATTATTTTTACAATAATGGAGCAGCTTTTCGATTTCTTCCTCAAGATCTTTCGCATTCAAAAATCGGCGCATATTTTCCTCCTCTTAGTTGACCTCGCCGCAATTGGGACATTCACCGCTGTCGGGCCAATCGTTTCCTTCATAGCCGCAAAACCGGCAGCGGCGGCTGGCAAAGAAGGAACAGATCCACTTTCTGATCTTCCGCATCCGTTTCACCTCCCTGTTACATCTTCTATGATCCTATCAAACGGCTAACCATTTTTGCCGTTTGATAAAAATACACACCTTTGTTTTCATCTATCCGCCATCGAAATCAAAAGCATTTTCAAAAAGGATAACTGCTGTAATCGAAAATTTCGCGCAAAAAGCTTTTGTGAAAATAGTTTTGCGGCAGGAAAGATCCGTTCCTATCACATTGGTGCCGCGGATCTCTTTCGTCCTTTCATACCGGACTTTTGTTTCCCGATATGACAAAAACACGAGCCTGGTACAATGTACCAGGCTCGTGTTTCGTTTGGTTGGGGTGGAAGGATTTGAACCCTCGGAATGTCAGAGCCAGAATCTGATGCCTTACCACTTGGCGACACCCCAGTATAAAAGGAAGAACGCTGCGTGCTCCCGATTCGAATCAAGAGCACGCATCCGGCTTTCGCCGTCTGGTTGGGCTAGATGGATTCGAACCATCGGAATGCAGGAGTCAAAGTCCTGTGCCTTACCGCTTGGCGATAGCCCATTGTTGGGGTGGGTAATGAGAGTCGAACTCACGACCTCCAGAGCCACAATCTGGCGCTCTAACCAACTGAGCTATACCCACCATATTTGGCGCGCCCAACAGGACTCGAACCTGTGACCTACTGCTTAGAAGGCAGTTGCTCTATCCAGCTGAGCTATGGGCGCATAGAAAGCTGCCGCTAAGTGATAAACAGTAACGCACCGCGTTCCTTGTCCCGATAAACGAATGGAGCGGGTGATGGGAATCGAACCCACGCGACCAGCTTGGAAGGCTGGGATTCTACCATTGAACTACACCCGCACGGTAATCTCGTGCAACGGATGTTATTATATCAAATTTCCATAAGCTTGTCAATACTATTCCTGGAAAAAGTTTTTCTTTTTAAAATGATTGACAAAGACTTCACTATGTGGTAAGATGAGGGTAAAGTTTCTGATAGAGAAACGACTGTTTTTGTATTAAAGACATATAGTGAGGTGCAACGATGAAATATCTGGTACTGCTTTGTGATGGGATGGCGGATCTCCCTCTGCCGGAATATGAAGGAAAGACCCCTATGGAGCTGGCGAAAAAGCCGAATATGGACGCTTTGGCGAAAAACGCCTATGTAGGACTCGCGAAAACGGTTCCCGACGGGATGAAACCGGGAAGCGATGTGGCGAATTTAGCGGCCATGGGGTACTTTCCCGCCGATTACTATACGGGACGCTCTCCTTTGGAGGCGGCAAGCATCGGCGTAGATTTAAAAGACAATGAGTACGCGATCCGCTGCAATTTCGTCACCCTGAGCGACGAAGAAAATTACGCCGACAAAACGATGGTGGACTACTGCGCGGGAGATATTTCTACAAAGGAAGCCGAAGAGCTGATTGCCTTTTTGAATCCTCATCTTCCCAAGGGGATGAAACTGTATACCGGCGTAAGCTATCGCCACTGCCTGACATGGGAAAACGAAAGCGATGATCTGGGATACCTGACCCAGCCTCATGATATTTCCGACCAAAAAATTACAAACTACCTTCCCGATCCGGAGAAAGCGGGTTTGATTAAAGAGGTAATGATCCAAAGCTACGATTTATTAAAGGATCATCCCATCAACCAAAAACGAATTGCCGAAGGGAAGCATCCCGCAAACTCTGTCTGGCTTTGGGGTCAGGGGCGGCGCGCTAAATTAGATAATTTTAAAGAAAAAACCGGATTAAACGGAGCGGTCATTTCCGCCGTGGATCTCATCAAAGGAATCGGCATTCTCGCGGGAATGGATGTGATCGAAGTAGAGGGCGCTACCGCCTACATTGACACCAATTTTGAAGGAAAAGCCAATGCGGCTATCGATGCGCTGCGTGATCATGATTTCGTTTATCTCCACATTGAAGCGCCGGATGAATGCGGTCACCGGGGAGAGACCGAAAATAAAATTCACGCGATTGAACTAATTGACGAAAAAGTTTTAGGTCCGGTAAAACAGGCGTTGGATGACATGGGAGAATATCGGATCATGGTTCTTCCCGATCATCCCACCCCCCTTGCGCTAAAAACACACACTTCCGATCCGGTGCCATTCCTAATTTACGATAGCCAAAAACCCCAATCCGGCGTTTCGCTCTTTTGTGAAAAAGAAGCGAAAAATACCGGCGTTTATTACCCTGTGGGCGCTGATCTTTTGGGCGTTCTTATTCAAAAGTAAAAGAGCCGGGCGAATTTTTCGCCCGGTTTTGATTTTTTTCGAAAAAACCTCTTGATTTTTATGGGAAAATCTGATATACTCTAAAAGTCGTCTGGGTGTGGCGCAGGTGGTAGCGCGCTACCTTGGGGTGGTAGAGGCCGCAAGTTCAAGTCTTGTCACTCAGACCAATCCGAGTGCTCTTTGAGCGCTCGGATTTTTTTGCTTTTCTGCCATTTTATCGAGCTTTCAAGCTTGTTGAGAAAAGGCTCTCGTATAGCAAAACTCTTTTCGTCAATACGGCTACGAGATCCTTCTGTAAATCTAAAGTGTGACTGGAAAGCCGCTGAATACTATAGGCCTTTATAAATATAGACCTGCCATCTCTTTTACGGCAGGTCTATATTTATATCCTTTGTCTTTTTCGCGCAAAATGAAAGGCGCAAAGCTTATTGCGTATGCCTGCCTTTGATTAGGCAAAGCTATAGAAAAGGAGGATGATCGCATGGAGTTTTTAACACTTTGCCTCGCTGCGCTCGGGTCTTTCGGCGCGTTATTCCTGATAGCAAAATTCATTGGACATAAACAGGTCGCCCAACTCGATTTTTTTGATTATATTACGGGAATCACCATTGGCTCCATCGCGGCCGAAATGGCTACCGAGTTAGAAAAGCCTTGGAAGCCCCTTGTGGCAATGATAATTTATGGAAGTATCACCCTTTTGTTGAGCGCCATTTCATCCAAATTTCCGAAAACGCGCAAGTACCTCAACGGTACTCCTACCATTCTTATGGATCATGGGAAGCTGTACAAAGAAAATTTTAAAAAAGCTAAGCTGGATTTAAGCGAGTTTATGGTCATGTGCAGACAACAGGGGTACTTCGATTTGACAAATATTCAAACCGCCATTTTCGAGTATAACGGAAAACTTACCATCTTTCCGGTAAGCAGCCAGCGCCCCGTCACGCCTCATGACATCAACCTGTCCCCGGAGCAGGAGCTGCTGTTCACAGAACTGATTATGGACGGGCGCATTCTGGAAGATAATTTAAAACGCATGGGACTGGATTTGACGTGGCTGGACAATCAGCTAAAGCAACGCCATATCTCCTCCCCAAAAGACGTTTTCTTAGCGATTTGTGACCGAAACCTAAAATTTGTGGTTTATGGAAAAATCCACGTTCCAAATTAACAGACAAGCTTTTCTATTTCCATAGACGCCAACAGGCGCACATCCCTGGTCCTTTATCATATGATAACGTAGGGGTGAGTCTCTTATGAATTCGTGTGAATTAACTGCTTCCATTACCGCCCTTGCCAACGTGCTTGCCGCAAGCTGACGGATGATCAGCTGAATTTACTGGGGGTAACTCTAACGCAGCTGGGTGACACACTTCTTACTATTGCGACACAAAGAAGTATTTGTAATCGTATTTGCGAATAGATACGCATTTCCGTACACGAAAATGAAAGCGATGTTCGAAGGAACGGGCGCTCCATATTAGGAAGCAACCGAATGAAATTTTGAAAAGGACGACTTTGGCATATTTCTCCGAAGTCGTCCTTTCTCATAGTTTTCCTCACCCTATTGGCATATAGGAAAAGTCCGCCGCCATAGTTTTATTCGTTTCGAATAAATCCGTTCAGCGGCTATTTTCAATTGATTAAGGCCTACATTGGAATCCATACCATTCTAATCACCCACCGGTCTACCGCTTCATACAATAACAACAGTTCAAAGAGAAAGGGAGCATCACTATGAATAAACAAAAACACTCAACCGGTCCCTGCGGCGCGGATGGTGGTCCTATGCCTTTTACCACGGATATCGCCCGGGCAACACGGAAAAATTCAAACTTTCGTACCGCATTGTGGACCGGCTGCCATCTCCAGCTGACGCTGATGTGTATCCCTGTGGGAGGAGAAATTGGACTGGAAAAGCATAACGACACCGATCAGTTTCTTCGGTTGGAATCAGGAAACGGCATAGTAAAAATGGGAGCTTGTCGAGAAAAACCGGATTTCCAAAAAGAAATCTGCGCCGGTGACGCGATTTTGATTCCCGCCGGTACATGGCATAACATTGTTAATACCGGGTGCACGCCGCTGAAGCTTTACTCCGTTTACGCGCCCCCAAAACACCCACACGGCACCGTCCATCGAACCAAAGGGGAAGCCGACGCCGCGGAAGAATAACCCTATATCATCCGCTCCTCTTTCAAACGCGCTTTTTAAGAATTTTTCCCGTTTTGCCCGTAATGATGGCCATGTCCATGTCCTTGGTTTTCCGAGGTATCGCCGCCACCGGACAAATCCGCAATCCACTCCCGAATTTCCCGAACCGACACCCCCTTCACATCTTCCGGCGTCACTTCGGGATTGAAAGCCTGTAGCTCCAAAAAAGCCCGATATTGGCCATACGACAGTCCCAGCTCCCGCGCAGTTTCCATAGCCTCTTCGTCGGCATAATAACAATGGGCGTTCTCTTCCCTCTCTGCACAGGAAGAAAGACTGGAGAGCATTCGCTCACACTGCTCATTCTTTTCCCCCGTAACGCCAATTGTCAGCACCTCATCCTGGGACAAAAGAGTCGAAACGGACTCGGACTCTAAAATCTCGGCCACCGCCTCATCGTAATCCATAAACCGAAGCGACAAAGACTCCAATACTTTGTCTCCGTCCTCATTTAACCCCTCGGCGGAAACGACTCGATCAAACCGGTTGACTCCCAGCTCGATGGAGGGGTTGATATCGATGCTGATTTTCGCCGTGGGCGTTAGATAAATCCAGCCGCCGCCCACAATACTAATCAACAGCAGGCACGCCGCGACAGCCACCGCTCGCACCCGCCGTTGCCGTGCCTGCCGCTGCCGAATCCTTTGCAAAACATCGTTTTTAACCTGGTCTTTCAACGCCGGTTCGGCATGGATGGCGTCAAAAGCCGATCGAATCCGGTCATACATGCTCTTCCCCTCCCAGCTTTTCCTTAAGCAACTGTTTTGAACGCGTCAAAAGCGTATAAACGGTGTTGACATTTTTTCCCAAAATCCTACTGATTTGCGGCGCGGTATACCCCTCGTAGTAGTGCAGGTATACCACGTCTTTATATTTTTTCGGAAGAGAAAGAACTGCGTCCAACACTTCTCGATGATCCGACGGCATCGAAACCGCCATTTCTGGAAGCTGTTGAAGGGGTACCGTCCGACTATGAAAAAAGCTTTTCAACAAATCTTTGCATGCGTTAACCGTTACCCGGATTATCCAAGCCTTCCGGTGTTCCTCGCTTTCAAAGGCAACAGAACAAAGGGCATATTTCAAAAATACCGTTTGAAATATGTCCTCTGTGTCAGCGTAGTTTTTTAGATAGATTGTGCAAAGCCGGCAAACGGTATCCGCATACCGTTCGATCACGTCGTTAATCTCCTGCTCACTTCGCATTCCGTTCTCTGATCCATCCTTTACCGACTGTGGCTATGATGTCCTGCGCCCCACTGTCTTCCTTCCCCGTCTCTTGCCGGAATCCCGCCGTTGGGACAGGCATCGCAAACGCCGTCTCCGTTTTCGTCAACATACGCACGATGATCGCAGATTCCGTCTCCGTTTTGGTCGACATAAGCGCAAACATCGCAAACGCCGTCGCCATTGTCATCCACATACGCGCAGTGCTCCCCTAAATGAGCGCCAAGACCGCCTGCGCCATATCCATTAGACACACCATAATTTCCGCCAAAGCCAAAAGCTCCGCCCATTCCTGCCGAAAGGGACAACACCGCCGCCGCAATACAAATCGCTTTTCTCATCTTTTTTCCTCCATTTCCATATATCACCGTTTCCGGTTTCATCTTTAATACGATCCATCTACGGGATTCCATTCATGAAAGAAAAAAATTTTTTCTAAAGTCGGTCGGTTAATTAAAAATTACACCTTTTTATCCCAAAAGCAACGCGTCTATTGAATCAAAGAAGCTTTCCGAGCTCGGCGAGATAGGTGGGAATATCAATAGACTGGGGGCAATTGGATACGCAGTTTCCACAGGCAATACACTCTTTGGGCGAGGGATCCTTTAACCCCTTTAACGCTCTGTCGCCGTCCAACTTATAGGCGTTGTACACCGCAAGCGCCGCGGGAATATCAATTTTTTGCGGACATCCATCCACGCAATACCGACACGCCGTACAGGGAACCGAAATATCATTTCGGAACATTTCACACGCTTTCATCAAAATTTCCGCCTGGGCATCTGTCATTTCCTCGGGATCGGAAAGCGTCTTGACATTGTCCACGATTTGATTCATCGCCGACATACCGGAAAGAATTACCTGCACATTGGAAAGCTTCGCAACCCATCGCAGCGCCCAGGAAGGCACCGACCAATCGGGCTTGGCCTCTTTCAAAAAGGCGTCGGCCTTTGAGTTTAAGCTGGCAAGCCGCCCGCCCCGAATCGGCTCCATAACCATAATGGGAATGTTTCGGGATGTAAGTATCTCGTACTGCTCCTTCGCGCGAGTCAAAGTCCAGTCCAAGAAGTTTAGCTGAATCTGGGCAAAATCCCAGTCGTGGTAAGAAGCGACTTTTTCTAAAACCTCGGGGGACGCGTGAGAAGAAAAGCCTAAGTACCGAATGCGTCCTTTTTTCCTCTGCTCCTCGAAATACTCGATGCAACCGCTTTCCAGATATTCGTCGGCGTTGTCGTCATTCACCGCGTGAAGCAGGTAAAAATCAATGCGGTCGGTGTGAAGACGCCGAAGCTGTTCCTCAAAAGCGCCGGCAAAATCCGCGCCGCTCATCCGACGGTTATATTTGGTGGCGATATAAAACTTCTCTCTGGGGTATCGGTCCACCAAAGCCTTTCCCAAAAATTTTTCCGACTCTCCCCCATGGTAAACGTAAGCGGTATCGTAGTAATTGATCCCCTGCGCCATGGCGTAGTCGATAATTTCCGTCGCCGTTTTTTCATCAATGGGAGCGTCCCGTCCCTCACCGATGGTAGGAAGCCGCATATTTCCCATACCGAGGCGGGATAACGTTACCTTTTCTCCATGCTTTGGCGTAAATTCCTTATAATTCATCTTTTCCTCCTGATCTTATATCGTCTAAATCGTACGCGGAAGCGTTGTCTTCCGCTTTTCCATTCCCAGTATATCACTGGAGCTTACTCTAATGTCAATAGTTCCGGCAATGATTTTCTTTTTTTTTAAAAATTAGTGCATATTGCCCGATATTTCCTATTTTTTTGACATGAACATAAAAACAGCGGGCGACCTTCATCGCCTGCCGTTTCCTAAGCGTACAACAATTACATAAGCTCTCTCCGATGTTCGAAAAAGCGCTGTTCACAGGGAACTTCTTTAATGAGCAACGCGTCGCTTCCGATAACGCCGATTTCCTCCCAGGGAATCAGCAGATCCGGCTCCCGCCCCAAAAGTCCAAAAAACCGAAGTCTTCCCCGGACAATCAGCGCTTTTACCGCCTTGGTATCCATATCAATCAACACGTCGTCCACATATCCCAGCTTGCTTCCGTCTTGTAAACAAACCAGCTCTTTCTTTCGCAGATCCCATAAACAGATATCCATACAATCCCTCCTCCGAAAAATTTATGAGGAAAGCCTTTCTAAAATGTCAGGAGCGGCAAAAGGAACGTTTTTTGCCTGAAACATCCGTCCATCCAGATAAAATAAGGGAGACTCCTCCGGAAAATGGAACAAAATCTTGTATGCGTATAGGGCCTGGAAGGGAAATCCCTTTTTTCGATCTTCCCGGTTGTCAGCATATTTGCCATCGCCCAAAAGCGGGTGGCCGATATGCGCAAACTGAGCGCGTATCTGGTGGGTGCGGCCGGTATAAAGGCGCACCTCCAAAAGGGAGTAACCGGGAATTTCCGAAAGGACCCGGTATCCGGTCACCATGGTTTTACTCCCCAAAACCGGACGATCAAAAACCTTCGCTTTCTTCTCCTTCTCGTCTTTTTGATGATAATGCCGAAGGATTCCCTCTCGCTCTTTTAAATGGCCATGGATCAAACACAGATAATACTTTTCCGTTTTCCTGCTTCGAAAGCATTCGTTCATCTCCCGCAGCGCCTCCGCCGTTTTGGCCAGCGCCACAATCCCGCCGGTGTTCCGATCGATACGATTACAAAGAGAAGGCGTAAAGGAATTTTCCTTTTCCGGGTCGTATTCCCCTTTCTCGTAGAGATAGCGAAGGCTCCGGTTTATCAGCGTATCCACCGTCCCTTCGTCATCCGCGTGTACCACTAACCCCGCCGGTTTATCCAATAACAGGATATTTTCATCCTCATAAATAACGCGGATATCGGCGGGAACCAAGCGAAATTCTTCTCTTTCCTCAGAAAAAAATTCATCGCTAATGTAGAGATCCACCTGATCTCCCTCTGCAAGCCGGTAAGAAATTTCCTTTTTTTTGCCGTTTACTTTAACGCGTTTTTGCCTGATGTACTTATACATCAGGCTCTTGGGCAAACGTTTTACCGCTTTGGACAAGAATTTATCCAACCGCTGTCCGCTGTCGTTTTTCGTGATCCGGAATGTTTTCATATTTCTCCCTACAGAGTAAAATCCTCTTTGGTGTACTGTGTTATGGGAGGAGGATTTTTCGGCTTGCGCTTTAACGGCGCATACAAAAACCGTCGGCATGAAAAATCCGGCAATACCACCCCCGCATAGCGGCATAGTACCTTTCCGTTTTTCTCCATTCCCCGCTCACAATAAGCGCATCGAGGAGAAATTTTCGGATCAAACAAGCTGTGTTTCAACATCCTTCCTCCCTTTACCGATGATCTTTGAAAATTGTACCATACTTTTTATCGCTAATCAAGAGCATCAGGCAAAGGAGAATCAGCAAGATTCCCACAAGCGGAGAAGGGGCGCCCACCATAGGGGTGTAGCCGCCGGACATGGAAAGAAAGCTTTCCGCCGTTTTGGGAAACAGCGCGATTACCACCCGAAGCCCCCCGTAAAAGAAGAGGAAAAAGAGGCTTCTCGCCAAAAAGAACTGACGGAAGGTAACGCCGCTGCCCGATAAAAAGGCGGCGAGCTGGGTAAAAACGCAAACTCCTCCGAAGGAAAGATAGAGGCAACACCAAAACAGCGCCGCTAAAAAGCCATATTCCCCTATTCGGTCGCATCCTACCGAGACCTCCAACAATCCCAAAAGAGGACTTTTTCCAAGCCATGCGCCAAAAACCCCGTAAAACGCGGAGAAAATTGTGACGAACAAGCAGATCACCCCCAAGCTTTTTCCCGCCGATATCACACTTCCCACAAACG
>CALXGT010000043.1 GCA_944387915.1 uncultured Clostridia bacterium
AACAGATCAGTATCCCCAAAGCGCTTGCTTATGTGTCCGGGGAACTGTTTGAGCAGTATATCCACGACATGAAGATTGTCCAGCATTTTGCCATGCTCAACCGGCAGGCTATGATGGACGAGATCGTCAAAGATATGAAACTTCATGTTGAGGAGCAATTCACCACCATTCACAACTATATTGATACTGACAGCATGATCCTGCGAAAAGGCGCTGTGTCCGCCAAGGCCGGAGAGCAGCTGCTTATCCCCATCAATATGAGAGACGGCAGTCTCATTTGTATTGGAAAAGGAAATGAGGATTGGAACTGCTCTGCACCTCACGGAGCTGGCCGCCTAATGAGTCGGGCGGATGCTAAACAGTCCTTCACGGTGTCTGAGTTTAAAAAGCAGATGGCTGAAGTCTATACCACTTCGGTGAGCAAAGCCACTTTGGATGAGTGCCCCATGGCTTACAAGGGAATGCAGGATATTCTGGATAACATCGGCCCAACGGCAGATGTTGTGAGAATCATCCGCCCCATCTACAACTTTAAGGCTGGGGACGAGGGTTAAAGGTGCGTCATAGGAGCGATTTATGAAAAGACTTACCTTCAAGCAACAATTACTTTGCGGTATCATCCTTGTGATTTTGGGAAATAGTTTGGCCTTTGCTTTCCATAAAGGCATTTTTGCAAATATTGCGTGGATCGTATACGGGGTTTTGTTTATCGTAAACCCTGTTTACCCGGATCGTCTGAAACACAGTCTGGGTGAAAGAAAGGCGAAACGTTCCATGCGAATTACAGGTATGATTTGTATTATAATCGGTTTACTGACAAGGTTTGACGTATAGCCGAAAAAACATGGACGCCATCACAGAACCCGTATGGGTGCAGACAAAATGTCATAAAAGTGATGGAATAAAAGGGAAAATTATGATGAGTGACGACGTGTTCTTACGAATTGCGTTTGGCTTGGTTATATGTTAAAATGTTCTCAAAAGAAAAAACTGTGTGGGTTCAAGCTCCACCACCGGGGCCAAGCGGAGCTTGGAACCAATTCGCGCTACGAGTCTTTTCTTTTTCGGACGAAAGCGCCCGCGCTAAGCGGGTATCTTTTTACCAACGCTTCGAAAGCGGAGCTTACAACCAATTCGCGCTACGAGTCTTTTCTTTTTTGAACGAAAGCGCCCACGCTAAGCGGGTATCTTTTTACCAGCGCTTCGAAAGCGGGGCTTACAACCAATTCGCGCTACGAGTCTTTTCTTTTTCGGACGAAAGCGCCCGCGCTGCATGGAAGCGGAAATAAGGAGTCGCCTATGCTGGAACAACTGAAACAGGCTGTTTGGGAAGCCAACATGGAATTACCTCGCCGAGGTCTTGTGACCTACACTTGGGGCAACGTCTCCGGTATTGACCGGGAGCGGGGTCTCGTGGTCATTAAGCCTTCCGGCGTAGCCTACGAAGCGCTTTCCCCCGACAATCTGGTGGTAGTCGATCTGGATGGTCGACGGGTAGAGGGAACGCTAACCCCCTCCTCCGACACAAAAACTCACGTAGAACTATACAAGGCTTTTCCTGCCTTAGGGGGCGTTGTGCACACCCACAGCCCCTTCGCGGTAGCTTGGGCCCAAGCAGGAGAGGACATCCCCTGCTACGGTACCACCCATGCGGATTACTTCTACGGTCCGGTGCCCTGCGCTCGACACCTCACCGAAGAAGAACTAAACGAGGATTACGAAAAAAATACCGGGAAGGTCATTGTGGAAACCTTTACCACCCGAGGCATCGACCCGGTATATCTGCCGGCGGTCATCTGCCACAGTCACGGGCCCTTTACCTTTGGCAAAGATGCCGCCGAAGCGGTATATCATGCGGTGGTACTGGAAGAGGTGGCGAAGATGGCCCTTTACACCCGACAGGTAAAACCGGACGCGGCCCCCGCCCCCAGGTATTTAATAGAAAAACACTTTTTGCGTAAACATGGACCAAACGCCTATTACGGGCAAAAAATAAAAGGAGACATAAAGAAATGACGTTTTTTATTGACACAGCAAATGTAGAGGAAATCCGCGCTGCCAACGATATGGGCGTCATCGCGGGCGTCACCACCAATCCCAGTCTGATCGCAAAAGAGGGGCGGGACTACGCCGAAACCCTCGCCCAGATCGCTTCCATAGTAGACGGCCCCATCTCCGGGGAGGTAAAGGCCACCACCACCGACGCGGCGGGTATGATTGAAGAAGGACGCGCCATTTACGCCCTGGACCCCAAACACATGGTGGTAAAGATTCCTATGACCGCCGAGGGGCTCAAAGCCATTAAGGTACTATCTGCCGAAGGCATTCCCACCAACTGCACCCTCATTTTCTCCGCCAACCAAGCACTGTTGGCTGCGCGGGCCGGCGCTGCCTACGTATCTCCCTTCCTGGGCCGACTGGACGACATCAGCCAGCCGGGCATCGACCTTATCCGGACGATCAGCGCCATCTTTGACAATTACCCAGATTTGCATTGCGAGATCATTGCAGCCAGCGTACGCAACCCCATTCATGTGACGGACTGCGCCTTAGCCGGAGCAGATATCGCTACGGTGCCCTGGAAGGTTATCGAGCAGATGACCAAGCATCCCCTTACCGACGCCGGTATCGAAAAATTCAAGGTGGATTACATCAAAGTATTCGGCGAATAACATCTAACAAAGCAAAAGCCATTCTCCAAAAAGCGCAAAACGGCGCCCATCTCGCTACCAAAAAGGCGGGGCAGGCTATGGGAATATTTCCCGGCGGTAAAATTGTCGCATCGCATTGGCATTGCGTTCGAGGTCATTTCTATTTATGAATACACGCCCTCGGTTTTCGCCCACTTGCGCTATATATGCAAAGAAGTACATTTCCGGTATTTAGCAAAAATATCAGCGTGCCAAAACAGTTACAGCCGTACAAGCAGGGATTCGGATTTTTCCGAAACCTTCGCTTGTGCGGCTCTTTTGCCCTATTCTATTTTTTAAACGCCCGTCGGTGCATCGAAACGGCGCTGCTTGCCGCTTCGATGCAAAAATTCTATCCTTTTCTACAAGCCTCAATATTTCCTTACCTGTGCGCTAAAATCATTTTACTGTTTCATCGCCCCAATCCGGCAATATTGCGGTGCCAAAATGACGGAAACTGAATATACTGGTACAGAGAAGCAAAGTCGCTTACCCGTATGGAGGAGCACTTTGCATTTTTTAATTGTGGGGGTATGTTTATGTGTGGAATTGCCGGATTTTGTAATTTTGAGACAGATTTTCTAAAGGACGCAAACAGGTGGACGCAAGTCCTCGTAAGGATGCGATCCGCTATCGCGCACCGGGGGCACGATCAAACCGGGGAATACCTTCAGCGCAACGCGGGGCTTTCCCATACCCGCCTCTCCATTCGGGACTTATCCGGCGGCGTTCAGCCCATGCTGCGCCGACGTGGAGAATGGGAATATGGAATCGTCTACAACGGGGAAATTTATAACGCGGAGGAACTAAAACAGGATTTGCTAAGCCGTGAATGTCATTTTGAAACCACATGTGATACGGAAGTCATTCTCTATGGATACATGGAATACGGCATGGATGTGGCAAAAAAGCTCAACGGGATTTTTGCCTTCGCAATTTGGGACGGGAATCGAAACACCTTATTCCTTTGCCGAGATCGCATGGGGGTCAAACCCCTGTTTTACGCTGTGAAAAATGACACGCTTGTGTTTGGTTCAGAACCTAAGGCGCTGTTTGCCCACCCGCAGATTCAGCCTCAGGCGGATTTAGACAGCTTTCGGGAAATTTTCGGGCTGGGTCCGGCGAGAACATCCGGCTGCGGCGTATTTCGCGGGCTTCGAGAGGTAAAGCCGGGCTGCATTTTGGAGTTTTCCAAGGAGAAACGGACAGAATATCCTTACTGGTCCCTTGAGGCAAAGCCCCATACGGACAGCTATGCGCAAACGGTTGAGACTGTGTCCTTCCTGCTGCGGGATGCGGTCAAAAGGCAGCTGGTATCCGATGTACCGGTGTGCAGCTTCTTATCCGGCGGGATTGATTCCAGCGTAGTCACCGCTATTGCCTCCCGGCAACTGGAAGCAAAAGGGGTTGCTCTCAATACATTTTCGTTTGACTTTACCCACAACGATACCTGTTTTCAGTCCAATGCCTTTCAACCCACCCGGGACCGCCCCTATGTAGATCAGGTGCTCGCCCTTTATCCCCTCCATCACACCTATCTGGAGTGCGACGAGGCCACGTTGGCCGATTTGCTCAAAGACGCGGTCCGCATGAAGGATTTGCCGGGAATGACCGATGTGGACGCGTCGCTCCTCTATTTTTGCGGACTGGTCAAACAACACAACAAGGTTGCTTTGACCGGTGAATGTGCGGATGAGATTTTCGGCGGCTATCCCTGGTTTTATCGAGAGGAGCTGTTACATGCGGATGGATTTCCATGGTCCTCCGACCTATCGGCGAGAACCGCTTTGTTGTCGGACGAAGCGATCCATACTTTGAATCTCGAGGAATATGTAAGACAAAAGTACCTGGATACCATGGCCCAGGTCCCGACCCTGCCGGGAGAACAGGGTGACGATTTGCGCAGACGGCAGATGAGTTTTTTGAATCTCCGGTGGTTTATGCAGACCCTGCTGGATCGAATGGATCGCACCAGCATGTCCTGGGGACTGGAGGCGCGGGTGCCTTTTGCGGATCATCGAATCGTGGAATACGTGTACAACGTGCCATGGAGCATGAAGTATGAAAACGGGATGGAAAAAAAGCTGCTTCGAGACGCCTGCAAGGAGCTTTTTCCGCCCCAGCTGCTGTATCGAAAGAAAAGCCCCTACCCCAAGACGTACTCTCCGGTATACGAGGCGTTGCTGACAGAACGCTTTCAGCAAGTGCTCTCCACCCCTCAAGCGCCTGTACATCGCTTCTTGGATCGAAAAAAAGCGACGCAATTTCTCGCACAGCCCAAGGATTACGGCAAACCATGGTTTGGGCAACTGATGGCGGGCCCCCAAATGATCGCCTATATTTTGCAGGTCAACTATTGGATGGAACAATACGGCATCGAATAAAGACGGTAAGCATAATTGTACGGCTATCTATATGACGGCAGGAAAAAGACGACGCTTTAAGCGTCGTCTTTTTCCTTTTATACCAAATGATAAAACAGACGGGAAAGAAACCTTAAAAGCTGGAATAGGTCGCTTTAACGGTAACTCCCTTTAACCGCCCAATCTTTCCGGTCAGCGCGCTGATGACATCCTGAGGCGCATCCATCGCGATGCTGATGATGGCGATATTCTTTTCCTTATAGGGAATCCCCATCCGTCCGATGATATAAGCGCTATATTGATGCAGAAGGTCGTTGAGAGACGCTGCCGATGTTGGGTCCTCTACGATAATAGCGGCGACAGCCACTCGGGTCTCCATTAAACTACTCCTCTCCTTTGGCGTCTAATAAGGCCAGCAGCGAAGGAAAAACGCCTAAGCTCCGACGCAAAATTCCCTGCATATAGGCGATGGTGATGCCATAATTGGTAAACGGAACGCCGCTGTCAATAGCTAAATTCATCCGGGAACGAACTTCCCGCTCATTTAACATACATCCGCCGCAATGGAGAATTAAAGCGTAGCGGGACAAGTCTTCGGGAAATTCCGTCCCCGATACCGTTTCAATTCGAATTTCCTTGCCGGTATACTCCCGAAGCCAGCGGGGAATTTTGACTGTACCGATATCGTTGCATTGCCGATGATGGGTACATCCTTCCGCGATCAGCACCGTGTCTCCGTCCTTGAGAGATTCGATGCGGCTGACGCCGTGGACGGCGGTTTCCAAAAAGCCCTTGTATCGCGCCATCAAAATGGAAAACGAGGTGAGCGGTACGCTAAGCGGCGTATCCGCCGCCACCTTCGCGAACGCCTGGCTATCGGTAATGACCATCGCCGGAGGCGTTTTTAATCCCTCTAACGCCATCTTCAATTCCGTTTCCTTGGTAACCACCGCGATAGCGTCGGCGTCCAAAACATCCCGAAGGGTTTGCTGCTGCGGCAATATTATGCGCCCCTTGGGCGCGGATTCATCGATAGGCGTCACCAGCACCACCGTGTCTTTCGGGTTCAGCAAATCCCGCACCAGGAAACGGGGCTGCCCCACCTGGTTTGCGAAGGCGCCCAGCTTTTCCTTCAGCTCTTCGATTCCCTGTCCGGTTTTGGCGCTGACGGCAAAGGCGTTATGCGGAATATGGGCCGTCGGGCTGTCGGCTTTGTTGTACACCAGAAGATACGGAATCTCCTTTTGAAGAATACGGGCATACAAATCCTTATCGGCGGGAGTTTGTCCCACTTCGGCGTCGATGACCAAAACGGCGATGTCGGTTTTCGCCAGTACCTGCCGCGTCTTACGCACCCGCAGCTCGCCCAGCGTTCCCTCGTCGTCAAACCCCGGCGTATCAATGATAACCACCGGTCCCAACGGCAGCAGTTCCATCGACTTATACACCGGATCAGTAGTGGTTCCCTTGGTGTCGGATACTACCGCCAGATCCTGACCGGTCACCGCGTTGACCAGACTGGATTTTCCCGCATTGCGTCCGCCGAAAAAGCCGATATGTAAGCGGTTGGCCGAAGGCGTATCATTTAATCCCACAATATCATTCCTTTCTTTGGCGGCGAAAGAAAGACGGATTCCATCGCCGCCGTTTTATGCTATTTTAAAAACGGAAATCCCGAATGCCCTCTTCGATTTTTTCCAAATGATCCTTACAAATTTCCCGTGCCTTCTCCTTGGGAATATTTTGCAGCTCCGCCTGAATCAGCGCTTCGCCAATGGCTTTGGTTTCTTCGCTCGCGTAATCCATCAAATATTCTTTCAGAGTGATCAACGCATTGGGATGGCAGCAGTTTTGGATCTGCCCCGATTTACATAAGGCCATAAACCGATCTCCCGTCCGTCCTTCCCGGTAGCATGCCGTACAGAAGGATGGGATGTACCCCATCTCCATCAGCCAACGTACCACCTCGTCCAGCGTCCGCTGGTCGGAAACGTCGAACTGTTCGGTATCGGTGGGGCGCTCCTCTTCCACATAACCGCCCACCGAGGTGCGGGAGCCGCCGCTGATCTGGGAGACGCCCAAACGGATCACCTTTTCCCTGACCGCCTGGCTTTCTCTGGTAGAGATAATCATACCCGTATAGGGAACCGCGATACGGATCAACGCGCAGATCTTGGCGAAAATATCGTCGCTGATCCCGTTGTCGAAGGCGTTGGGGTCGATGTCGTCGGCATGCTTAACTCTAGGAACGCTGATGGTGTGGGGTCCTACGCCGTGGACCGCCTCCAGATGCTCCGCATGCATCAAAAGTCCGGCAAATTCGTACCGATACAGCTCTAATCCGAACAAAACGCCAAGTCCCACGTCGTCGATGCCGCCTTCCATGGCGCGGTCCATCGCCTCGGTGTGGTAGTTGTAGTCATGCTTGGGTCCGGTGGGGTGCAGCTTTAAATAGCTTTCCTTATGGTAGGTCTCCTGGAACAGGATATAGGTGCCGATCCCGGCTTCCTTGAGCTTGCGGTAGTTTTCCACCGTCGTGGCAGCAATATTGACGTTGACCCGGCGGATGGCGCCGTTTTTATGCTTGATGGAATAGATGGTATGGATGCATTCGAGGATGTATTCAATGGGGTTCATGACCGGATCTTCGCCGGACTCGATCGCTAACCGCTTGTGACCCATATCCTGAAGGGCGATCACCTCTTTTTCCACCTCTTCCTGGGTCAGCTTTTTCCGGGGGATATGTTTGTTTTTCTGATGATAGGGGCAGTATACGCAGCCGTTGACGCAGTAATTGGAGAGATACAGGGGAGCAAAAATGACGATACGGTTGCCGTAAAACGCTTTTTTGATCTCCTCCGCCAAGGCGTACATCTTTTCGATCTTTTCGGGAATGTCACATGCCAAAAGCACCGAAGCTTCCCGGTGGGTCAATCCGGAACAAAAAGTGCCGTGATCGGTGACTCTGGGGCGCGCCTTTTCCAAAATTTCATCAATCAATTCGACGTTGTTTTTATTTTCGTCCGCATAACGGAGTGTTTCCAAAATCTCTTCGTGGTTGATAAATTCATCTGCACACAGAGATTTGGGGTCGTAGGAATAGGTAGTTGCCATAATGAAATCCTCTCTTTCGTCTTTCGGGTAAGCGGCTTTTTTGGCTTCCCCGTTAGGTTTATCGATAATCGCCGCGGCTTTCCGCGACGGTATATCCAATTTTTTTCATGCGCTCTTTGAGGGATGCAAGGCTCTCCGCCGCTTCGTCTCCCGTACAGAGCTTGTTGTCATAAAGGCTATATTTTTTCCGTACCATGACGGGGGACAAATTAGGCATCACAACGTTGGCGCCCGCTAAAACCCCTTTTTCCCGCCCTTGGGGATCCAATGTCCCTAACGCCGTTGTCGCCGGAAGTAAAACATGGGGCAGCATCAGGCGAATCAACCCCAAAAGGAAAATGGTCAGCGACACGCTTCCCGAGGGATAGGAGCCAAAGGGAGTATCATGATGGGGGATAAAGGGGCCGATCCCCACCATTTGGGGATCCAGCTCTTTTAGGAAAAGGAGATCCTCTGCCAGATTTTCCGTCGTTTGGAAGGGAGAGCCCACCATAAATCCGCTCCCCACCTGATAGCCGATACGCTTTAGGGCGAAAAGGCATTCCTTTCTGGTTTTGAGCTGCTGATAATCGGGATGGAGCTTCGCGTAATGGGCGTCGTTTGCAGTCTCATGCCGCAAAAGGTAGCGGTCCGCTCCCGCCTCAAACAAACGGCGAAAGCTTTCTTCTCCCCGTTCCCCCAACGACAGCGTAACGGCACATCCGGGATACCGCTTTTTGATTTCTTTAAGCAGGTCGCATAAAAGAGCGTCGGTATAGTACCCGTCTTCTCCGCCTTGGAGCACAAAGGTTCGAAACCCTAAGCGCCAGCCCTCATCGGCGCATTGAAGAATCTCCTCCGGCGTCAGCCGGTAGCGCTCCGCTTTTTGGTTGCTTCGCCGAATGCCGCAATAATAGCAGTCGTTTTTACAGTAGCTGGAGATCTCAATGAGCCCGCGGATATAAATATCCTTTCCGTAAATCGCGTCCCGGACCGTTCGAGCTTTTTCAAACAAGTACCGGCAAACCTCTTCGCTTTGATTTTCCAGTACCCGAATCCACTCCTCTTTCGACAGCGCGTGCGTCTTATGCAGCTTGTCGATCAACTCGTATCTATCCCGCATATTTGCTCTGTCCCAAGCCGGCGCGGCAAAACCTTTCCGGCCGGCACTCCTTTCACAGATCCTGAAGCTTGGAGCCTATTCCTTTTATCATCTCTTTCCCAACAAAAAAGCTCTATGCATAACGCATAGAGCAGACTTCTCCCGGACAACAACACTTACGGTTTGGGAAATCCCCTTTGCCGTCAGAATATGGGAAACAGTTTACAGTAGGAAGAAACTCCGTCTGCTCACGCCATCAGTATACAACTTCGGCAAAAAATGTCAATCCCTTCCATACAAGGTTTGCCCTTTTAAAATAAGGTAAAATGCGGCAGTGATTTTGGGATAACAGAAAAAATGAAAAGATGCATATAAAATAGTAGGATATTTATTTAATAACCAGTTGAATGTTTTTGTATATCATGTTATAATTAAAGAGTATTTCAAGGATCAAGGGTGTTATGAAAATACAAATCCTGATGCTTGGTCGTATCATTTTTTTGAAGGAGCCATAATCAAATATTTTTTAAAGGAGTGTGTGTATGAAACGAAAGCTTACAAAAAGGATCTGGGCGATTTTGCTGGCATGCGCTATGGTCGTCGGCTTATTCCCGGCAACCGCCTTAGCGGCGCCTGGCGCCGGTCCCCAGTTTGGGAAAAATGTGACCTTCCAGTATACCCCGGGTACGGAAACCTATGAAAGCGTTTCTGTCGTATGCGAGGCTCTGGGCATCAACGAGGTAATGACAGAAAGCGAAGGCGTTTATTCGTATGTCTTTGAAGTGGCCCCGGATATCGCTCCGGGAGACTACGAGTACCAATTTGCGGGAACCTCCGGGGGCGACGTAACCTACTTTAATGACCCGGAAAATCCGGATACTTCCACTGGCGGAAAGAGCCTGCTTCATCTGTACCGGCTCATTCCGGAAGAAACGGTTTCCCTGGCAGCGGGTGAGGAAAAGACTCTTCCGCAAACGGACATGCTGTGGTTAACCGAAAATGATACGACACCGGTTTCGGTACGGTACGAGATCGATCCATCTACCCAGGGGCTTACGCTTGGCGACGACGGCTTTACCCTGACCGCAGACGATACCTTCCAAGGCGGTACCGTTTGGGCTTATGTAGATGATGAATCATACAGCGGGACCGCGAAATGTATTACCGTCATTTTGGATCCCCTCCCCACCACCGGCAATAACCAAACCGACTACCGGATCGTATTGACGGATGAATACAGCGATTCCTGGAACGGAAACCAGATCACCGTCTATGTAGGAGAAGGAGAGGAGGAAAAAACGTATCTCCTTTCCATTGTGGAGTACGATACCTCCGAAAAAACCTACTATCTTTCCGGGATCGATGAAAGTACGCCGATCCGCATCGAGTACACCAAAGAGGGAGAGTATCCGGAAGAATGCGGCGTTTCTCTTTACGCCCCCGGGCAAACAGCCCCCTTATGGACCGGAAATTTAAGCCTTTTTGACGAAGGCGATACGGTATACCCGTCGTCTGCTTCCACTCTCCCCACCACCGGCAATGACCAAACCGACTACCGGATCGTATTGACGGATGAATACAGCGATTCCTGGAACGGAAACCAGATCACCGTTTATGTAGGAGAAGGAGAGGAGGAAAAAACGTATCTCCTTTCCATTGTGGAGTACGATACCTACGAAAAAACCTACTATCTTTCCGGGATCGACGAAGATACGCCGATCTGCATCGAGTACACCAAAGCGGGAGAGTATCCGAAAGAATGCGGCGTTTCTCTTTACCCCCCCGCAGGGAACGTGCCTCTTTGGGAATTAGAGGGAACGTTGGCTGACTGCAGCGAAACCGATGTTCTTTATAACGGTACTTTGTATAAAATAGCGAATTACAGCGCGCTTCTCGACGCGATGGAAAAAATCCCTGTCGGAGAAGAGAGACTCCAGTATTCCAACGAAAGCTTAAAAGCGCTGGATGATGTGGTCAACGGCATTGCTTGGGGACTTCCCGAAGCGGATCAAGCTACCGTAGACCAGTATACCGAAACGCTTCTTGCCGCGATTGCCGGTTTGGAGGAATATGTCCCCGACCCGGATGCGGAAACCGAAACGCTGACCCTGCAAGAGGGAGATACCCTGATTATTCAAAGCGACGGATATCGGCTGAATGGTGCGTTCACATCTTTCACCGGCAATTACGAACTCACCACAGGCAAACAACCCGTTTCCGCCCAGGTGATCGTCGAAAGCGGGCGGCACCGGATCACGCTGCGGGATTTGTTCCTGGATCGTTATTCGGAAAACAATTCGCCCTTTATTGTAAGCGGAGCCAATTATGCGGCCGTTGACCTGATCCTTGAAGGAGAAAATGCCTTGACGGCGCTGGAGTCTTGCGCCGGTCTTGAGGTCCGGCCCAATGGGACCCTTCAGATCCAGGGCGACGGTATACTGACTGCCCGCGGCGGTGATAATGCAGCGGGTATCGGCGGAAACGAATACGAAGGCGCCGGAACCATCGTGATCCTGAGCGGAACCGTCAATGCCATCAGTGAGGGCGACGGTGCCGGTATCGGCGGCGGTTATGAAGGCGGCGCCGGAACCATTGTGATCCGGGACGGAACGGTTTACGCAGAATGCCTGGGTGATGACGGTGCGGGCATTGGATGCGGCGACGATGGAAACGGAGGTACCATCTCCATCTACGGCGGTACCGTGACCGCATTGAGTATGTCGGATGACGGCTCGGGTATCGGCGGCGCCGATACCGGAAATGTGGATTCCATTTTGATCACCGGCGGCACAATCACTGCAAGAGGCAATGACGGCGCGGGAATCGGCGGCGGCGAAGAAACCGACGGCGGAACCATCACCATTTTAGGCGGCACCCTGACTGTTTCCAGCTTAAGCAGCGCAGCCATCGGCGGCGGGACCAGTGAAGGCGCCGGAACCATACGCATCGAAAACGCGGTGATCTTTGTAGAAGACTACGATGAGAATATGATCGGCGCGGACAATATGGATTCCATCACCGCAAACGATTCCGTTATTTTTGAAAACGTCTCCATTTTTGCCGATCCCTTCGGAGAGATCGGACCTGCTCCCACCAATTCCGCGGGAACGCCTTTGGTACTGTATCAGGCGAATCTGGATCAGCCCGACGGATTTACCGTGCTTCAGCTGACAGACGGTTCCACGTTGACCGCCTATGTGAAGGATAAAACGATTTCTGCCTTCCTTCCCGAAGGAGTGACCGTGGGCGATCCTCCAGAGCAGCCGGAGGAAGACGACGATGTGACCATTCCTCCCGTTCTCCGTCCTCTTCCCGATGACGACTTTACGCCCGTAATCATCGAAGGCGCCGGCGCAAGCTGGCAAACGGGAAGCGAATATGGCCTTTCCTTTACCTCAAACGCGGAATTCGACGATTTCTTAAAGGTACAGGTCGACGGTACCGATGTGAGCAGTCAAAACTACGAAGTCAAAGAGGGAAGCACCATCGTGATCTTGAAGGCTTCCTATCTGACGACCCTTGCGGTAGGCGAACACACCCTTTCGGTGATCTCCTCCACCGGCACCGCCAGCACCACCTTTACCATCAAGGCGGCGCAGACACCGGCTGAGACCACACCGGAAACCGATACTTCGGATGCCGGGACCTCCGAATCGGATGCGGAGACGCCCGCCAGGGATCCCAACGATCCCCAGACCGGCGACGCCCAGATGCCGGCTCTTTGGATCACCCTTCTGCTCCTGTCCGGCGGCGCGTTTGGCGTTTGCCTCTATCGGAGAAGGAAACAGTAATTAAAAAACCCCGCCGAAAGGCGGGGTTTTTGCTTTTATGAAAGCATTCTTTTGATACAGACGGTTCCAAACTGTTTATTGCCCGTCCGTTTTGACCGCTTTGACCAAAAGCATCATGGGCCGCCGCAGTTCGTCCTCCATGCCGGGGATGGAAAGCCATTCCTCGGGGGGCGTGACCTCTTCTACCGCCTGAAGGGAAAACCCGTTTTGCAAAAGACCGTTTAGAATCTGGGTCAAGGTGTGATGCTGTTTTTCGACAATATGGTCGAGAAACAGGGTGTTTCGCTTTCCCGGGGAAAAATACCGGTCTACCGGCCAGTAAAGAGGCTTTCCGTGGGAATCGTAGATCCAATCCTGATGGATGCCTGCGGTGAAAACGGGGTGTTCTATATTAAAGAGGAAATAGCCGCCCTTCTTTAACGTCCGAAACAAATTCGCATAAACAGCGTTCAGATCCCGGATATAATGGAGCGCCAAATTGGAAATCACCAGATCAAAGGTATCGAGAGGATAGTGGTACTCCTCGATTCCGCAAACCCGGTATGTAACGGTCTTTTCCTCGGTTTGAAGCATCGCCTGTTGGATCATACGCTGACTGCTGTCGATGCCGAGTACCGTCTTTGCCCCCATTTTTGCGGCATACCGGCAATGCCAGCCGTATCCGCACCCCAGATCCAGTACCGTTTTTTCGGTAACGTCGGGAAACAAAGGCAAAAGCTGGTGCCATTCTCCGGCGGCGGAAAGTCCCTTTTTACTTCTCTCCATTTGGGCATACGCCGAAAAAAAAGATGGATTATCGTAAATGCTCGTCATATCTGCTCCCCTTTTTAAAAATGTTTCTTCGCTTTTCTCTTCGCGGACGCTTACTCTAATGGGTTACGCTGCCGCCGAAGAGGGGGACAGGCGCCGGGAAAGCTGTCGAAGCTGGTAATAATATAACGGAAGCAGCAGCACCACCGCCGCCATCCATGCGGCAGGATTGGCAAAACAAACAGCCACGTAGCCGTAGTTTCCCACCAGACAAAAGGCGATCACCGTTCTCGCGACCAGTTCAAACAAGCCCGCTCCCATGGCGGGAACGCTGTATCCAAGTCCTTGGAGAGAGTTTCGGTACACCAAAAGAAGGGCTAAAAGAGGGAAAAACAACCCGTTGATAATGGAAAAGGTCATTACCTCGTCTAAAATCGCCGTCTCCGAGGGATCCAAAAACAAATAGGCCATCTGTCTTCCGAAAAAGGTAACCAAAAGACATCCTATCGCGGCGTAGGCAATCCCGGAAAAAGCGGCGTTTTTAATCCCCTTGCGAATCCGGTCGATCTTTCCCGCCCCTAAGTTCTGACCACAGTAGGTGGCCATGGTAATTCCCAATGTCTCTAACGGCTGGGTAATTAGAGCCTGGATCTTGCTTCCGGCGGTTACAGCAGCGACCGCGTTAGAACCCAAGGTATTAACAGCACCCTGTAAAATAACGCTTCCCACCGCGGTGATGGAAAATTGAAGCCCCATAGGGACGCCGATAAACAGCATCCGGGCAATATGTCCCCCATAAAAGGAAAAATCATCCCGCTCCATCTTCAAAACGGAAAACCGCTTTTTGATGTAGAGAAAACAAAGAAGAGCGGATACCGCTTGGGAAATTACGGTAGCGTAAGCCGCGCCGGCGACGCCGCTATGAAACGAAAGAATAAAAAGGCAATCCAGCCCCACATTGAGCACCGATGACAAAACCAAAAAAACAAGGGGGGTTTTACTATCCCCCAAGGCTCGTAAAATTCCGGCTAACAGGTTATAGAGCATAGTCACGCCAATGCCGGCAAAAATCACAACGATGTAACGATAGGCATCTTCAATAATATTTTCCGGCGTTTGAATCAACCGCAGCACCGGCCCTGTCAACAACACCGTGGTGACGGTGAGCAGCACGCTGATTCCCAAAGTAATATAAAAAGCGTTGGTCACACAGCGGCGCATATTTTTAAAATCCTTGGCTCCAAAATACTGGGCCACTCGAATGGTCAGTCCGCTGCAACACCCGGTGGCAAACCCTAACACCATAAAATTGAGCGAACCGGTAGCGCCTACCGCCGCCAAAGCGTCTACGCCTAAAAATTTCCCCACCAAAATGGTGTCCGCCATATTATAAAATTGCTGGAACAAATTCCCGATCACCAACGGGATAGAGAAGAAAAGAATTTGTTTTAAAGGGTTTCCTACCGTTAAATCTCGTACCATATTTTTCTCCCCTTTCTTTAGGTTCAAGCTATCATACAACGGTTTTTTTGCTATGTCAATAACAAAAAAATAAAAATTTTTTGTTTTGCCTTTTGTCTTTGAAAAAGTAGCAAACCGTTTGATTTTTTCTATCTATTGGCACTTATGTTGTGCATAATCGTAGAAAAAAGGAAACCCTCTTGACCGAAAACCGATCCTATGATAGACTGAAAGTGAAGAGATTCCTGCGACTGACGGTTTTGTGGAGCCTACCACAAGGGAGCAGGAACTGTGATTTCGCCGACCGTCTGGGCAGCATCTTTTCTTAGATGCTGCCCTTTTGTTTTAGGGCTTTATCAAGGGAAAGATGTCCGTAGCAAAGGAGGATTTTTATGAATCAGTGGTATGGATTTCAACAAGGCGAGTGGCAAGATCAAATCAACGTGCGTGATTTTATTCAAAGAAACTACACCCCTTACACCGGCGATGAAAGCTTTCTTGCGCCGCCCACCGCGCGCACCGAGACCCTTTTGAAAAAATTAGAGGCCTTGACGGCGTTGGAACGGGAATTCGGCGGCGTTTTAGACATCGATACCCAAACGGTAACTTCTCTTTTAAATTATAAGCCCGGGTATCTGGATAAGGATAAGGAGATTATCGTGGGGCTGCAAACCGACCGGCCGTTGAAGCGGGGGGTCAATCCCTTCGGAGGGCTTCGGATGACGAGAGCGGCATGCAAAGCCTACGGCTACGAGCTTTCCGAAAAGGTGGAGCAGGAGTTTTTATACCGCACCACCCATAACGACGGCGTGTTCCGGGTCTATACCGACGAAATGCTGGCGGCGAGACATTGCGGGCTTATTACCGGTCTTCCCGACGCTTACGGCAGAGGACGGATCATCGGCGACTACCGGAGAGTGGCCCTTTACGGTATCGACCGGCTGATTGAGGAAAAGAAAAAAGACAAAGTGGCGGTGGGAAAACGCCCCATGACGGTGGACACCATCCGTCAGCTCGAGGAACTGTATCAGCAGATCAATTTCCTCGGTAAATTAAAAGAAATGGCCGCTATGTACGGCTTTGACATCTCCCTTCCGGCGCAAAACGCCAAAGAAGCGGTGCAATGGCTTTACTTTGGCTATCTGGGCGCCATCAAGGAGCAAAACGGCGCCGCCATGAGCTTAGGGCGGGTCTCTACCTTCCTTGACATCTATTTTGAGCGGGACCTCAAGGCGGGGATTTTGACCGAAGAGGGCGTCCAGGAGATCATCGACGATTTTGTGATGAAGCTGCGGCTGGCGCGGCATCTTCGCACCCCCGAATACAACGAGCTGTTTGGCGGAGACCCCATGTGGATCACTGAATCCATCGGAGGGATGGGCGAAGACGGGCGGACGCTGGTCACCAAAAGCTCCTTCCGGATGCTCCATACCTTATATAACTTAAAGCCCTCGGCGGAACCCAACCTCACCGTTTTGTGGTCCCAGGATCTTCCCGAGGCGTTTAAGCGGTATTGCGCCAAGGTGTCCTGTGATACTGACGCCATCCAGTATGAAAACGACGATTTGATGCGTCCCCGGTACGGCGACGATTACGGGATCGCCTGCTGCGTCTCGGCGATGAAGATCGGAAAGCAGATGCAGTTCTTCGGCGCCAGAGCGAATTTGGCGAAGCTTTTGCTTTTGGCGCTCAACGGCGGAAAAGACGAGCTAAAAAATATGCAGGTGGGGCCGGAAAATCCCCCCTACGAGGGCGAATACCTCGATTACGACAAGGTGACCGCACTTTTGGACTTCTACCGTCCCTGGCTTGCCCATATGTACGCCAACACCATGAACGTTATCCATTATATGCACGATAAATACGCTTACGAAAAAACCCAAATGGCGCTTCATGACACCGATGTCCATCGGTTTATGGCCTTCGGCGCGGCGGGACTAAGCGTTTTGGCCGACTCCCTTTCGGCCATCAAATACGCGAAAGTCCGCTGCATCCGGGATCCGGAAACGGGGCTGATTACCGATTTCGAAACCGAGGGCGAATACCCTGCTTTCGGAAACGACGACGACCGGGTGGACAGCATCGCCAAAGAGCAGATCGAGCTGTTCTACAAGGCGTTAAAGGAAACGCCCCTCTACCGGGACGCGGAGCATACCCTTTCCATTTTGACCATCACCTCTAACGTAGTATACGGAAAGAAAACCGGTTCCACCCCCGACGGGCGGAAGGCGGGTGAACCCTTTGCCCCCGGCGCCAACCCTATGCACAACCGGGAGAAAAACGGCGCGCTGGCTTCGCTAAACTCGGTGGCGAAGCTTCCTTACGACTGCTGCCGGGATGGGATCTCCAACACCTTCTCTATTGTTCCCGACGCCCTCGGAAAGGATGAGGAAAGCCGGCTGGACAACTTGGTGAGCCTGCTTGATGGTTATTTTGCCAAGATGGCTCACCACCTCAATGTCAACGTCTTAAACCGGGAGACTCTGTTAGCCGCTTACGAGGAGCCGGAAAAGTACCCGAACCTTACCATTCGTGTTTCCGGGTACGCGGTCAACTTTTATAAGCTTTCGAGAGAGCAGCAGCGCGAGGTCATCTCCCGCACCTTCCATCAGGTGATGTAATGGAAGGGCGCATCCATTCCTTCCAGTCTATGGGAGCGGTAGACGGTCCGGGGCTGCGGTTCGTGGTGTTTATGCAAGGCTGCGCCCTTCGCTGTCCGTACTGTCATAATCCGGATACATGGGATTTTGCGGGCGGGAAGAGCTATTCCGTCGAGGAGATCGTAAAAAAGATCGAAAACTACCGTTCGTACCTCAAAAAAGGAGGGGTGACCCTTTCGGGAGGGGAGCCTTTATACCAGGGGGCGTTTGTTCTTTCTCTCCTTAAAGCGCTGAAGGAAAAAGGGTTTCATACCGCGTTAGATACCTCCTGCCAGGTTTTGGATTCCTACACCGATGACATTTTGGATCACACCGATCTGGTATTGGCGGATGTGAAGGTGCTGTCTGACCGGTTTCTCCCTTACGGCTGGTCCCTTTCCCGGGCGGAGGCTTTTTTGGAAAAGACCAAAGAGAAAGGCGTTTCCGTCTGGTTTCGCCAGGTGGTGGCGCCCGGGCTCAACGATACCGAAGAGGATGTGAAAGCCCTATCGGCCTTTGCGAGGCAATACCCCAATGTGAAAAAGATCGAGCTTTTGCCCTTTCATAAGCTCTGCCTCGAAAAATACCGGTCGCTAAACATTCCCTTTCCTTTTGAAACGGTGGATGCCATGGAGAAAAGCCGGGTGGACGACCTTTCCCGTCTCCTTAAAAATGACGAATAGAAAAACGGGTCTTCGTTTCGAAGGCCCGTTTTTAATTTTTCCTTTTATTTTTTCAGTTGGATCGCCGTCCATTCACTATCTTCCATCCGCAAAATCTCAAGAAATCCCTCTTCCTTTAACGCATCCGCCACTTCATCGCTTCGCTCCCGGATGATTCCCGAGACAATCAGCGTGCCTTCCGGCCGCAAAAATCGGTAAAGGTAAGATTTCATTCCTTTAATGACATCCGCCACAATGTTGGCGGTAATGAGGTCGTAGGAGGTTTCTCCTAACCGCTTTGCCAGCTCCGGATCTTCGGTCACATCGCCGCAATACAGGGTAAACCGGTCGTCTATCACACCGTTTAACGCGGCGTTTTCTCCGGCGATTTTTACTGCGAGCTGGTCAATATCTACGCCGGTCACTTCATCTGCTCCCAAAAGCCTCCCGGCAATAGACAAAATACCGCTCCCACAACCCATATCCAGCATCCGGTCCCCCGGTTTCACAACTCGGTCCAAAAGCTGTAAGCAAAGTTTGGTAGTTTGGTGGCTTCCGGTACCGAACGCCATCCCCGGGTTTAAGAGAAGGGCCTTTTGTCCTTCCTTTGTAGAGTAAGTCTCCCATTCGGGAACGATCACCAGCCGGTCGCTGATTTCAATGGGATGGTAATACTTTTGCCATGCCGTCGCCCATTCCTCTTCTTCCCGGTAAGACACGGTAAGCTCCAAGGTACCCAAATCCACCTCGCTTTGCAGCTTCAATAAGTCTCCCTGAATTTGAGTCAGGGTCTCAAAGCCCTGGGGATTGGCGGGAAGATAAAATTTGATTTTCGTCTCCGCCTGGGCTAGCGCCATCAGAGAATCCTCCACATAATCCCAATGAACGGTAGTATCCGAAAGAAAGTTTTTAAAATCCTCGGCGTCTTCGATCATAACGCTGCTCACTCCGTGCGCCATTAAAAACCCGTTGACAATCTCGATTCCTTCGGTAGTGGTAGCAATAGAAATTTCCGCCCAATTCATAATGTATCCCCCTTTTTTCTCTCCTCTTAAGGATACCTGAAAGAGAAAAAGAAATCAAGGTTTTCTGTATTTTTTGCCCATTGAACCAGCGGGAAATTTTTGGTATACTGAGCTTGTGTTTCTGTTTACAACCAAAGGAGGCCTTTATGGAAACGGTAAAAATGTTTGCTTTACGCCAATCCTGTCGGAGCTACACCGACGAACCCATTTCGGATATCCAGTTAAACGCCATTTTAAAAGCGGGAAACGCTTCTCCGGTGGGTATGGGACGATTTGAAAATTTAAAAATTATCGCCATCCAAAAGAAGGATCTGCTCGATGAAATCAACAAGGCAGCCGCGGCTATGTTCGGAGATCCGGATATGCGGCCCACTTATGACGCTCCGACACTGATTGTGGTTTGCTCCAAAGACGGCGAAGGCGTCGCCAATGTGGCGTGCGTAGTGGAAAATATGCATTTGATGGCCACCGATATGGGACTGGGTTCCGTTTACCTGGCGGGAGTTCCCGCGGGCATCGGAAAGGATGAGGAACTGATGAAAAAGCTTCATATTCCCGAAGGATTCGCTCCTTTGGGCGCGCTTTCGGTAGGGCATAGCGCCGAGCCGCTCAAAGAGCGGGAACTGACCATCAAAAAAATCGAAACGGAGATTATTCGTTAATAAGCGGCAAAAAACGGACCGAGCATTCGGTCCGTTTTTTATTTCTCCTCGTCGAAAGAACCTTCTTTTTTCAGCTCCTGCAAGATCCCTAATACCTCTCGCATCACCTCGAGGGGTTTTTGTCCTTTAAGCCGAACGGCAACGGCGGGAGGAAGAGAAGCGTTGATGCTGCCCCGTCCCTTTAGCCGGTTACAAAGCTCTACCGACTGTTTCAGGTCGATTTGTTCCGGAATGAACCAAAGAGCGTCCCCTTTTTGGGTGATCTCCTTAAACCCGAAGGAAGCGGCGGTGTTGCGCAAAAGAGCCACATCAATCAGCCCCTGCACCGATTTCGGCGGATCGCCAAACCGGTCGATGAGCTCATCCACCACATCCAGCCCGTCCTCTTTCTTTTGTACCGACGCAATTTTCCGGTAGATATCGATGCGCTGCGCCTGATCCTCAATGTAGCTTTCGGGAATATGGGCCTCAAGCTGAATATCCACCAAACACTCAATAGGCCGGGCGTTTGCCGGCTGGCCTTGCTTTTCCGCCACCGCTTCATTTAAAAGGCGAAGGTACATATCATACCCCACCGCCTCCATATGTCCATGCTGGCGGGTGCCGAGAATATTTCCGGCGCCCCGGATCTCCAAATCCCGCAAAGCGATCTGGAATCCGGAACCGAATTTGGTAAACTGGCGAATGGCGTCTAACCGTTTGGCGGCGATTTCGCTTAAGGATTTCCCCGGCTGGAAAGTAAAGTAGGCGAAGGCCCGGCGAGCGCTTCGTCCTACCCGTCCCCTGAGCTGGTAAAGCTGGGACAGTCCGAACCGGTCCGCGTTTTCAATCACTAAGGTATTGACGTTGGAGACATCTACGCCGGTCTCAATAATGGTGGTGCAGACCAGAATGTCGATCTCCTGTTCCATCAGCTTTTGCCAAACCCGGGAGAGGTCTTCCTCTCCCATACGGCCATGCGCTACCTCTACCCGCGCCTCGGGGAGAGCTTCCTTGATTCGAGCGGCGCGGGCAAAAATGCTCTCGATGTTGTTATGAATATAGTAACACTGGCCGCCTCGGCGAAGCTCCCGTCGAAGCGCCTCATAGATGACCCCGTTTTCATGCTCCATGACATAGGTCTGAACCGGCTGGCGATTGAGGGGAGCCTCTTCGATCACGCTCATATCCCGAATCCCGGACATGGCCATATTCAGCGTCCGGGGGATGGGCGTCGCCGAAAGGGTAAGCACATCTACCCCGGCAAACATCTCCTTGAACCGCTCCTTGTGGGTGACGCCGAACCGCTGTTCCTCGTCAATAATGGCAAGCCCCAGCTTTTTAAACTGAACGTCCTTGGACACCACCCGATGCGTTCCCACTACAATATCCACTACCCCCCGGCGCAGCTTATCCACTACCGCCTTTTGCTCCTTCGCCGTCCGAAAACGGCTTAACAGCTCAATTTCCACCGGGAAAGACCCCATGCGATTTAAAAGGGTCTGGTAATGCTGCCACGCCAAAATGGTGGTGGGGCATAAAATGGCGCACTGATACCCGCTGCAAACGCATTTAAACGCCGCCCGCAGCGCCACCTCGGTTTTCCCGAATCCCACGTCTCCGCAAAGGAGCCGATCCATGGGATTTGCTTTTTCCATATCCTCTTTAATCTCTTCCACACAGCGAAGCTGGTCCTCGGTCTCTTCGTAGGGGAAATAAGCTTCAAAATCTTTTTGGTAATCGGTATCCTTATCGAAGGCGATACCCGGGGTTTTCAATCGCTTGGCATACAAAGCGATAAGCTCCTCCGCCATCTCCGCCACCGCTTTTTTTACCCGGCTTCGGGTCTTTTGCCACTCGCCGCTGTTTAAGCGGTTAAGCTTGACTTTACTGTCCTCTTTGGGACCGATATACCGGGAGACCATATCCAGCTGGGTCACCGGGACATACAGGGTATCGGCGCCGGCGTAACGAATTTTAATATAATCCTTGACGACGTTATGGATGTCCAATTTATGAATCCCGTCAAAAATGCCGATGCCGTGGCTTACATGAACTACATAGTCCCCCACGCTCAAATCGGAGAGGGAACGAATTTCTTCCCCTTTTTTCTTTTTCGGCCGACGTTTGGAAACAGGAACCGCGTTTCGACCGGTAGAAATCACGGCGATTTTCGCTTCCGGATAGGTCATACCGGCGGACAGGGATCCCTCCAGCAAAAAGACCTGGCCGGGGGGAAGGGCGTCCTCTACGTCCTTTTGGGCGCGAACCGGATACCCTCTATCCTTTAAATCTCGTTCCAGCCCGTAGGCCGCCCGGGCGGATCCGGTCAAGATAGCAACAAAATATCCTTCTTCCAAAAGAGGTTTCAAATCGGCGTCTAAAAGAGAAAGATCGCCGCTCCAGCACGGATTTTGCAACGGGGAAAAGGTTATCATTTCTTTGAGCTTCCCCATATTTCCCCGCATAAAGGTTTCCAAATACCCGAGTCGGAAGCGGGAAAAGTCCCCTTCCAACGTTTCGTAGTCCACTGCGTACTGGTCCAATCCGGGGCAGAGCACCCCTTCCTCAAACAAAAGCTTAATGTCCTCCCGATACTGGGAGAAAAATTCCTTGGCGGCTTCTTTGATTTCGCTGGTTTCACTCAAAAAAAGGGGCGTATCTTCGGGAAAATAGGAAAGAAGGGTTTCCATCTTCCCATAAGCCAAAGGAAAATACGGGTCTAACGTTTCCAAGGGAATACCCGCGGCAATTTTCTCCCGTTCTTTTTCCAAAAACGCCCGTATCTGGTCCCCGTTTTTTCGTCTGGATAAGGAACGGCCCAACTCCTCTAATTTTTGGCTCAATGTTTCCAAATCGAGAATGACTTCATTGGCCGGCGTAACAGAAACCGTCTCCACCGTCTCGTTGCGGCGCTGGGTGGATAAATCAAAATAAGCGATACTATCGATTTCGTCTCCCCAGTACTCGATCCGAAGAGGACGCTCTTCCCTTGGGGGAAAAAGGTCTACAATGCCGCCGCGGATAGAAAACTGGCTCACACCGTCGATTTGGGGACGGCGGACATACCCCGCCTCGGTCAATCGCAAAACAAGGGAATCGACGGGTATGGTGTCTCCCACCGACAAGGTAAAAGTGTTTTTGATAAGCACATCTTTCGGAATGGTAGGGGTCATAACCGCCCGGATGGAAGTCACTACCACCGGCGCTTCTCCCGCCGTAATCCGGCTGAGTACCCCTAAACGAAGCTGTTCATACTCCCGAGAAGCCACCTCGGTGGAACGGTATGAAATATCCCGATACGGAAACAAAACCGCCAGCTTCTCCCCGGCCATACGATTGATTTCCTCCATCAGCCGGGTTGCGATTCCCTCGTCTCTGGTGATTGCCAAAAACGGCTGCTTCTGGCGCTGGTAAAAGCCGGTAAGAAAATGGGCTTTATGAATCGACGAAAGACCGACGCAGAGAAAAGGCGTTCTCCCCTGGACGAGACAATCTTCCATCTGGCAAAAAGGCGTTAGCTGTTCAAAAATCTTAGTAAACAGCTTCATAGGTTCCTCCTATCCGTGGTTGTAACGGCTCATGGCCTCTTCGATCTTCCCGTCCACCACCAACTTGACAATATCGGGGCAGACGGCAAGGGCTGTTTTCAAATCCGCCATCTCCTTTTCGGTAAAAGAAGACAGCACCCAATCGGCCAAATCGTACTCGGGGCGGGGTTTTTCCCCGACGCCGAGCTTTACTCGAATAAAATTTTCACTTTCCAGCTGGTCAATGATATTTCGAAGCCCATTGTGACCCCCGTGGGTACCCTTTCGCCGAATCCGCAGCCGGGAAGGGGGGAAGGAAATATCGTCGCAAAATACCACCACCCGTTCGGGGGGAATCCCAAAATAATGGGCGGCTTTTTCCACCGATACCCCCGAAAGGTTCATAAACGTTTGGGGTTTTAACAAAACCAGCTTTGCTCCATGGTAAGTACATTCTCCGGTAAGCCCTTCGAAGCGGCTCCGAATTACACGCACGCCAAAAGATTCCGCCACGGTATCTAATGCCATAAATCCTACATTATGACGCGTCCGTTCATATTTTTTCCCGGGATTTCCCAATCCCACAATCAAAAACGCGCCTTCTTCTCTGGTGTCGCGGTGAAATAATCCCACACTTACGCCTCCTTGAAATAAAAAAGGATGCTGCATATGAACATCCTTTTTGTCGTCCTGTTTAATTCAATGTCAAAGTCTGCGGAGACTCACCGGTCGATTCCTTTTCTTTGCCAAAGGTAAGGCCTTCGGTCAATCCGTCCCGCTGCATCATAGATTCCAGCACTTGAATGTCGCTGGAAATATCCATCGCTTCGCTTCGAAACAGCTGATCCAGCTGCTGTTCATAACCCTTTACCAAATTGTCCAGAATCCCCGAGATGCTTTCCTTGGTTTGGGCAATGGTATCCCCGGCAACGCCCTGGGCTTCAAACTCGCTATAAGCTTTTAAAAGCTTCAAGGTCGTCGGGAGATAGTAATTCATAAAGGTACGGATTTGGGGCTTCTTTTGAGGATTGGTCTCCACCACTGTCAAAATCCGATCCGTTAAATCCTCAATCCGGCGAATCTTTTGGGATACCTCTTCATCCAAAATAGCCTCATCCAATTCCCGGATCTTTCGAATAATTTCGCTGCGCTCCGCTTCCTCCAAATCCGGAATCTCAATAGTGGAAGCATCCTTTTTCTCCGGCGCCGATTCCTTCGCGGCAAAGGGATTTTCATCGGCGAAAAGAACCAGCTCCATCCGTTGAAAATCGATATAAGCGCTCTCCCCAAAGTAACCCTTGTCGATCATCGCCTGAAGATCTTTGCAAGCCGAATCCACCGATGCGGGTATCGCCGCCGCTAAGGCTTCGATAGAAATTTTCTTTTCTTTTCCTACGAAATTGGCGTATTTGCTATATCTCTTCTCTTTCTTTTGCAAGCTTCGTCCGCTAAAGAATAAAACCACAGCGGCAATCACATACCCCACCGAGGAAAAGAGATCCATATACATATAGCTCTCTAAACTCCCCACCCAAAGGAGCAAATCTAAGGTTTCCGCAAAAACAGTAATACCCGCTACCAGAAAAATACCGGACAAAATCATTAAAACCAAAGGCAGTAAGCTTTTCTTCGATTTCTTTTTCGCGGAAGCCTTTATCTCCGGCGCGGACGTCCCGGTGTTATAAGGAGAAGCTTGATTTCCAGTCGCAGGAGGCGCATAAATGACAGAGGGGGCTTTATAATTTTGCTGCTGCGGCGATGTATTTCGGCGGGCGTCCGTCTTTTTGTTTTTCGCCATACGAATAAAGAGTAAAATCAACCCCACCGGCCAAGCAAAAACCAAGCCTAAAATAATAAAAACCCACCAAATTCCATCACCGTTGTTCCCGGAACTGGGGCGACGGGGCGGGGGAGACTGATTCATATATTCCCAAGCCATAATAATCCTTCCTTATCTCTGGAGCCCTTTATCAGTTATATCTATTGTACCAACCCGCCAGTCAAATGTCAAGCAAAAGAAAAGAGCCGAAGGATCTCTCCTTCGGCTCTCAAAAGACTCCATTATTTGTGACCAAACAGGTTATAGCGGAACAGCTTTCCTTCGTCTTCCTTATTGGAGCAAACCAAAGTCGCTTCCGCGATCTCCCCAGCCTCAATTAACTTGGTCAAACCAACAAGCTGACACAACTTACTTTTCAGATTCAGGCGATCCCCATCCGCAGTCTCCAAATAAACGTCACCTTTGCACTCGTCGATCAAATCACAAAATTCCTTAATTGATACGTTGTGCATTTTGATTTCTTTATCACCTAACATATTCTCAGCCTCCTTTTTTTACTTCATAAAGAGTATATCCTTTTTCATTCTAAATATCAATAGTGAATTTGTAAGACTTTTCCAGAAATTTTTCGTCTATTATATACGAAGTCGCCAAAAAACACAAACAAAGCAAAAAATAGAAGAGCCTCCGCTTTCGCGGAGGCTCCCATAAGCAGCTATTCCAGTAGGTTGTTTGTTTTAATTACTGAACCCAAACACCGTTCGCATCTACTTTGTAGCCATCAGGAGTGGTGGTGTTAACCAGCATAGCTCCGTCAGAACCAACATAGTAGTACTTGCCGGAAGAAAGGATCCAAGAGGAGGTAGCCATAGCGCCGCTGGCGTTGTAGTAATACCATTTACCATCTAAGCCTTTAGCCCAAGCAGAAGCAGCCATCTTGCCGCCCTTCCAGAAGTAGTACCAGGTACCGCCGATCATCTTAGAGCAATCTTCGACCATGGTGCCATCTTCACGGAAGTAGTACCAACCATTGTAGGAAGCATCCCACATCCAGCCGGTCATCTCGGTGCCGTCTTCTTTGTAGAAGAACCAGGCTTTCGCTTCATCAGAGTAATACCAACCATTTACAACATCAGGAACGATACCGTTGGTGTAATCGTCCATCGCAGAAGTCAAGGAAGCAACCGCATCCTCAAAGGTGGAGAGCAACTTGCCGTTGGTGTAAACGTTCTCAGCAGTCGCAACAGCCTTTTCGAGGCCAAGGATCACAGCAGCGGGTTTATCGGTGGTGTCCTTGAGCATCGCTTTCGCTTCACGAATCAGGGATCTCAACTCAGCTCTCGCAGAGGAGTAAGAAACAGGAGAAAGGGTGATAGTGCCATCAATAAAGTCTTCGAGAAGATCGGTGACGTTCTTTACCTCGGTCTTGCCGGGATAAGACTTCGCCAAGATGCTCTCAGCGTCTTCGATCGCAGCAACCAGTTTCTTCCAGTTCGCGTTATTTCTGTAATCGCCCTCTTTGAACTTCGAGGTAGCGGTATCCAGATAGTTCTCGAGTTTTACGATCTCCCACTCGGAAGCCAGGTTGGTGATTTCCAGAGCAGCAACCGCATTTTCCAATTCAGCCAGAGCGTTGTCAACGATAGACTGAGCAACATTGGCCTGCTTGTAGATGCGAACCGCTTTCGCGTAGTACGATTCTGCAAGATAATCGTTGCCGCTCTTATCGATAGAAGGAACGCCGATGGCAAACTCTACGTAAGCCTCAGTGTATTTGTAGGTAGTCTTACCAACAGTAACACCAACTTTATCCTCAAACTCTTTCGCAGGATACTTCGCGTTGCTCGCCTCAGGATAGGTGTTGGGGAAAATGGTCACAGTGTTGGTGAAGAGTGCTTTCAAAGCAGCTCTCAAATCGGTCTTGTCAGCAGCCTTTACAGAAACGCCGGCAATCTTATTGAGTTCCGCCAAAGCTTCCACATACTTGCCTTCCGCAGCGTAAGCGTCAGCAACATTGATATAAGCTTCTACTTTCGCCCAGTTGTAAGTAGTATAGTCATCGGGAACCAGGAGAGAAACCTCTTCGAGTTTCGCCTCGTAAGCCATCAGCGCGTTCTCGTCAACCAGATCCGCAAAACCGAACAGATCGTTCAGAGCGTCATAAGAATCAGCCAGATCGATGAATTTGGAAGTGTAGTTGCCAGCACCGGTGGTGACACCCGCCAAATCGCTCTTCAAGCCAGCGATGTTGTAGTAAGCATAGTCGCCGGTAGCAAACATACCATCGGTAACATTCTTCATCACTTTAGCAGCCGCAATAACGCGGTTGTAAGCGTTCAGACGAGTCGCAGCATCGCTCGCCAAAACGGCATCATCCTGCGCATCAGTATCGTTAACAATAGCGATGTAAGCAGTATTCAAGGCGGTAGCAGCTTTATTCAACGCAGTCGCTTCCTCAGCGGTTACGTTGGTGGCATCTTTAACAGCCTCGATCTTCGCATACATGTCGTTCAGAGCAGCAACTAAAGCGGTGCGCTCATCAGAAGTGTACTTGTAGTCAACAATATAAACTACGCCGCTCTCAATCGTGGGATTCGCCTCGGTGTTAACCGTTTCCAGCAAAGCAGCCAAAGCTTCCAATTCAGTCTTCTCATTGCCAGCCGCAAAAGCGGAGACGTAAGCGCTGAATTTGCCATCCGCCGTATTGGCAGCAATGGCAGTATAAGACTCATACTTGCCATCTTTGTCAATCGCAGCAGAAGCGCTCAGGCTCGCACCGAACATAGAGAAAGCGGTAGCGGCGGCCAAAACGGCAGCCAGAATTCTCTTTTTCATGTGTTTTCATCCTCCATTTAGATTTTTTTGTCAAACGCCCCCGAGGAAAACCTTTCCTGTACCCGGCTGCTTTACGGGGAAGAAAAAAGCTCCACGGTTTTGACTAACCCTTCCCCGGGGAATCGAACTATCACTTTTCAGCTCCGATTCAATTTCCCAGAAATCATAGGTTACATCCCGATTATAGCAAAAGCTTCGGCAAAAGTAAAGTAGTTTTTCGAAAAAACGGCAGTTTTCCGACGAATTTGTCTGTTGTACCAAAGTTTATCAACAACTTTAACAAATCGAATTTTTCGATGCAACAGTTCGTCAAAAAATCGCTACGCAATTCCGATCCCCCCTCTTTACCTATCGGGGACTTGCCGAATTCAGTATAGCATATCGTAAAAAGGTTGTAAAGACTTTTTTTCTTTTTATTCCCGGTTTCTTTTGGTAAGAAAGGGGATTTTTGTTGATTTTTCTGGTGTTTTTCCCCTTTTTCTTTTTAAAAAACGGTTTCGCTGATTAAGCCGGTTTCTCCCTCTGCTTTTGGAGTCATTTCGTTTCCCGTATCGAACCCTGTTTCCAAAAAGAGAAAAACGGCAGCTTTCCGAAAACGAAAAGCCGCCGTAGGGAATCCCCCGTTTGAGTATAACCTATTTCTGGGCGTTTGAATAGGATCATGGAGCGGATTACGAGGCTCGAACTCGCTACCTCCACCTTGGCAAGGTGGCGCTCTACCAGATGAGCTAAATCCGCATATTGGCGACCCGCATGGGGCTCGAACCCACGACCTCTAGCGTGACAGGCTAGCGCTCTAACCAACTGAGCTAGCGGGCCACGCTCCTCAGAAACTATATTGATTATACACGATCGTCTCCTGTTTGTCAATAGTTTCCGGAAAATGAAAAAACCGGTTTTTTTCTTTCCGGGAAAAGGTTTTTGAGCAAAAAGCCTTTTCTTTTTCCTTTATTCATGGTACAATGGTCTGTACCGAAAGGAGGTTGGAAAATGGCGGGAAAGCCTTTTTTTACCTATAAAGGACGTCCTCTGGTTCGAAAAGGGGATATTCTGTATTACGGGCATATGCAAAAGCCTTATATCGCTATGCTCCAAGTGAAGGAGCAAAAGCAGGTGGGAGATATTTCGGTGGCGACCAAGGTTTTGGTTCAAAAGATGGCGACCGATACGTCCCTTCCGCCCGACCAGCTTATTACCAACAAATCGGAACGGCCCGGTCTTTACGAAGCGCTGGATTTAGCGGACGTTTGGCTGACGAGGATGGAAAACCAAAAATAACGAAAAACGGGGAGTAAGAAATTCTTGCTCCCCGTTTTTTACCCTTTTCTCCAATATTTCCGGTCCAGGCTCCGATACTGGATCGCTTCGGAAATATGGGACAATCCGATCATTTCGTCGCCGCTTAAATCGGCAATGGTCCTCGAAACCTTCAAAATCCGGTCGTAACCTCTGGCGCTTAACCCTAACTTTTCGAAAGCTCGTCTGAGGGCAGCCATGCCCTGCTCGGTAACGGGGCAGAATTTCCGGAGCAAAGAGGGAGTAAGGCTCCCGTTACAGCGAATTCCCGTCCCCTCGTAACGGGCTTCTTGGATCTTCCGCGCCTTATTGACCCGTTTTCGAATTTCGGCGGAGCTTTCCGACTGCTGATTTCCCGAAAGGCGGGAAAATTCTACCGGCGCCACCTCAATATGTAAATCCAACCGGTCCAAAAGGGGACCGCTTACCTTTCCGAGATACCGGGCGACCTTATCGGGGGAACAAGTACATTCCCTCGTGGGATGGCCAAAATAGCCGCATGGACAGGGATTCATCGCGGCAATCACAATCATATCACACGGATAGGTAAGGCTGCCGCTGGCCCGGGAAATGGTTACCTTTCCTTCCTCGATGGGCTGGCGCAAAATCTCCATAGCCCCTCTCGAAAATTCCGGAAGCTCATCCAAAAAGAGCACCCCGTTATGCGCCAAAGAAATCTCTCCGGGACGGGGAATGCTGCCACCGCCGGAAAGCCCCGCGGGAGAAACGGTGTGGTGGGGCGCGCGAAAGGGCCGGTGGGTCAAAATCGGTTCCTCGGGGGAGAGGACACCGGCAATGGAATGCACTTTGGTGGTTTCAATGGCTTCCTCAAAGGTGATGTCCGGTAAAATCGAGGGGAACCGTTTGGCGAGCATGCTCTTGCCGGATCCCGGGGACCCAATGAGCAAAGCGTTATGTTTTCCCGCCGCCGCGATCTCTAACGCCCGCTTCGCGAAATCCTGTCCCAATACCTCGGACATGTCGGGAAGCCCCTGTTCCGCCCGGGGAGAAAAGAAGAGTGGCTCGAGGGGAAGAAGCTCCCGAAGCCCCGCCACATAATCGGCAATCTCCAAAGCGTTTTGGACTCCGTAAACCGAAATGCCTTTGACGGCGGATGCTTCTTTCCCGTTTTCCGCGGGAACAAAAACGGATTCCATCCCCGCTTCCTTTGCCGCAATTACCATAGGCAAAATCCCCTGTACTTTCCGAACCGCGCCGTTTAAAGTCAGTTCCCCGATAAATACGCTTTTCTCCATAGGAACGGTAGGGGTAAGCTGATGGGACGCCACTAAAAGAGCGAGAAAGATGGGAAGGTCGTAAAGGGGACCCGCTTTCCGAAGATCGGCGGGCGCCAAATTGACGGTAATTTTTTGAACCGGCATTTCATAACCGCAGTTTTTCACCGCCGCCCGCACCCGGTCCTTGCTTTCCTTTACGGCTGCGTCGGGAAGTCCCACGATATCGAAGGCGGGAAGTCCTCTCGCCATATCCATCTCCACATCCACGAGATAGGCGTTCATGCCAAACAGTCCCGCGCTTTTAAGTTTTGCGTACAAGAGCACGCCTCCTTTCCCCAAAAAAGAGCGGTTCCCCAAAGGGCGCCGCTCTTTTCCTTATTTTGCGAAATCCACAGCCCGACTTTCCCGAAGGATATGAACCTTAATGGTCCCGGGATATTCCAACTCCGCTTCGATCTTCACGGCAATTTCTCTGGCAAGCAGCACCATATCGTCGTCTTTGATAACCTCCGGTTTGACGATAACTCGAATTTCTCGTCCTGCCTGGATCGCGTAACAGCTCTCCACGCCTTCAAAAGAAGATGTAATTTCTTCCAACCGCTCCAGCCGTTTAATATAATTCTCCAGATTTTCTCTCCGCGCTCCGGGACGTGCCGCCGAAATGGCGTCCGCCGCTTGGACCAAAGCCGCCACGGTGGTTTTAATCTCCACATCTCCATGGTGCGCTTCAATCGCATGAATTACCTGGGCGCTTTCCTTATATTTGCGGCACTGATCCACGCCGATTTGAACGTGGGAGCCTTCAATTTCGTGGCTTAGGGCTTTTCCGATGTCGTGGAGAAGGCCCGCCCGTTTCGCTAACATAACGTCGACGCCAAGCTCCGCCGCCATAATCCCCGCCAAGTGGGAAACCTCGATAGAGTGATCCAAAACATTTTGTCCGTAGGACGTCCGATAGCAAAGCCGTCCCAGCAGCTTCACCAGCTCGTGATGAATTCCGTGGACGCCGGTTTCCATCATGGCCCGCTCGCCTTCGGCTTTCATCTTTTGCTCCACTTCCCGTTTCGCCTTTTCCACCGCTTCCTCGATGCGGGTGGGATGGATTCTTCCATCGGCAATCAACCGCTCCAGGGCGATACGGGCGACTTCCCGGCGCACCGGATCGAAACAGGAAAGGGTAATGGCCTCCGGCGTATCGTCGATAATGAGATCCACTCCCGTTAAGGTCTCCAACGTCCGAATATTTCTTCCTTCCCGTCCGATGATCCGGCCCTTCATCTCATCGTTGGGAAGATTCACCACCGAAACGGTAGCTTCGCTCACATGATCGGCGGCGCAGCGAGTGATGGCAAGGGAAATAATCTCCCTCGCTTTTTCCTCCGCCTCATCTTTCAATTGTAATTCATAATTGGCGATTTTAATCGCTTTTTCGTGTGCCAGTTCTCCCTCCAAGCTCTCCAAAAGCTGTTCCTTCGCTTGGGACGCGGTGTAGCCGGAGATCCGCTCCAGCTGGTCGATCTGGCTCTTTTTAATAATCTCCGCCTCTTCCAGTTTTTCGCTGATCTGGCGGTCTTTTTCCTGGATGGTTTCTTCCTTTTTCTCAATCTGATCCAGCTTTCGATCCAAAGACTCCTCTTTTTGCTGGATTCTCCGTTCCTGGCGGGAGACTTCGCTCCTGCGCTCCTTAATGTCCTTATCCGCTTCGTTGCGAAGCTTATGAATCTCTTCTTTCGCTTCCACCAAAAGTTCTTTCTTTTTGGTTTCCGCCGAACGATAAGCGTCATTGACAATCTTCCTGGCCTGTTCCTCCGCAGAACCGATCTCCGCTTCCGCGATCTTCTTTCGATAGGAAACGCCTATTTTAAAAGCAACTATGCCGAAAACAACAGCAGCGACAACAAAAGCGATAACACAGTACAGAATAACCATGCCGATGCTTACTAAATCCATTCGATTCCTCCTTTACATTATTTTTTATTCTTCGGCGCAAAAATGCGAAATTTGTTGAATGAGCGCAACATCCCTAAGGCCGGGGGATGACCACACTCCCGTAAAAGCAAAAGCCGCCTCTTCCGAAAACGGCGGTTTTTTGGGCGAAATCAACTCCGCCGTATATCCTAAAAGCGCAAAGCCTGTGCTGATACGCTAACATTGCTATTTTATAACTTTTTGTGAACAATGTCAAGAAAATATTAACACCGTCTTTCAAGAAATCCCCCTTTTTTTCAGAAACACTGTATAAACATTCAAAAGAAAAAGAGCAGCCATAAGGCTACTCCTCATCCTCCCCGTTTTCCATCTTTTCCGCCAAAGCAAAAAACGCATCCTTGGTATACAACAAATTCAAAACCGGCAAAAGGGCTTTGGTGGTCATCCGCTCGGGAAGAGACAGCCGCTTCAGTAAATTTTTTCGGCGCTTTTCCGCCCCCGGCGCGCCGCTAAACCCAAGGGAAAACAAGTCGAACGAGGTAATCGGCTCCTTTTTTTCCCCTTGGGAGAGAAAAATCCCCGCTTTCTCCAACGCCTGTATCAAAATATCGGCAGACATCCCCTCCACACCGATCTTTCCCTCTTTGCCGGGAAGGCGTTTCCGTTTCTCCTTTCCGTAAACATCGGGAATGTAGGCGTGGTAAAGGGCTCCGTCAAAAAGGGTGGAACGGAGGAAATTCCTTAGCTGGAAACCGGCGCTGTCGCTGTCCGTCAGGATAATCAGCCCCTTCTCCTTCGCGAGACGGCGCAAAAGGGAAAGCTTTTCCTTGTCTTTATAAATCCGAAAGCCGTCTAAGGGGATGATTGTGCCGTCAATTTCCTCCTTTAACCGCATCACATCATACTTTCCCTCCACGGCGATGGGAATATCCAACCGCTTCATATCCATATCCTTTCAGCCGCATTAAAATTTCCGCCAGCGCCTCTTCTAAAAACAACGCCCGATCCCCGGGGGCGCTTTTTAACTTTCTGTCGGTTTCCGCCAGCAGAAAAATAATTTCCCGGTAAATCGAAAGGGGCCTTTTTCCACAGTCCCGATAGGCGTTCCTCGCACGAAACTCTTTTCCCTTGTAAGGGAAAGAAGCGATAAGCTCCTCCACCGGGCGATTTTCCTTTTTGGCCGCCGCCGCCCGGTATAAATCAATAAACGCCATATTGAGCACTCCCAGTATGGCGATGGGCTCTTCTTTTAGCAACAGCAGATCCCGCAGCAGGGAAAAAGCCGCCGCTCCATTTTGCCGCAAAAGATGCCGAGACAAATCGAATACCTTCGCCTCGAGGCTTTTATGGGTTACAGTCTCCACATCCTCCCGGGTAATCTCCCGGCCGGCGCAAAAATCTACCAGTTTCTCCCCTTCCGAAAGGAGCGTCTTGATATCTTCTCCGCAGTATTCGATCAAAAAACGAACGGTAGCGTCGGAAATCTTTCCGCCGTTTTCCCGAATTTCCTTTGCCACTAACGCGATCAAATCCCTACCGGAACGGGGAAGGAATTCCACACTGACGCCGGTTTTCGCTCCCGCGTCCCGAAGCTTCCGCAGTTTCGCGGATTTTTTAGCGGAAATTTCCCCGGGAACAGTAATAATCAAAACAGTGGATGGATTGGGGTCCGCTATCAGGGACAGGATACGTTCCGTTGTCTCTTTGGGCGCTTTGTCGGGAGAAAAGTTGGACAACAGCACGCATTTATGGTTCGCCATCAAAGGAAGCTCCTCCACCTCGGCGCAAAACTGATCCAAATCCACATTCGCGCCGTCGAAACGGCGAAAGAAGTAATCCCGAGAAGCGCCGTCTACCGCTCTTTGGGCCAAAAGCTCCACTGCTTTGTCCAAAAGGTAGCGTTCGCTCCCGTAAAAAACGGCTACCGGCGGCAAAAGGCCTTCCTTACATTCTTGAAAAAAACGGCTGTCGTTTAAAATGGGCATATATCGTTCCTTCTTCAAAGCTTTTTTCTTATCATACCACATTTTTATGGATTGTAAAAGAGTGCGGTTCCCTGGGACAAGGGGAGGGGATCGGAAACGTCCGTTACGATGTATCTTTCATTTTGAGTCATAATCTCTACCCGACCGCCTTCCTTTAAAGGATAAAGGGACAACGTTCCCCCGAAAAAGAGATATTCCCCTCGAAAAAAGGCGTCGGTTTCCTTTGCGTACAAAGACGCCGCGGCGGTGCTGTTTCCTTTTACAGCGATGAGCCGCTCCACCGGCATCCGGGACGCAAAAAGAGGAGCGTCGGCGCTCACATCTCTCCCTTCATCCGGCAAAATAAGCGCGTCCACCGTATCTATGCCATGGGAGCGAAGAAAGCGAACGGTTTCAACGCCGTTTCCCTTCGCCATCCCTACGATGATACATTCCCGTCCCCGGGAAAATATGAACGTGTTTCCGTATTCGCCCGAAATGGTGTAAGTATACATGGAATTTCCCGTGGAAAGCTCGCCCGCCAGCAATCCGAAGCAAAAGATAAACGCGCAAAGGCAACGTATCAGGCGCTTTCTCTTCCTTAGAAGGAAACTGAATAAAAAGAGGGCGAACGCCGCCGCGGAAAAGCCAAGTACCAACCCTTTCCCCAAAGGAAGGAGAGGCGCCTTGCTTTCCTTTAACATTTCCGCTCCCCAGGTCAACACGCCGATCAACCCTTTTGCGACAAAAGCAAAGGGAATAGAAAGGCCGGTCCCGGAAAATAACGCGGCAAAGAAACCGGTTACCAGAATAGGCGCGGTCAGAAAAACGGCGCCTATATTCACCACGGGAGACAAAAGGGGAAGGTAACCCATAGACAAAGCCAAAATAGGGAAGGTCATTACCGAAGCGGCGAGGGAAGAGCGAAAGGAGGAAGCGATTTTTCCTTGCGGAAGGGAAATCCGAGGTCCCAAAACGGCAATGCCAAAAACAGAAGCGACAGAAAGCAAAAATCCCACATTGTAACAAAGGGAAGGAGAAAAAAGCGTCATAATCAAAACCGCGCCGCCCAAAGAATTTTCCGCAACGGTATCGCTCCCCAAAATGCGCCCCACACCGGTGGACGCCGCCATAAAGAAAGCGCGAACGGCGCTCGGCGGAGATCCAATCAACAGCAAGTAGAAAAATAAGGTGGAAAGGCTAATAATTTCTAAAACGCGGGGATTGAAAATCCATTTTTTCAACACTTTCCGAAGTCCCTGCAAAATTAAAGAGAGATGCAAGCCGGATACACAGAGGATATGGCTAAAGCCGGCGAGGGAAAAGGCGTCGGAAACAATATCGTCGATCCGTTCCCGCTCTCCCAAAAGCATCGCCGACAAAATCGCCGCTTCCTCGTTTAGAAAGACGGTGTGGAGCGCCGCCGTCCAATGATAGCGCAGTTTAGAAAGAACCGTTTCCAGAAATGGGGGAGAGGCCGTCGCCTCAAAAGACAAAAGCCGTCCCGACAGGGAAACGCCCTGCCCGCGAAAATAAAGGTAGGGACTATCCTCATAAACCGAAACCACCCCGGCGCCCCGTTCCCCGCGCTGTAACATCCATTCGCTGCTTCCCGTTAAGGACAGAGAAAAGCCATCTTTGGTCTTTACGATGTAACGGCTTTCCTCGCTGTCGAAAGAAGCGTCGGTCACCGTAAAGAAAAACGTCTCCGTCTTACCGCCGTATTGGGATAAGAGGAGCGTATCCCGGTAGGAATAATATGGAGCGATTACCGCCGCAAGCATTCCCAACAGCATGATGGCGGCCGCCCGAGCCGAAAAAGGCTTTCGAAAAGCCAAACACAAAAGTCCTAAAAAGAACAGCAACAGCAAAACGCCCGCCACCCAGACGGAAAGTCCGGACAGCAAAAAGGAAAAGAGAAAAGTCGCTCCCATCAACAAAAGAGGACAGCGCAGCAAAATCCGGTTCATAACACCCTCGCAAGTAAAAAGCCCTCCATTTTCGGAGGGCTTTCATTACAATGTTTTTTTGGTCTCTTTCAAATTTGCGTTCATTCGCTCCATCATAGACAGGAAAGAAGAAATTTCCTCATCACTAAATCCTTTAAGCGTACGCCGGGAAACCTCTTCTACCGCGGCTTCCGCCCGCTTCAAAACCTCTTTTCCTTCTTCCGTCACATACACCCGGTTGTATCGGGTATCTTTCCGATCCGTTTCCCGACGAACCAGTCCCGATTTCTCCATCCGCCGCAGCGAAACGCCGATCGACGCCCGGCTGACTTCCAAAAGCTCCGCCAAAAAGCATTGATTACAACCGTCGTTCCCTTTCAATGCCAAGAGCACCGAAATCTGTCCGTAATGAATCTTTTCCTTCTTCAGACAACGAAACAGGCATAACCGGGTCAGCTTCCGTTGTTCTTCACAAAGGACGCTGAATAGAGTAAGCTTGTTCATTATATTCCTCCCATCTTCCTGATTCCGTTTCTTATTTATAGAAAAAAAACAATATTTAATATCATTCTCATTATACCCCAAAAAAACGGTTTGTCAACGAAAAAGCAAAGAAAAAAATGAAAATTTTCTATTGCCAAAAGGTTTCTTTTCTTATCTTCGCCTTCCAATGGAAATTTTTCGTTCGGTTTTTTGGATCAGCCGAACCAAATTCCCCCGATGCAAAAAAACGACAATCCCGCCTACAATAGCCGCTAAGACGGTATCCCACCAAAGGGTTTCCCCGCTCCCTCGCAGCAATCCCAAAAGCAAAGTAGAAACGGGAAATCCCACGGCGGCGCAAATGGATCCCAGGCTGACGTAACGGGAAAAAAGGGTAACCACCAAAAAGATTCCCAAAATGGCCAACAGCACCTGCCAATCCATCACACAAATCATTCCGGCGCAGACCATGACCCCTTTTCCGCCGCGAAAGCCGTAGTAAACGGGGAAGCAATGTCCCAAAAGTCCGGGAATCAAAATCAAATAGTAGCCCCACACGGGAAAGGGATCGAAGGCCAGGTTTAGCAAATACACGCCCACCCATACCGAAATGGCGCCTTTAAAAAAATCGCCGATCGACGTCAATATGGCGGGAAGGCTTCCGTAGGTTCGTAAAACGTTGGTCATTCCCGCGTTACCGCTTCCATGATCCCGGATATCATCCTTCGCGAACCATCTTCCCATGAGGATCGCATAATTGACACTGCAAAAAAAATAAGAAAACAAAGCGGCGCCTATAGCCGCAACTACCTCCAACATACCCACAGCTCCTTCAGAAAATTACGCGTCGTTCCGATCCCGTTCCCGCACCAGAAAGCGTATCGGCGTCCCGGTCAGGTCAAACGTATCCCGGATCTGGTTTTCCAAATACCGCTGGTAAGAAAAATGGAACAGCTCTTTTCGATTGACAAAAGCGACAAACGTGGGCGGCTTGGTAGAAGCCTGGGTCATATAGTAAATTTTAAGCCGTTTTCCTTTATCGGAGGGAGGCTGGACTCTGGCAGTTGCGTAGGCGAGAAGATCATTGAGCGCGCCGGTAGTTACCCGAAGGGCGTTTTTCTCCGCTACCGAGCAGATCATCTCGTAAAGTTTATGGACCCTTTGACCGGTGAGTGCGGAGATGAACAAAAAGGGAACGTAACTCATAAAGCTGAAATCCGTTTTCAGCTGATCGGTAAACTCCTTCATGGTCTTATCCGTCTTCTCTTCGATCGCGTCCCATTTATTGACCGCCACGATACAGCCTTTTCCCTGCTCGTGGGCATAGCCCGCCACCTTGCTGTCCTGTTCGGTAAAGCCTTCGGTGGCGTCGATCACGATCACGCAGACGTCCGCCCGGTCCACCGCCATATAGGCGCGAAGGACGCTGTACCGCTCAATGTTCTCCAGCACCTTGGATTTTCTCCGAATGCCGGCGGTATCAATAAAAACGAACTTTCCGTATTCATTTTCAATAGGGGTATCTACCGCGTCTCTCGTGGTTCCGGCAATATCCGAAACAATCACCCGCTCCTCCCCGGCTAACCGGTTGATGAGGGAGGATTTGCCCACATTGGGTTTTCCGATCACCGCTACCCGGATCACGTCCTCATCATAAGGGTCGGTATCCTCTTGGGGAAGAAGGGAGAAGACGGCGTCCAAAAGATCGCCGGTACCGTGGCCATGGACCGAGGAAACGGCAATAGGATCCCCTAATCCCAAATTGTAAAACTCGTAAAATTCCGGAGGCACTTCGCCTACCGAGTCCACTTTATTGACGCAAAGCACCACCGGTTTCCCGCTTTTGAGCAGCATCTGGGAAACCTCTACGTCGTTGGCGGTAACGCCCGCTTTGAGGTCGGTAACCAGGATGATGACGCTGGCGGTCTGGATCGCCACTTCCGCCTGGCGGCGCATTTGCGATAAAATGACGTCGTCGGAATAAGGCTCGATGCCTCCCGTATCCACCAGCATCACGCTCCGATTTTGCCACTCACATTCGGCATAGATCCGGTCTCTGGTGACGCCGGGGGTGTCCTCGACGATGGAAAGACGCTTTCCCACCAGTTTATTAAACAGGGTAGACTTTCCCACATTGGGGCGTCCTACAATCGCAACCACAGGTTTCGCCATATTGTCACTCCTTTCTTTCCTCAAACAGCGCTTCCAAAAAAGCGGCGCCGTCGTTTTCTATCAGGTTCACCCGGACGTTGAGCGCTTCCTCCACCTGGGGGATGGAAACGTCGTCCAAAAAGACATCGCTGTGAAATTTTATCATAGCGTCGGGAAACAGCAAGGTCTTCTCCAGCTGTTTTCCCGCAAGCCCCCGCATCAGATCTCCCCCGGTAATCAGCCCCGCCACGGTAATCAGCGGTCCGAAAAATTCGTTTTCAATGGGGTAGACGGTGGCGCGGATACCGGGAAAGGTTTCCCGGGCAATATGGATCAGCTCTTCCAAAAAGGGCGCCGCCAGCTTTCCGGTAGCGATAGTCACCGGTCTTGGGACATCCTTCCTATCAAAGAGAGGAAGCGCGCTCAAAAACTGATCCCGAAACAAAGCCATCATTCCTACGCCGTTTTCCAGCTGGGAAAACTCGCCGTAATATTCCGCTTCGGGGATGGGCCGCTTTGCCAAAAGGTAAAATTCGTCGCCGGCGTAGAAAACCCGTTCTCCCGTTTTTTGATAACAGCTTTCCGCCGCCTCTTCGATCAAATCCAATGTCTCCGCCGCGCCCTTTTGGTCATACGGGGCAAGCGGCTCCAGATTTTCCCGGTATTTGGTCAATCCCACAGGCACGCAGGAAACCGTTTGCAAAGAGGGGACATAGGCTTGAAGATCCCGTAGGCTTCTCTTTAGTTCCTCTCCGTCGTTGATGCCGGGACACAAAACCAGCTGGGCGTTCATTTTGATTTTGGCGTCGGCAAATTCCCGCAGCAAGGATAAAACTTCTCCCGCCGCCGGATTTTTCATCATCCGCACCCGAAGCTGGGGGTTGGTGGTATGGACGGAAATGTTAATGGGGGAAATGTGCATCTCTTTAATCCGATCAATTTCCCGTCGGGAAAGATTGGTTAAAGTAATATAATTCCCATAAAGGAAACTCATCCGGGCGTCGTCGTCTTTAAAATAGAGAGTATCCCGCATCCCCGGCGGCATCTGGTCAATAAAGCAAAAGATGCAGTGATTTTTACAGTGCCGCTGCGCATCCATCAAATAGGAATCGAACAAAAGCCCGATATCGGCGTACTGATCCTTGCGGATGCGAACCAAACGCGTTTCCCCGGACCGGGTCTTGACGGTGAGCAAAAGCTTTTCCTCCGCCAGATAAAACCGATAATCCAAAACGTCGCAAATTTCGTGCCCATTGATTGCCAAAAGAGTGTCTCCCGGTTTTATTTTTCCTTTTTGCGCGGGGCTTTTTTCCTCTACGCCGCTAATAATAACACCCATGGTTCCCTCCTTTCCCGCCAGACAAGCAAAAACCCGATAAAGCCTAAGATGCTCTATCGGGTGCAAGCTGTTCCTTTTGCGAAACCCAAAATCAATGATCAGCCTTCCTTATGGATGACTTCTACGCCTTTGTAATAACCGCAGTTTCCGCAAACCTTATGGGGCGCTTTCAATTCGCCGCACTGGGTGCATTTCGAAAAAGCGGGAGCGGAAAGCTTCCATACATTGGAACGTCTCTTGTCTCTTCTCGCTTTGGATACTTTTCTCTTCGGTACTGCCATGACTGCACCTCCTTAATCTAACCTTTCGGTCTATGAAAGCAACTGACTCAAAGGCGCAAGCCTCGGGTCAATTTCCTTTTTTTCGCATTCGCAGCTGCCAACGTTGAGATCGGTTCCACAGTGGGGGCAAAGCCCTTTACAATCCGGGGAACAAAGGATTTTCACCGGCAATTCCAAGAGCAAATCGGTCCGGGTCAATTCCCGCAGGTCCAAAAAGCCGTCTTCACAAACCACATACTCGTCGCTGTCAGTATTTTGACTGCGCACCAGCGTATGAGCAAAGGAATAGGAAAAATCCCGTTCCAGTTCCTTTAAGCAGCGATCACAGCAAAGAGACAGGCGAAATTTCACATGGAAAACCAGCTTCACCACTCCAGCCCGGTTTTCGATCTCACCGTTCACCTCTACCGGCGTTACAAAAGGGAACCGTCCGTACAGCTCTTCTTCTCCGAAATCAAGGGATAGATCAAAGGCTTTTTTCTCCCCGATCACATCAAAAAGGGATTGACAATCCATTCTCATCTCGACACCTCATAATGCCACAAAGCTTATTATAGTCAAGGTTTTCCCGTTTGTCAACTGTTTTTTGGGGAAAACCCGGGTTTTTTTCCCGTTATTTCAAGGAAATCCGCCGTCTCCTTTTCTTTACTCACCGTATAGTGCAAAAGGAGGAAACTTATTTTGCAGTTTTTCACCGGTTAAAGGTCGAAAAAGCGGATTTCTTTCTCCTTTTTCCACACTTTTCACAGAGTTTTCCACCAACATTGGGAAAACGCGATTCAACAAACGGTAGAATAAGGAAAACCCACCAAAGAACTTGGTGGGTTTTTTGACGCATTAGGCATGCTCAAAATACTCGGAAACAACCTTCTTGGAAAATTCCACAGCTTCATTAGCCTGGTCGTCATGCACCTTCGCGGCGCCAAACAAACCTTTTTTCACTTGGATTCCCTTGGTAGCGGCAATGTTGATGCCATTGGCTTTAAAGATTCCTTCCAGCTCGCCAACCTGGGCGCTGCCGTCCGCGGTCAGCGAAATCAACGCAACGTTGGACGCTCTCGCCGTGGAAAGGTCCTTACAAAAGCTAATCAACCGCTTGTCCAGCTTTCCGTAACCCTCGTAAATAAGGAAAACCAACCGCTCGTTATCGCAAGGATAAGCGGGAGGAATCTTATCGCTCTTGCATTTGAACTCTCTGGAAATCTTTTCCGCGATGATTTCCGGATTTCCCTGTACGCCTTCTTTTTTCTCGACGTAAAGAACCTGCATTTTCATCGGTAATTACCCCTTCTCTAATTGTATTCGCTCCCTTTGCAAGGAGATTTATAGACAATGTAACAATTTTATCATGCAAAACGGGAATTGTCAAAGAAAAAGTGTAAATATTTTATGAATCGCTGCTATTTTTCCTGCTGTTTCAGTTGACACACCTTTAAAATTGCGGTTACCGTTTTCGCATCCCGAATTTTTCCTTCCATGACCTCCTGTTCCAGCACTTTAAGAGGACAGCGAATCACTTCCACAAATTCTCCTTCGTCCAGGTGCGCTTCCGTTAAAGTTAATCCGGTGGCGAGAAAAAGGACAATTTCCTCGTCGGTATACGCTGGCGTAGGGTAGATGGACCCTAACGGTATCAGCTGTTCCGCTTTGGCGCCGGTCTCCTCCAAAAGCTCCCTTCGGCCGCACGCCTCCGCGGTTTCTCCCGGGTCCCGTTTCCCCGCGGGGATCTCCTTTAGCACTTCTGCGAAAGGATACCGGTACTGGCGGACCAAAAGCACATCCCCGTTGTCCAAAAGGGGAAGAACCCCAACGGCGCCGACATGACGAACCACCTCCCGTTTGGAGGGCCTTCCGTCCGGAAGGAGAATGTCGTCTACCACTAAATGCACGACCTTGCCCCGATAGATCTCTCGGGAAGAGACTTTCCGCTCGATTAAATGCTCATCCTTCACGGTTTTTTTCCTTTCCTTTAAACACAAACAGCTTACTGGCGATATAATTGAAGATGACGACAAACACATTGGAGACGAGCTTCATCAGCTTATCGTTAAAGCCCAGCCAATCGGCGAAAATTGCCATAAACAAAACGTCCATGATTCCGGAAAGAAGTCTCGCGCCCACAAAAGAGGCCGCTTCCTTTACCGTTTCCCGCCCTTTGGAGCGAGAGCGAAAAACAAAAACCCGATTGGTGACATAAGCGAAAGCTACCGCGACACACCACGAAAGAATCACCGGTAAGGTGGTGGTCGAAAAAAACGGCGCCGCCAACAGATAGCAGACGTAATTGACTACGGTAGTCAGCACGCCGAAAATAAGGTACATCAAAAGTTCCCGGTACCGATGATACAGTTCCTTTATTTTTTCCATAGGAATTCTCTCCAAAAACAACAATTTTCCAGGAACCTCTCTTTTTTCCTTCTCATAAAATAGGATATCAAAAAAAGAAAAGAGGGGTCTTATGCCACAATATCAACTGCTTACCGTTCCTTACAATCGAGATGCGGCAGTCAACTATGCGACCTACTGGGCATACCGCCGAAATCCCCGCTACTACCAATTTGACGACATCGGCGGGGACTGCACCAATTTTGTTTCCCAATCCATCTACGCCGGAAGCGGAGTGATGAATTTTACCCCCACCTTCGGCTGGTATTACATCGATCTCAACGACCGCGCGCCATCCTGGACGGGCGTGGTATATCTATATCGGTTTCTTACCGAAAATTTAGGCGCAGGTCCCTATGGCGCCGAAGCGCCTTTGTCCGCCCTCAAAAAGGGAGATGTAATTCAGCTCCGGTTAAAAAACCGGAGCGAATACAATCATACGGTATTAGTCACCCATCCGGATCCTTCCGGTGACCCGGAAAAAATCCTCATTGCTTCCCATGACAACGACGCCCTTTGCCGTCCTCTCGCCACCTATAACTACGAAGAGATACGAGGTATCCACATCCGGGGCGTCCGGTATATTGAACGGGCGACAGGAGTTAGCGCCGAAGAAGGATCTGAAGAAATGACTACAGAATCCGCCGAATACCCATCAGAGTGATTCCCCGGTCTCCTCACCGTCAGAATCTTCCTTTTCAGGAACATCCTTCGTCTCCAAGGAAGTTTCCTCGGGCTTTTTCGGGAACCGAGCCGGATCATAGGGATTTTCCGGAACAAAGGAAAGCTTTCCTTCCATGAGATCTTTAAAATTAGCGCCGGTGATCTTCTCGTTTTCAAAAAGATATTCGGCTACCAAATGAAGCTGATTCATATGTTCCGACAAAATGGTCTTTACTTCCTCGTACCCGTTTTCCACAATCTCCCGGATCTCGCTGTCAATCTGGGACGCGATCTCCTCGGAGTAGTTGCGGGTATGGTTTAAATCCCGACCGAGGAAAACTTCTCCCTCGTCTTGCCCATACACCACCGGCCCCAGCTTTTCGCTGAAACCGTATCGGGTCACCATTGCCCGGGCGAGCTTGGTTGCCCGCTCCAAATCGTTGGAAGCGCCGGTAGAAATATCATCCAAAACCAGTTGCTCCGCTACGCGTCCCCCTAAAAGGGTCACGATGTTTTCCGTCATTTCTTTCTTTCCGCGGTAGCTCTTATCCTGCTCCGGAAGAGACATGGTGTATCCACCCGCCATTCCTCTGGGAATGATGGAAACTTCGTGGACCGGGTCCTGGGTGGGGCAATAGTAGGTGGCAACCGCGTGGCCGGCCTCATGGAAAGCCGTAATCCGCTTATCCCGTTCCACCACAACCCGGGACCGCTTCTCCGGACCGGCTACCACTTTAATGGTCGCCTCTTCGATATCCTTTTCGGTGATGGCTTTTCTTCCTTTTCTCGCCGCCAAAAGCGCCGCCTCGTTCATCAGGTTCTCCAAATCGGCGCCGGTAAAGCCGGCGGTGGATTTGGCGATCACCGAAAGATCCACATCAAAGCCCAAAGGCTTGTTGCGGGAATGGACTTTTAAGATCTCTTCCCGTCCCTTGACATCGGGGGGATTTACTACAATCTGCCGGTCAAATCGTCCGGGACGCAAAAGCGCCGGGTCTAAAATATCCCGCCGGTTGGTAGCGGCGATAACGATAATGCCCTCATTGGAACCGAAACCGTCCATCTCTACCAAAAGCTGGTTTAACGTCTGCTCCCGTTCATCGTGGCCGCCGCCTAAACCGGCGCCCCGATGACGGCCTACCGCGTCGATCTCATCGATAAAAATGATAGACGGCGCGTTTTTCTTTGCCTGTTCAAACAAATCCCGAACACGAGACGCGCCGACGCCGACGTACATCTCCACGAAATCGGAACCGGAAATGGAGAAGAAGGGGACGCCCGCTTCTCCCGCTACCGCTCTCGCAAGCAAGGTTTTACCGGTACCGGGAGGCCCCATCAGCAAAACGCCTTTGGGAATTCTTGCGCCCAGATCATTAAACTTTTTGGGATATTTCAAAAAGTCCACAATCTCTTTCAACTCTTCTTTTTCTTCGTCGCAGCCCGCCACC
>CALXGT010000044.1 GCA_944387915.1 uncultured Clostridia bacterium
GATGTCCGAGGGGAGCTTGCAGTAGTATTCCTGAGGCTGGAAGGTATCGGGGTCGCGGTAAAGTCCGATATGCCCTACCTTCGCCGCCGGAACCAACGTCAGCATACCGTCTACCATACCAAGTCCCGCCCGTAAAATCGGGACGAACGCCATCTTTCTTCCGCTGATGACTTGAGTTTTGGCTATGGCCACCGGCGTTTCAATTTCCACTTCCTGCAACGGGAGATCCCTCGTCGCCTCATAGCACATCAATGTGGCAATCTCGCTTACCAACTCCCGGAATTCCTTGGAACCGGTGTTTTTGTCTCTCAAAAGAGAGGTTTTGTGTTTAATGAGGGGGTGGTCTAAAATCAAAGGTGCTGGCATAATGTTACCTCCTGTATTTCGCGGGGGATCCGCGGTTATTTATTTTCGATTTCGGTCAGTTTTTCGATGCGCCGGCTATGGCGTCCACCCTCAAAGGGGGTAGAAAGAAAGACGTCGCAAAGCTCGAAGGCGAGCCCTACGCCCACAACCCGTCCGCCTAAACATAAAGCGTTCGCGTCGTTATGGAGTCTTGTATATTTGGCGGAGAAATAGTCCGAGCATGCCGCCGCCCGGATTCCCTTCACTTTGTTCGCGGCCATAGACATCCCGATTCCGGTGCCACAGCACAAAATCGCTTTTTCACATTCTCCGTTTACTACCGCTTTGCAGGCCGGGTAGGCCATATCCGGATAGTCGCAGGAAGCTTCGCTTTGGCAACCAAAGTCCTTGTAAGGGATATTTTGTTCTTCCAAATGCGCTTTAATCGCTTCTTTCAATTGAAAACCGCCATGGTCACTGGCAAGGGCAATCATCCAATCATCCTTTCTCTTTGGCGAGCCGCTCCCGCTCCGCCTGGGACAGGCGCAGATAGGAGGGCATCAGTTCTTCACAAGAAATCAACGGGTATTTTTCCGCCGCGAAACCTACGCTCGCGGCGTTTTGAAACCGTAAAAGAGGAGGCGCCAAAAGGACGTTTTCCGTCTCTTTGAGCCGCTCAAAACAAAGGAGAGCGCCGTCTCCCGCTAAAGTAACCGGCTTACCGATGGCATAAATTTGGCTTTTCAGCTCTTCCACAGAAAGAGCGGCGTCCTCAGTGAGGCGGATGGGATCTTTCCCGTTTACCTCGAACAGAGCGCCGTATACCTGATCCCTTCGGGCGTCCATCACCGCGGCGACTACGGCGGAAAGCCCCCGGTAGTTATAGGCGATCGCTTCTAATGTGGAGACGCCGACGCAAGGCTTACTTAGCCCTTGACACAATCCCTTAACGGCGCTGATCCCAATGCGAAGGCCGGTAAAGGAGCCGGGACCTTTACAGACCGCCAAAGCGTCCATTTCGCTTAACGAAAGCTTGGCCGAAGCGAGGACCGTTTCCGCTAAGGGGAGAAGGGTTTCCGAATGGGTAAAGCCTCGGTTTAAATAGCCAAGGGAGAGAATCACGTTATTTTCGGTAATCGCCGCGGAGACCGTCTTGGCGGAAGTCTCAAAACTCAAGATTTTCAAAGCGGCTTCCTCCTTCGATACGAATTTCTCTCCGATTTTCTCCCAAAGGAGTCAAAGTTACCTCAATATGATTCTCCGGCAACGCATAGATAATGTTTTCGCTCCACTCAATCGCCAAAATTCCGTTTTGATCCAGATAATCGTAAAATCCGGTGGAATAAAGGTCGTCTTCATCGGTGATCCGGTACATATCAAAGTGATAGAGGGGAATCGGTCCCGCATATTCATTAATCAGGGCGAAGGTGGGGCTGCTCACAAAGGCGTTCGGCGCTAAAACGGAGCAAAGCCCTCGTACAAACGCGGTTTTTCCGGCGCCAAGACCGCCAAAGAAGGCGATTACATCTCCGGCAACCAGCCGTTGGGCCATTGCGCGCGCGAGCTGTTCGGTTTCTTTGGGGGAATTCGTATAATATACCATCACTTGCTCCAAAAAAGCCGAAAGAGAAACCCCTGTCGGCTGTTGTCATCTTTTGCATACAAAGCTATTATACTCTCTTTTGTACTTGTTTTCAAGAGGATTTTGCGTTTTCTCCGACGAACGAGAAGAAAATAGAGGTTTTTGATCTTGGAAATTTTTTAAATTTCTTCTTGACAGTTTTTTTATTTTCTGCTATAGTAGTTTCAAATCGAAAACGCGTTGAAAGGGAATAAGCGAATCTTGCGTTTTTCAGAGAGCCGCCGGGAGGTGCGAGGCGGTAAACGGATTTTCGTAACTGGCCCTCGAGCGGCCGGCTGAACGCCCGGATTTCGGGTCATTAAGCCAGGACGGGTTTCCCACCGTTATCAGTGGAAGGTATTTTTTGATACCGTTGAGTGGGTTTATACCAATAAGAGTGGTACCGCGGAAGTATATGCTTTCGTCTCTTGCAAAAATTTGCCGGAGACGAAAGCTTTTTTGTTTTCCGGCGCGCGCTTTAAGGAGGAAATAAAAAGTGAAGCTGTCTTTTTCAACATTAGGGTGTCCGGATTTTACCTGGTCCGATATTTACGCGATGGCGAAGGACTTAGGGTTTGACGGAATCGAAATGCGGGGACTGGGAAACGGGTATTTCTCGTTTACCGCGAAACCCTTTCTGGATGAAAATATTGGAGAGACGGTAGAGAATTTAAAGAAGCTTCGTCTGGAGATTCCCTGTCTTTCGACGGGATGCAGCTTACAGTATCCGGAAAAACAGGAGGAGACCATTGAGGAACTGAAGCGGTATATTGATTTGGCGCAGAAACTGAACGCTCCCTATATCCGGGTCATGGCCGACGACCAGATTGTTCCCGGCGCCACGATCGACGACGAAGTTGTGGTAAAGGGATTAAAGGCGTTAGCTCCTTATGCCGAGGAAAAAAAGGTGACGCTGTTAGTAGAGACCATGGGAGAATACGCCGATACCAAGCGGCTGTTTGATTTGCTCAATGAGGTTGGTTCCGACGCGGTAGCGGCTTTATGGGACATTCATCATCCCTACCGCTTCTTTGGAGAGCAGCCGGAGCAGACGGTGCAAAACTTAGGCGCTTACATTAAATATACCCATATAAAGGATTCGGTTATGGTGGACGGAAAGGTCCAGTACCGGATGATGGGAGAAGGGGATCTTCCCATGGACAGCATCGTTCGCTCCCTTCGTTCCATTAACTACGAGGGATACATTTCTCTGGAATGGCTCAAATCCTATACGCCGGATCTGGAGAATGCCGCCATCGTCTTCCCCCAGTACATCAACTTTATGCAGCAGTATCTCGGAGAGGATCACAGTGACAGAAAACTGTACGACAATCTTCGCAAAACGGGCAAGTACATCTGGCCCAAGGAAACGCTCATCGATTTGACCTTCCCTCAGGTTTTGGATCGGGTGGTGGATGAATTTCCCGACCAGTACGCTTTCCGCTATACGACGCTGGATTATACCCGTACCTATTCCGAGTTCCGCGATGATGTAGATACCTTTGCTCGGGCGTTGATCTCTATGGGCGTAAAGCCGGGCGACCATGTCGCTATCTGGGCGACCAACGTTCCCGCATGGTACATCACCTTCTGGGCAACCACCAAAATCGGCGCCGTTTTGGTCACCGTCAACACCGCCTATAAGATTCATGAGGCGGAGTACTTACTCCGGCAGTCGGATACCCACACCCTGGTTATGATCGACGGCTACAAGGATTCGGACTATGTGGCAATCATGAAGGAGCTTTGCCCCGAATTGGAAAACCACACCGCCGGAAAGCCCCTCCACATTAAACGCCTTCCCTTCCTTCGCAACATCATTACGGTAGAATCCCGGCAAAACGGCTGCCTCACCTGGGACGAAGCGGTCGCTATGGCGAAGGATACTCCGGTGGAGGAAGTGTACCGCCGGGCCGCCGCCATCAACAAAAACGACGTTTGCAACATGCAGTACACCTCCGGTACCACCGGATTCCCCAAAGGGGTTATGCTCACCCACTATAATGTAGTCAACAACGGAAAAGCCATCGGCGACTGCATGGATTTGTCCACCGCGGATAAAATGATGATCCAGGTCCCCATGTTCCACTGCTTCGGCATGGTGCTGGCGATGACCGCTTCTATGACTCATGGCGTGACCATGTGCCCCATTCCTGCCTTCTCTCCCAGATTGGGACTGGAGTGCATCAATAAAGAGCAGATTACCGCGTTCCATGGCGTTCCCACTATGTTTATCGCCATGCTTTCTCACGAGCTGTTCCCCACTACCGACTTTTCTCATATGCGCACCGGCATCATGGCGGGAAGCCCCTGTCCCATCAAGGTGATGGAGGAAGTCATTGAGAAAATGCATATGACCGAGATCACCATCGTTTACGGCCAGACCGAGGCGTCTCCCGGATGCACCCAAAGCTGGGTAGACGATCCCATGGAGGTACGGGTCAATACGGTAGGAAGAGAGCTGTTCGGCGTTGAATGCAAGATCGTGGATCCCGAGACTTACGAGGATCTTCCCGACAATGTGGACGGCGAGTTTGTGGCGAGAGGCTACAACATCATGAAAGGCTACTACAAGATGCCGGAAGCTACCGCCGCTGCCATCGATAAGGACGGCTGGCTCCATACGGGAGATTTGGCGAGACGGCTTCCCGACGGAAACTACAAGATCACCGGACGGATCAAGGATATGATTATCCGCGGCGGCGAGAATATTTATCCCAAGGAGATCGAGGACTTTATCTACACCCACGAAAAGGTTTCCGACGTTCAGGTCATCGGCGTTCCCGATAAGCAGTACGGCGAAGAGATCATGGCTTGCGTCATTTTGAAAGAAGGGGAGACCGCTACCGAAGAGGAAATCAAGCAGTTTGTTTCCTCTCATATGGCGAAGCATAAGACCCCCAAGTATGTGGTGTTTGTAAATGAATTTCCTATGAATGCCGCCGGTAAGATCTTGAAATATAAGATGAGAGAGGACGCGGTGAAGATGTTAAATCTCCAGGCGGACGACAGCATCGAAACAGCGTAAATAAAAAGCGGGAAGAGTCTCTTCCCGCTTTTTTGCCAGTGTGAAAAAGCCACCCTTTTGGGTGGCTTTTTGATTTATTCTTTTGGATCATCCAAGCGCGAGGAATGGGCGATCTGCTTTCGGATCTCCCGAAGGGACAGTCCCGTCTCATCGGCAATCCTTTTCAGGTCCTCGTATTCCGCTTTTTTTCGACTGATCCCATAGCCCGAGGCGGTCTTTACCCGCACCGGACCGTAAGGGGTGGAAAGGGTTTCGCTCTTCCGGTTTAGGGTGTACCGGCGGCAGGTATATTCCCGGATCCCCAAGGTGGTGGTGTGGCGGAAGAGAAGGGAGGTAAACCGTTCCTTCTCCGAAGTGGGACACATACAGGTCAGCATGACGCCGGGGCGGCTCTTTTTCATCCCGATGGAGGTGATGTAGACGTCTAACGCCCCTTCCTCCATCAAAAGGTTCAGGGCATATCCGATCTCCTCGGGAGTCATATCGTCTAAGTTACAGCAAAGCTCGCTAATCTCGTTTTTCTCTTCCTCGGTCTCTCCCAACATCGCCCGAATACAGTTGGCGGCGGGGAAATCCTTTTTCCCCATACCGTAGCCGATTTTTTCCACCCGCATTACCGGCATCGATCCGAAGGAATCGGCAAAGGTGGTGAGCAAAGCGGCGCCGGTGGGGGTGCATAGCTCGCCCTGGATCTGACCGCCGTAGATGGGAACATTTTGTAAGATTCGCGCAGTGGCGGGAGCAGGGACGGGGAGGATTCCGTGGGCGCAGCGTACCTTTCCGCTTCCCACATGGACAGGGGAGACGATCACTTTTTCCACCTTCAGCTCGTACAGAAGATAACAGGCGGCAGCGATGTCAAACACCGCGTCCAACGCTCCCACTTCATGGAAATGGATCTCCTCCACCGGCCGGTTATGGACGGCGCTTTCGGCGTCGGCGATCCGCTTGTAAACCGAAAGAACGGTTTCCTTTACCTTTTCGGGGACACAAAGCCCTTCGATAACGGCACGAATTTCTTTGATGCCGTTATGACTATGGGTTTCGTGGGTGTGGGGATGATCGTGAGCGTGTTCATGGGGATGGTCATGGGCGTGTTCATGGGAATGATGGTGAGAGTGGTCGCGGGGGTGCTCATGGGAATGTTCGTGAGCATGGCTGGGGGCAAACGCCTCCTCTAAAACATCGGCGCTTTCCTCCCCTTCGCCGTTTACCGTAACGGAAAGATGGGTCCCGAGGATGCCGCATTTTTCCGATGGCTTCGCGGCCAATTGTACGCCGGGGATCCCCATGTCCCGAAGGCGGGAAAGCATGGCGTCTTTGTCGTCAAACAGCTCCAATAAAGCGGCGCTCAGCATATCGCCGGCGGCGCCCATACCACAGTCCAGATATAACGTTCTCATGCGTTTCCCTCCAAATGGTTGATCATACTGGCCAGATAGCCGGCGCCGAAGCCGTTATCGATATTGACGACGCTGACGCCGCTGGCGCAGGAGTTTAACATAGACAGCAAAGCGGATACCCCGCCGAAGGAGGTGCCATAGCCTACGCTGGTGGGGACGCCGATCACCGGGCAGTCCGCCAGTCCTCCGATCACCGAAGCTAACGCCCCTTCCATGCCGGCGATGGCGATAATCACCCTGGCGCTCATGATTTCCTCCATATGGGAGAGAAGACGGTGAAGCCCCGCGACGCCCACGTCGTAGAGGCGTACCACCTCATTTCCCAGCACCTCGGCGGTGAGGGCCGCCTCCTCGGCTACCGGCATATCGCTGGTGCCACCAGTGGCGACGACGATCTTTCCGACGCCGCTCGCGGGGGGCATACTTCCTAAAATCCCTACCTTGGGGAGAGGATAGTAGGTGAAATCCGGCTCACTGGATAAAAGGTCCGCCGCTTCCTTTGCCATACGGGTAATCAAAACGGCGTTTTGGCCTTTTTCCCGGAAGGAAAGGGCGATTTTTTGGATCTGTTCCGGCGTCTTTCCCGCGCCGTAAATGACCTCGGCCGCTCCCTGGCGCAAAGCCCGGTGGTGATCCAATTTGGCAAAGCCCAAATCCTCGAAAGGTTCCATTTTTAGTTTCAGTATCGCCTCGTCTACCGAGATCTCCTGATTCGCTACCCCGGTGAGCAGGTCTTTGATGGATGTCTGTTCCATATGCCCTCCTAACGTCCCGACGGGTCCAAAAGGACCTCGTCATAATCGGCTTTGAGTCCGTTTTTGATCTCCTCCCAGCGGTTCAAGACGGCGGGGAGGTCCCTTTTTGGAAACTGGAGCTTGGCGGCGCCGCGAAAATACCGGATCCGAAAATCGGAAAACCCGAGGGAAAAAAGAAAGTCCTCTCCTTTTTCCGTTTTGTAAAGCAGCTCTTTGGTGATGGTTTCGCCGGTAGGGATCCGGGTAGCAAGACAGGCGTAGGCGGGTTTATCAAAGGTAAATAACCCCGCTTCCTTGGAAAGACGGCGAATTTCATCCTTGGTAAGGCCGGCGTCTCGCAAAGGGGAGATCACCGAAAGCTCCTTTAACGCCACCATACCGGGACGGTCGGTGGGATCGTCGGAAGCGTTGGTCCCGTCGGCGAGAAGGGTACAACCGTCCTCCTTCGCTTTGCGTTCGATGGCGCCAAAAATCTGTTTCTTACAATAATAACAGCGGTCGCTTTTGTTCTCCGTCACCAAAGGATCGGAAAGAATGTCGAGAAAAATGGTGGTCAAAGGGACGTTTAATTCCTTTGCCAGCCGTTTGGCGTCGTTCCATTCAAACTCCGGTTGAAAAGGGGTTTTTACGTAGTAGGCGCGAAAATCCGCTTTTTCCTCTACCCCCCGGTACAAAAGATACGCCGAATCCACCCCGCCGGAAAATCCCAAAGCGACCCGCTCTCCTTTGGGAAATAATGATTCCATAAAACACCTCCGCCACAAAACACCGGCGGTAACGCCGGAATCCTTTTAAAATTATAAAAACCGCCTCAAGGCGCACTACCCCTAAGGGCGCGTCTTCAGACGGCAACGTTTCCGTTTGCTCTTCTTGAGCAGTTAGCTACATTATAAAGGAAGCAAGCGAGTTTGTCAAGAAAGAGAAGGATCTTTGACGGTGGGCGACAGCATTCATAAGCCGTATAGACTTTTGGTGTCCTTTGTGTTATCATAGCATTAGTAAACAAAGCGGCGAATCTAAAAGGGATGGAAAGAAAGTGAAACATAAGGTGAAAGTGACGGTCTTGGATAAAAAGCTGTATCCCGAATTACAGCAACAGTATTGCGTATCCTCTGCGCCCGGCGTTTGTTCCTGTTATAATGTGGGGGATGAATTTATCTTCTGCCATGACGGGGAGAGAAAGGATTACCTGCATGTGGGCTTAAATACGCTGGTCAAAACCACCGGCGATCCCGATACGGTAGCGGGATGCCCCAAACTTCCGTTTTGCTCCGAAGCGTGGGACGCCATCTACCGGTACATTTATGCCGGTATGCAGGGAGGCTCTATCATGAAAGACTGGATGAAAAAGGAAAATGAGATGATTACTTGCTGTTCCGACGGGACCAGACCGGTGATTTTCAAGATCGAACGGATTGATTACGAATAAGCGCTTTTGCTTTTGACGCTGTTTTGCCCGTTTCTTAGTATCTCTCTTTTCCTGGTTGCCCGCGCGATCCGGCAAAGCAAGTAAGGAAACAGGAGAAAAACGCCATAGATCCCTGCAAAGAAAAATAGGAAAGGAGAAAACCATATGAAATATATGGGACGGTTTTGCGGCGCGGCTTTGATTCTGCTTTGGACCGGGTATTATCTGGCAAAGCGGTCGACGGGAGGCCTGATCAACGGATGGGATTACGGCGTTTGCGGCGTAGTCATCCTTCTTTGCGTTGCTTTTTTAATCTGGACGGGAGTTGCGTTTTGGAAAGAAAAGAAGGAAAAATAAAAAGAGCCGAAAGGTTCTTTTTTTACTGGTTTAGAGAAAGAGATGCTCTTTTGGAAAGAGATCGTAGCTTTTTTCCCGATACCATTAACACCACGCATTTGATCCCGTCGCCGGGGAGAAAAGGAACGACGCAAAACGATAAGGCGGAAATGAAGTCTACGCCGGCGTAGATCATATACCATATCGTTCCAAACAGGTAACATGCGGCAGTCCCCGCGGCGCAGGCGAGAAAGAAAGAGGGGAAGGACGAAGGAAGGATTTTTAGTAAAAGCGCCGCCGTCAGCGCTAAAAACAGATACCCTACTAAATACCCTCCCGTCGGTCCCACGATCTTCGCGGTGGCGGTAAAGTTCGCGAACACCGGGATTCCCGCTAATCCTAACAGGAGGTAGACAAGCTGGCTTAGAAACGCTTCGGAAACGGAAAGGCAAAACGCCGCCGTCAATCCCCCGAGGGTACTCAGCGACAAGGGAATGGGGGTAAAGGGAATGGGAATCGCAATTTGGGACAGCACCACCGTCAGAGCGGCAAACAGGGCGATCCGGGCTATCGATGTCGCTTTCATAAAACAACGCTCCTATGTAAACTTAAATTTTTATTATGGTTTACATAGTAGCAGAGCCTTTCCATTTTGTCAATAGGGGGATTTCGAAAACCTGACGAAAGCCGGATCCCGGTACCGTTTTGATGGGTAACAGAGAAAGAGGGCTTTTTCCCTGTATTTTTTCCGCGCAGAGTCGACAAAACAGGGAAAATGTGGTAAACTAAAGAAAATATCCCGAAGCGCTTTTCGGATCCAAAAAGGGGGAAACAGGATGAAATATATCGGGCGGTTTTGCGGCGCGGCTTTGATCCTGCTTTGGACCGGGTATTATTTGGCAAAGCGGTCGGCGGGAGGCCTGATAAACGGATGGAATTACGGCGTTTGCGGCGTAGTCATCCTTCTTTGCGTCGCTTTTTTGATCTGGACGGGGGCTGTTTTTTGGAAAGAAAAAAAAGGAAAATAAAAAGAGCCGGAAGGCTCTTTTTTGGTTATCCGGCAAAGAGGAAAGGAGAATCAACGTGACAGACCTGAAAGGCTATATCGCCTTGATCACAGGAGGTTCCAGCGGGATCGGCTTCGAAATGGCGAAGCAGCTGCTGACCCAGGGCGCCACAGTGATCATTGCCGCGCGGGAAGGAAGAAAGCTTGACCGGGCGAGAGAGGACTTAGCGGGAGCAGGAAACGTGTATGCCATTGGGATGGACGTTACCGACGAAGGCTCTGTGGCCAGGGCGGCAGAGTGGGTAAAAGGGAAATTTGGCCGTCTCGATATGGTAGTCAACAACGCGGGGATTGGTGCCAACGCTCCGGGGATGGAGGACCTGCCTTCGGACCATGCTTTTTACCAGATACCGCTGCAGGCGGTAAGGGCGGTGATCGAGACCAATCTGACCGGCTATTTTACCGTCGCAAGCCAGTTCGTCCCGCTGATGCTCAAGCAGGGACACGGCAGTCTGGTCTATGTTTCCACCAGCACCAGGACCATGACCGGTCCGGGGCAGATCCCTTACGGCCCCTCCAAAGCCGGGGCGGAGGCGATGACCGCGATCATCGCCAAAGAGCTTGAAGGCGCGGGCATTATGGTAAACGTGATCTGTCCGGGAGGATTTACCGACACGAATATGGCGCCAAAAGGGGCAAAGGCCTATTTTTTAAACAATCATCTGCCGGTCTTGCCGCCCACCATTCTAAATAAAACCATCTCCTTTCTCGCTTCCCCCGAGGCCAAAGGAATCACCGGGGAAAAGCTCGTCGGAAAAGAGATCGACCAGTGGCTGGAAGCCAGAGGCATTGCCTTCGACGGCTGAGGCTTTGGAGACTTTCCCGGAAAGGTTGACAAAGGCGAAGTTTAATGATATAATCCCGGTATCGGTCAAGATGGCAAAGAGTAAGACCGGTATCCTTTTTCAGAGAGCGCCCGGTGGGTGAAAGGGCGTAAAAGGACCGGACCGAATACATGCCGGAGCTGTTTTTTTGAAACGAGAGGAGTAGGAAAAACCGGGTGCGCCCGTTATTGCGTCAGAGTATGTCAGTACTCGCTGAGGCCGCGTGTCGCGAGAGCGCGGTGAAGTAGAGGTGGTAACACGAATTTTTCGTCCTCTACCCAATGATCATTGGGTAGAGGCTTTATTTCTGCCCAAATAAAGAAAGGAAGGATCGTAATGACCTTGTATGAAGAGCTGGTGCGCCGGGGGTTGATTGCCCAGGTCACCGACGAAGAAGAGATCAAAGACGTGATCAACAACGGAAAGGCGGTCTTTTACATCGGCTTTGACTGTACCGCCGACAGCCTCACCGCCGGGCATTTTATGGCGTTGACGCTGATGAAACGGCTCCAGATGGCGGGAAACCGTCCTATCGCGTTAATCGGCGGGGGCACCACCATGATCGGCGACCCCTCCGGCCGGACGGATATGCGCAAGATGCTCACCAAGGAGGACATCGACCACAACGCC
>CALXGT010000045.1 GCA_944387915.1 uncultured Clostridia bacterium
GACGAGTATTTCTCCGAGGACAGCGACTGCATTTCCTTTTAAACGTTCCCATCCGAATATATAAGCAAGATTTGCTATGTGAAATAAATATCCCCCGGCGGAGCCGGGGGTTTTTCATCGACGGGCAAAGCCCTATGATACTAGCCACGCGTCACGTCGCGTTGGTACGATCTGACACCTGCATAGGTCTATTCCTTGCTACCCGTAAACGGGTTCCTTAGAAGTTCCCTATTGTCAGCTGTTCTCCAGCCCTATCTTCTTCTAACTGTCTTCGAATATACTCTTCTATCTTTTTTGCATTCTTTCCCGCTGTATCCACATAATATCCGCGGCACCAAAATTCTCGGTTTCGGTACTTATATTTCAGCTCCGGATACTTTTCGTAGATCATCAAGCTGCTTTTTCCCTTCAGGTAACCCATAAAACTGGATACGCTTACTTTTGGTGGTATCTCTACAAGCATATGTACATGATCTGGACACACCTCTGCTTCTACTATTTTTATCTTCTTCCACTCACATAACATCCGCAGAATCTTTCCTACTTCTATTCTTTTCTCCTTGTAAAATACCTTTCTCCGATATTTTGGCGCAAACACTATATGATATTTGCAATTCCATGTTGTATGTGCTAAACTCTGCTTGTCATTCATTTTTGAATGTCCTCCTTTTGTTGTTCCTTGCAGTTGCCAGACCGCAAGTCTATTTTACACCAAAAGGAGTTTTTTTGTCCCTTCTCATCGCTAAAGCTTTTTCCGCTCCACCGACACAGTCGGTGGTTGGTTACAAAAGGAAAACCCCGAAACCGTAGCAGTTTCGGGGTTTTTGAGCAATCCCATTCGGGATAAATTATCTCTTGGAGAACTGGGGAGCGCGACGAGCAGCTTTGAGGCCGTACTTCTTACGTTCTTTCATTCTCGGGTCACGAGTTAAGAACCCGGCTTTCTTCAGCATGGGACGAAGCTCCGCGTCATACTGTAAAAGCGCTCTGGAAATTCCGTGACGGATCGCGCCCGCCTGACCGGTAACACCACCACCGGCAACGGTGCAAACGATGTCAAATTTCTCTTCCGTCTCGGTCAATTTCAAGGGCTGACGAACGATCAATTTCAAAGTATCCAGTCCGAAATATTCTTCAATATCCCGACCGTTAATGGTAATTTTACCGCTACCCTGGTAAATGCGCACTCTCGAAACAGAGCTTTTTCTTCTTCCGGTGCCATAGAAATAAGGTTTGGATTCGTACATTTTTAGTTACCTCCTTCCGCTGATTAAAGGGTCCAGTCTTCAGGCTTCTGCGCCTGATTCTTGTGTTCGGGACCTCTATAGACTCTAAGCCGACGGAGGGACTTCCGTCCGATTACCGTATCGGGGATCATACCTTTAATCGCGAGAGTCATCGCTTTTTCCGGATTGGTCTTCATCAGATGCGCGTACTTGACTTCCTTCAAGCCGCCAATCCATCCGGTGTGCCAACGGTAATATTTTTGCTCCAGTTTGTTTCCGGTCAAAATCGCTTTCTCCGCATTGACAACGATCACATGATCGCCGCAATCGGCATGAGGAGCAAAGGTAGGTTTATGTTTACCGCGAAGAAGATGCGCGGCTTTCGCGGCAACGCGTCCCAAGGGCTTTCCTGCCGCGTCAATCACATACCATTTCCGGCTGATTTCGTTCGCCTTCGGCATATAAGTGGACATATTCAACATTCCTTTCCTAATGGCGATCCGCAATCAACCGCCCTGATTTACGCGAGAAAATCGTGAGCATTTGTCCCGCGCGCTTTACGCAACGATACGATTATAACAGGCGCTTTAAAGGTTGTCAAGAGGGAAAAGGCGGATTATTTAATTTATATCCGGGATTCTCTCTTTTTCTCTCCTTTTTTCTCGATTTCTCTCTATTTCTCTTTTGCCATTTCATTTTTTATTTTTCCCCAAAGAGGCCGCAGTTATGGGATTTATCGGCCTATAAAGCCCGCTTTTGCAAGGAAGGAAAACATCAAAAAGCTTTAATTTGCATGGATGCGCAAAAGCGAACGGTGCAGTCACACCGTTCGCTTTCAATCCGTACGGAAAATAATTCCTTACTTAATCATGCTCGCCACTTCATCGGCAAAATTGTCTTCTCTCTTCTCTAAGCCTTCGCCCTTTTCCAAACGGACGAACTGAGTAATCTTAATAGATCCACCCATCTCTTTGGCTTTTCCATCAATATACTTTTCGACGCTCAATTTTTCCTCTTTAACGAAGGGCTGATTCAAGAGACAAACTTCCTCAAAATATTTTCCGATTCTTCCGTTGACGATACCCGCCTTGACTTTATCGGGCTTGCCCGCCATTTTGGGATCGTTTTCCATCTGGGCAAGGATAATCTCTTTTTCCTTCTCTACGACATCAGAGGGAACCTCATCCTGGCTCAGGTAAGTGGGATTGGAGAACGCGATTTGCATCGCTATATCTTTTCCAACCGCAGCAAATTCGTCTTTTCCGGCGCAATCGGTATCAAATTTTACCAAAACGCCAATTTTTCCGCCGCCATGGACATAGGACACCAAATCCCCTTCCAAACGAACGAAACGACGGATCTTCATGTTCTCACCGATAACCAGGATCCGATCACGAAGCGCCTCTTCCACCGTCATAGAGGTGTTGACGCAAGGAAGTCCCATCAAAGCGTCCACATCCGCAGGATTCTCTTTGATAATGGTCTTAGCAACATTATTAACAAACTCAACAAAAGACTCGTTTTTGGCGACAAAATCGGTTTCCGCATTAACTTCCAATACAACGCCCACGTTGCCTTCTACCAAAGAAACGACCAAACCTTCCGCAGCGATCCGGCTGGCTTTCTTTTCCGCGGCAGCCAACCCTTTTTCTCTCAGATACTCTACCGCTTTCTCCATATCGCCATCCGCTTCGGTAAGCGCTTTCTTACAATCCATCATGCCACAACCGGTTCTCTCCCGGAGAGCTTTTACATCAGCAGCAGTAAATGCCATCTCGATTTCCTCCTTCAATTTGGTAAAAGCCCGAGGAGTGCTCGGGCTTTTAAATTCTTATTCCGCGTCGGAACTATCCTCAGCTTCCGCCGCCTCTTCCGCTTCTCCGGCTTCCTCAGCGACATCCGCCTCGCCTTGGTTACCTTCCATGACCGCATTGGCCATAGCGCCGGCAATCAGTTTTACAGCGCGGATCGCATCATCGTTTCCGGGGATCACATAGTCGATCTCATCAGGATCACAGTTAGTATCCACAATTGCAACAACGGGGATCCCAAGCTTTCTCGCTTCCGCTACGGCAATCTTTTCCTTTTTGGGGTCCACGACAAATAACGCCGCAGGAAGGCCCTTCATATTCTTGATACCGCCGATAAATTTCTCGAGCTTTTCAATTTCCAATTTCAGCTTGATGACTTCTTTTTTGGGAAGAAGATCAAAGGTTCCATCCTCTTCCATCTTCCGAAGCTGGGCAAGACGATCGATCCGGCGGGAAATGGTCTTGAAGTTGGTGAGCATACCGCCCAGCCATCTGGCATTGACGTAATGCATACCGCAGCGTTGCGCTTCCTCTTTTACCGAATCCGCAGCCTGTTTCTTGGTGCCGACAAAAAGGATCTGGCCGCCGTTTTGAACGGTATCACGGACAAACATATACGCTTCGTCCAGCTTTTTCACCGTCTTTTGCAAATCGATGATGTAGATGCCGTTTCTTTCGGTAAAAATATACGGCGCCATTTTGGGGTTCCATCTTCTCGTCTGGTGGCCAAAATGCACACCGGCTTCGAGAAGCTGCTTCATAGATACAACTGCCATGTTGTAACCTCCTGACAAAAAATTTGGTTTTCGCGGCGTAAACCGCCCTCCGAAAGCCGATTTTGCGCTACCAATACAGTTTGGCACCGGGCGCACAAACAAGCTTTCGTGCGTAATGCGTCCTATATTGTAACAGATTTGTCCTGTGAACGCAAGGCTGATTCATAAAAAATTTACAATTACAAAAGAGCCGACATATCATACATTCCGGGGGCCTGTCCCGAAGATAAAAAGATTGCCGCTTTGACCGCGCCAACCGCGAAAACCTCTCGGGAAGCCGCGCTGTGGGAAAGGGTAATCACTTCATCCCGACCGGCGAAAATCACCTCATGCTCGCCGACAATGGTACCGCCCCGAACCGAATGGATCCCGATCTCCCGTTTGTCCCGTTTTTTCCGAACTGCATGACGGTCGTAGACGAAAATCTCGTTGCCGCCCTTCTCTTCGTTGATGGCATCCGCCAACATGATCGCCGTTCCGCTGGGGGCGTCCACCTTCCGATTGTGGTGCATTTCTACGATCTCCACATCAAAATCATCTCCTAAAAACGCGGCGGCTTTTTTCGCGAGAGACGCCAAAAGGTTGATTCCCATGGACATATTAAAGGAAAAGAACACAGGAATCTTTTGGGATGCCAAACGAATCTCCTCTTTTTGTTCCTCAGTATACCCGGTAGTTGCCAGCACCACCGGAACATTATGCGCTACGGCATAACCTAAAAGGCTTGTGAGGGCCTTCGGGCTTGAGAAATCGATAATGACGTCGGGTATTTTTTCAATCTTATTCCAGTCGGTGTACACCGGAAACGCCCGATCGTCTGCCGGAAGAATATCAACGCCGCCGCAAACGGTACAATCCGTCCGTTCCCCAATACATTTTTCCACCACTCTGCCCATAAAGCCCTGACAGCCGGAAATTAAAATTTGTTTCATGGCTTTTTCCTTTCCCTTGCTTTTCTATTTCTTTAAGATACGACAAAAAGCGGCCAGACACTGACCGCTTTTTTTGTTAAGCGATTAAACCGTGACCCTTTAACATCTTTTTGAGTGCCTCGATGTTGGCATCTGTCGTGTCGCAAAGAGGCAAACGGCAGGAACCCACGTCAAATCCCATCAGATTCATGGCCGCTTTCACGGGAATGGGGTTGACATCTATAAACAGGCCGTTGGCCAGATCCAGATACTCCAAGAAGAGATCCCGGCTCTCTTTCGTCTTCCCTTCCAGATATAAGGCGCAAATATTATGCACCACCTCGGGAACTACATGGGAAAGCACCGAAATGACGCCGATCCCTCCCACCGAAAGAATAGGAACGATCACATTGTCCTCACCGGAATAAATTTGAAGCTCATCGCCGCAAAGATGCTTGATCTCCGCCGCCTGGGCCACATTGCCGCTGGCCTCCTTGACCGCAACGATATTGGGGTGCTTGGAAAGCTCTTTATAGGTGGCGGGAAGGATGTTTAAGCCGGTTCGGCCGGGAACGTTATACAAAACGATGGGAAGATCCGTCGCGTCCGCGATTTTATTGTAGTGCGCCACCAATCCCCGCTGGGAGGTTTTATTATAATAGGGTGTCACCACCAAAAGGCCGTCCGCTCCGATCTCCTTGGCTTCCTTCGCCATCCGAACAGCAGCGGCGGTATCGTTGCTGCCGGCGCTTGCGATCACCGGGACTCTTCCCTTCGTCCGCTCGTAAATGAAGCGGACCGTTTCCATATGCTCCTGCTCCGTCATCGCCGCGGATTCCGCCGTGGTGCCGCATGCAATGATCGCGTCGGTATGGTGCTCGATCTGGTAATCCACAAGCTCACCCAATTTATCCCAGTTAATGCTGAAATCCGGATTCATTGGCGTGATCAGCGCGACGCCCGCGCCCTGGAACAAAATCTTTTTCATAGCTTAGCCCTCTCTCAAAACGTATTAGTCCATATACCCCTTGGCGGCTAAAAGCTCCGCCATCAATACTGCGCCGCCTGCCGCACCGCGAAGGGTGTTATGGGACAGACAGACAAATTTGACATCATACTGGGTGTCTTCCCGAAGACGTCCCACACTGATCGCCATACCGCCTTCCAGCTCCCGGTCCAGCTTGGTCTGGGGCCGGTCCGCTTCCTCAAAATAGTGGATAAACTGTTTGGGCGCGGAGGGAAGGTTCAACGAAGCAATGGGATTATCAAATTCCGCCCAAGCCTTTTTGATCTCCTCGACAGTGGGTTTTTTGGAAAAGGAAGCGAATACTGCCGCCATATGGCCGTCACTTACCGGCACCCGCAGGCACTGGGCAGTGATCGCAGGTCCTTTTGCCAAAACGATCTCCCCGTTTTCCACCTTTCCCCAAAGCTTCAGCGGCTCTTTCTCGCTTTTTTCCTCTTCCCCGCCAATATAGGGAACCACATTGTCGATGATCTCCGGCCAGCGCTCAAAGGTCTTGCCCGCGCCGGAAATAGCCTGGTAGGTGCAAACCAGGATCTTCTCCAGTCCGAAACGGTCCTTCAAAACGTGAAGCGGGGGCACATAGCTTTGCAGCGAACAGTTGGATTTAACGGCGACAAAGCCTTTTTTTGTCCCCAAACGCTTACGCTGAGAGGCGATGATCTCGATATGCTCCGGATTGATCTCCGGCACCACCATAGGAACATCCGGCGTAAACCGATGGGCGGAGTTATTGGAAACCACCGGGATCTCCGCTTTGGCGTATCTTTCCTCCAACGCCCGGATATCCTCTTTTTTCATATCCACGGCGCAGAAAACAAAATCCACCTTTTCCTTGATTTTTTCCAGATCCCCTTCGGCGTCAAAGATCACCATATCCTTCATCGACGCAGGGATGGATTTGGTCATAGCCCAGCGGCCCTCCACCGCTTTTTCATAGGTTTTTCCGGCGCTTTTGGGAGAAGCCGCCAATGCGGTCACGGTAAACCACGGGTGATTCTCCAAAAGAAGCGCAAAGCGCTGACCTACCATACCGGTAGCGCCGATAATCCCCACGCGATAGTTTTTCATAAGTTCTCTTCCTTTCCTTGGTCAAAAATCGGCAATAATTGCCCATTATGAAAAAAACCGGTTGAAAACCGGTCGTTCATCCTCTATAATAGATTTGCTGTCTGCGTTCGACGGAAAATCCCGTGTAAAAAGCGGCAGCGCTCCATCATAGTATGATGACAATCCAACGCCTCTTAAACGTTGGACCAGGCAAGCGAAATTCCCCTTTCGCTCCCTTCGGCGGCGTTTCCTTTCGCTTTTCCTCCTCGGCGGGGAACCTAAGAAAAGGTACTCTTAAAAGCCGCGACCTCTGACCAGACTCGTTATTTGGGTTAATCTTACCATTTATTTGGCCTTGTGTCAATTCCCTTTTCATCATTTTTCAAGGAAAAAAAGGAGAGATTTTTGTTGTTAAAGCACGATTTCTATTTTGACCTTCCTGAAGAGCTTATTGCCCAGACCCCTTTGCAAAAACGGGACGAATCCCGCCTGCTTTGCCTGGATAAAAAAACGGGAGCCGTTTCTCACCATCATTTTTATGATCTAAAAACTCTTTTAAGACCGGGGGATCTTTTAGTGGTCAACAATTCTCGAGTCCTTCCCGCCCGTCTTTACGGAGAAAAAGAAGGAAGCGGCGGAAAAATGGAATTTCTCCTTTTAAAACAGGTCGAGCAAAAGGTTTGGGAGGTCATGGTTCGCCCGGGGAAAAAGGCGAAGCCCCAAAGCCGTTTTGTGTTCGGCGACGGCCTTTTAAAAGCGGAGGTATTGGAGACGGTAGAAGGCGGAAACCGACGGGTTCGGTTCGAATGCGAAGACAATATCTTTTCCGTCTTGGATCAAATCGGCCAGATGCCTCTTCCCCCTTACATCAAGGAAAGCTTAAAAGATAAGGAACGTTACCAGACGGTCTATTCCAAAGAGTTGGGATCCGCCGCCGCGCCCACCGCCGGACTGCATTTTACCGAGGAGCTGATGAAGGAGCTGGAAGCGAAAGGGATATCGTTCGCCTATGTCACCCTTCATGTGGGACTCGGCACCTTCCGTCCGGTCAAAGAGGAACAGGTGGAAGATCATCAGATGCATTCCGAGCATTACGAGCTTCCCAAAGAGACTGCGCAAAAAATTATCGAAACCAAGAAAAACGGCGGCCGGGTTATTGCGGTGGGCACCACCAGCTGCCGGACGCTGGAAAGCGTCGCCAAAAAATACGGCGAGGTTCGAGAGGACGAAGGCTGGACCGATATCTTTATCTACCCTCCTTACGATTTTAAGGTGCTCGACGGCCTCATCACCAACTTCCATCTCCCGGAAAGTACGCTCATTATGCTGGTTTCCGCTTTGGCGGGAAGAGAGCATATTTTAAACGCATACCGGATCGCCGTCGAGAACCGTTACCGGTTTTTCAGCTTCGGCGACGCCATGCTGATTCTGTAAACGAGAAAGGACGCATATCATGTACCATCTTCTAAAACAGGAAGGCGCCGCCAGACGGGGCCGCTTCGAAACCGTACACGGTACCATCCAGACCCCTGCGTTTATGAACGTAGCTACCGCCGCCGCTATCAAAGGCGGCATCTCCTCTTACGATTTGCGGGATTTAAAGTGCCAGGTGGAGCTTTGTAACACCTACCATCTTCATGTCCGTCCCGGAGATCAGATTGTAAAGGAATTGGGCGGACTACAAAAATTTACCGGCTGGAACGGTCCGATGCTCACCGACAGCGGCGGGTTTCAGGTCTTTTCTTTGGCTTCCCTGCGTACCATTAAAGAAGCGGGCGTGACCTTCGCGTCTCATGTGGACGGAAGGAAGATTTTTATGAGTCCGGAAATCAGTATGCAGATCCAGTCCAATTTGGGCTCTACCATCGCCATGGCCTTTGACGAATGCGTCGAAAATCCTTCGACCTTGGAGTATTCCAAAAAATCCTGCGCCCGGACCACCCGCTGGCTCAGCCGGTGTAAAAAGGAAATGGCACGGTTAAACGCCCTTCCCGACACGGTGAACAAAAACCAGCTTCTTTTTGGCATTAACCAAGGATGTATTTATCCCGAGCTTCGCATCGAGCATATGAAGGAAATCGCCGAATTGGATTTGGACGGATACGCCATCGGAGGATTGGCGGTAGGAGAGCCCGCCGAAACCATGTACCATATCATCCAATGCGTAGAGCCCTATATGCCCAAAGGCAAGATCCGTTACCTTATGGGCGTCGGAACGCCGGGAAACATTTTGGAAGCAGTCTACCGGGGCGTCGATCTGTTTGACTGTGTTATGCCCAGCCGAAACGGGCGCCACGGACACCTCAACACCTGGGAGGGCATCCGCAATATTTTAAACGCCAAGTACGAAAAGGACGACTCCCCCATCGACGAACAATGCGACTGTCCCGTCTGTCAAAGACATTCCCGGGCCTACATTCGCCATTTATTTAAAGCCAAAGAGATGTTGGGAATGCGTTTAGCCGTTATGCATAACCTTTATTTTTATAATACGCTAATGGAAAAAATCCGTGAAGCTTTGGACGAAAATCGATACGAATCTTTTTACCGGAAATACCGGATACTTTTGGATACAAGAATTTAGGTGAAAGAAAAAAATGACATTCATCGAGCTTCTTCTGGTTGCTTTGGGCTTAAGTATGGACGCCGCCGCTGTCTCTTTGACAAACGGCGGCGTATACTGTCCTCTGTCTCTGGACAAAAAGCTGGCGATCCCCCTCTGCTTTGGATTGTTTCAGGGCCTTATGCCGTTACTGGGATACCTCACCGGCTCCTTATTTGCTCAATGGATGGATCGGTACGCAGGCATCATTTGTTTTTTGATACTGGGTACCATTGGGGGAAAGATGATCTATGAAGGATTTTTAAAGCAGGATACCAAACCGAAAAGCGAAAATTTGACCTATAAGGTTTTACTGCTCCAGGCGATTGCCACCAGCATCGACGCTTTCGCCGTAGGCGTAGGATTTTGCGCCGCAAAGGTCCTTTTGCTTCCGGCAGTTTCCATCATCGCCGTCATTACTGGCGTATGCTGTATGCTGGCGCTTTTATTGGGAAGATCTTTCGGCTGCATTCTCGGAAACAAAGGCGAAATCTTTGGCGGCAGCATTTTGCTGCTGATCGGGATCAAATCGTTGTTTTGACTCTTGCAAAACAAAAAAAATATGATACAATATATGATAATTTCTTTATTGCTCCTGACCATAGAAAGAGGGAAAAAATATGGATGTGAAATTACAGCGAAATCTGACGATGTTGGTGGACTTCTACGAGCTGACTATGGCAAACGGATATCTGGAGGAGGGCTTTTCCCAAAAGGAAGCGGTCTTCGATATGTTTTTCAGAAAAATCCCGGATAACGGTGGATTTGCGGTCTGTGCCGGCCTCGAGCAGCTTATCGAGTATTTGAAAAACCTTCATTTTACCGAAGAAGATATCGAATTTCTCAGAGGAAAGCATATGTTTTCCGAAGCCTTTTTGGAATATTTGAAGAATTTCAAATTTTGCTGCGATATCTGGGCTATTGAGGAAGGGACTCCCATCTTCCCCAATGAGCCGGTGTTAACGGTGGTGGGACCGGTGATGCAAGCCCAGCTTATTGAAACTATGGTACTTTTAACCATAAACTACCAATCCTTGGTCGCAACCAAAGCCAATCGGATTGTCCGGGCGGCAGCGGGAAGATCGGTTTTTGAATTCGGTTCCCGGAGAGCGCAAAGCTATGACGCCGCCATTTTAGGTGCGAGGGCGTCCTATATCGGCGGATGCGACGGCACCGCTTGTGCCATCGCCGACAGAGAGTACCAAATTCCCGCCATGGGAACTATGGCGCACAGCTGGGTCCAGCTCTTTGACAGCGAATACGAATCCTTTAAGGCCTACGCGGAAGTGTATCCCGACAGCTGTACCTTACTGGTAGACACCTATAACGTATTGAAATCCGGCGTTCCCAACGCCATCCGAGTCTTTGATGAAGTTCTCCGTCCCAGGGGATACGAGCCGGTAGGAATTCGCATTGACAGCGGTGACATCGCTTACCTTTCCAAGAAAGCCAGAATCATGTTGAATGAAGCGGGCTATGAAAAAGTAAAGATTGTCGCCAGCAATTCGTTGGACGAGTACCTGATCCGGGATCTTTTGCTCCAGGGAGCCAAGGTAGATACTTTCGGCGTAGGAGAAAATTTAATTACTTCCAAGAGCGATCCGGTTTTCGGCGGTGTTTACAAGTTGGTGGCGACCAAAGACGGCGACCATTATACCCCGAAAATTAAGCTGAGTGAAACGGCGGAAAAAATTACCACTCCTCATCGGAAGATGGTGTACCGTCTCTTCAAAAATGACACCGGACAGGCAGTAGCCGATTACATCACCATGTTTGACGAAGAAGTTCCCAAAAACGGGCCCATTACCCTTTTTGATCCCAACGAAACATGGAAATCCAAAACATTCGAAAATGTGACGCTGGTTCCTATGATGAAGAAAATTTTCGATCACGGCGAATGCTGCTACCAGTCCCCCGACATCGAAAGCCTTCGGACTTACTGCAAAAAGCAGGTGGAATCTTTGTGGGATGAGGTTACCCGGTTTGAAAATCCCCACCGCTACTATGTAGACCTTTCAGTTTCTCTTTGGAAGAGCAAACAGCAGCTGTTAAAAGAAAAACAATTTTAGCCAAAAGAACCCGGTAACCGTCTTTCCGGTTACCGGGCATTTTCAAAGGGCGTCTTTACTTTTTCTCGCGAACTGCCGTGTCTCTGAAAAAGAGAGAAATGCACCAAAGCGCCGCCAATCCGACGATTACGTAAACGATCCGGCTGAAGATAGAGTCCTGGCCGCCGCCGATGGCCGCTACAAGGTCAAAGCCGAAAAGGCCGATAGAACCCCAGTTCAGACCGCCGATGATCGCTAACGCCAATGCAATTTTATCCATATTTTTCGCCATCCTTTATCTAGTTTATTTTGATAACCCTACGGACAAATATAGTATGGAAGCTCTTTTTTATTTTATTCATTTCTAGCATAATATTATTTTAAAACGGAAAGGAAGATTTTTTTGACGACACCCCAGGTTATTGCCGCTGTAAGCCTTACTGCCCTGTTTGTCATCGTGCTGATCGTTTTATTTTTTTTCGCACGGACACAATATCGGAGAAAAAATAAAACTTACGCAAAACGAAAAGTTTCCGCGTTACTCAAACGATTTTCCGGCATTCGAAGTTTTCGGGTAATGAATGATATTACTCTTCCCTTAAACGATCGACTCATTCCTGTCGATCATATCCTCATCGGTTTTTTCGGTATCATGATTGTGGACAGCCGAGATGAACGGGGAAATGTCTATGGAAACGACGGCCAGAAAACCTGGGTACAGGTTACTGGTAAAAAAGATCGGCCGGAAACCGAAAAACGCCAAAATTTTCCAAACCCGGTTATGGAAAACCAGCTTCGAGTGGACGCGGTGCGGAAAATTTTAACCACCAACCAGGTATATAAAACGGAAATCGAAAGCTACGTTGTGTTTGCTGAAAAAAAGGTCCAGCTTGCAGTGGGGAAGATTCCTACGGTGCTTTCTTATAAGGACTTTAAGAAGTTGTTAGGAAAAGAACGGTATTCCGCCGACGGTCCTGTGGATGTAAAGGAGATCGCTTCCCTTCTTTCCCAAAACGCAGTCAGGTAGCAAAACAAAACCTCCCTCTTATTCGAGGGAGGTTTTTCCATAAAAAGCCATCGAACCGGAAAATCCATATCCCAAAGGTTTATAGAGCCTTTGGAAAATTAAAAGCTGTGGTCAGGCAATAAAGGCGAACTCAAGCCATCTTCTATAAAATGAACTTTCGCGGTATCCCAATATTTTCTATAGACCCGTTTTTCGTCCCCATCCAAATTCAGCTGGTACATCCGGAAAATGACCCGCAGATTTTTAGGCTGCCATTGCTCCTCGTAAGAATAACAATATTTCATTCCCATATTTTTCATAACGCCCCCGCTTCCGTGGTTGTTTCGATCATGCGTCGCTGTAATATACAAAAAGCCGTCTTTTTTTACCTGTGCCACGACTGCTTTTCCGGCTTCAGTAACGATACCCTGGTTCCAAAATTCTTTTTGTAAACCATAGCCGAGATCATAAGGTTCCTCGACATCCACATTGATATAGCCAATAGGCTCCTTATGCTCTTTAAGGCAGATGGCATATGCATAAGCTTTCGCCTGCGCATATTTTGCCGCATATCTTTCCTTAAAAAGAACCATCGCCTCTTTGGGGCTTTCTAACGGAAACCATGGCAAAAACCGATTAACTTCCCGATCACTGAAAATCCGATACAGGGCATTCAAATCCTCTTCGGTGAATTTTCTTAGGATCAAGCGCCGTGTTTCCAAAGTCGGTGTATTCATAAGCTGATTCCCCTGCGTTACGATCAATCCAGAAAATCCTTGAGCTTTTTGCTGCGGCTGGGATGTCTTAGTTTCCGGAGTGCTTTCGCTTCGATTTGACGGATCCGTTCTCTGGTCACTTTAAACTCTTTTCCTACTTCCTCCAAGGTACGGCTTCTTCCGTCCTCCAAACCAAAACGCAAGCGAAGCACCTTCTCCTCTCTGGGAGTCAACGTGCTCAACACCTGGCTTAGTTGCTCTCTTAAAAGAGTATGGGAGGCGGCGTCGGCCGGAGAAGGCGCCTCGTCATCGGGAATAAAATCTCCCAAATGGCTGTCTTCCTCCTCGCCAATAGGCGTTTCCAAAGAAACCGGCTCCTGGGAAACCCGCAAAATCTCCCGGACCTTGTCCACCGACATGCCCAATTCCGAAGCAATTTCCTCGGCGCTGGGCTCATGTCCGTTTTTATGCAGAAGCTGACTGCTGACTTTTTTGACCCGATTGATGGTCTCCACCATATGCACGGGAATCCGAATGGTCCGCGCCTGATCGGCAATCGCCCGGGTAATCGCCTGACGAATCCACCAGGTCGCGTAAGTGGAAAACTTAAATCCTTTGGTATGATCGAACTTTTCCACCGCTTTGATCAATCCAAGATTTCCCTCCTGGATCAAGTCCAAAAACTGCATTCCCCGCCCCACATATCGTTTGGCGATGCTGACAACCAACCGTAAATTGGCTTCGCTTAACCGTTGGCGGGCTTTGGCGTCGCCATGGGCCATCCGTTCCGCCAATTCCACTTCCTCATCTCCCGAAAGAAGCGGCACCCGACCAATCTCTTTCAGATACACTTTCACCGGGTCGTCGATATTCACACCGTCCGCATAGGACGCATCCTCATCTGTCAATCCCGGATCATGTTCCAAATCCAGGTTCAGCTCATCCTCTACGTTAAAATCCTCGATAATTTCCACATTGAGGTTTTCCAGACTGTCGTAGAGCTTTTCCATCTGCTCCGCGTCAAAATCCAGCTCTTCCAACGCGTCGGTGATCTCCTTGGTGGTCAACTTCCCCTTTAAACGCCCTTGTTCTACTAAATCGTTGACTGTTGTCTTTTTTTCGGCCATGTGAATACTCCTTTTTCGTTCCCGTTTATTTTTTCTCTTTCTTTATCTGTTCAATTGCAGCATATAATTCTTTGTCCGAAAGTTCTCCTACCCTTTGGCTTACATTTTTATACTGATAGCGAAGGAGCGTTTGGATATAATCTTCCAGCACCTGTTCTGTCTTGGGAATTTCGCTGTTTACAGCAATAATCTCACTTAACCGCGACAGCTTCTCCGGCGGCAAATCCCCGGAAAAGTCAATCAATGTAACGTTGTTATTATTCTGTAACTTTTCCGTCAATATACGAAATAATTCCCGATTCAGCTCGGTAATAAAGTTCGTTTCCCCTATCTTCGACAAAATGTAAGGCAAATAGTCAGGATGTTGGAATAAAAAGGCAATAATGCCTTCTTCCGCCAGTGCGGCGCTCAGATTCGCGCCCCGCTGGGGATTCAAACGATCCCGAAACGCAGAACGATCATTTTGAATTTTTTTCCAGTTCTCCTTTTGGCTTCGTTTTTGATTCCGGCGTCGATAAACGTTAATATTGGATAAGACCGTTTCCTTTAATATTCCTGTCTCTCTGGCGAGATAACCGGCATACACCTCCCGTTCGATGGGACTCTCTAATTTCGCAAGATATTCCACACTTTCATTCAGGTACGCCGCTAACCCTTCGGAGGTCGAAAGATCGTGCTGTTTCTTAAACAGGGACAATCGATAATCAATCACACTATCCGACCCCTCAATCAGAAGGGAAAACCGTTTCGCACCAAATTTTTTAATATATTCGTCCGGATCCTTGGCATCGGGAATGGATAAAATCTTGGTTTCAACGCCAACCTCTTTTAACAACGCAACCGCTCGATCGGTAGCGCTCCTTCCCGCCCCGTCGCTGTCGTAGGCAATTACCACCTCTTTGGTATATTGAGAAATCAGCCGGCATTGCTCCGACGTCAACGCGGTCCCCAGTGTCGCCACCGTATTTTCAAATCCCGCTTGGTTGATGGAAATGACGTCCATATATCCTTCCGCTAAGATTAACCGTTGAGAGGCCGCAATTTTCGCAAAATTCAGTGAAAATAAATTGCGGCTCTTTTTAAACACGAGAGTATCGGGAGAATTGAGGTACTTGGGCTTGCTGTCATCCAGCACCCGGCCGCCGAAACCAATCACGTTTTTCCGCAGGTCGATGATGGGAAAAATGACCCGGTTTCGAAAAAGATCGTAACTATTCCCGTTTCTCCCTTTCGTCAACACCGCCGCTTTCAGCATCTGCTCCTCGGTAAATCCCTTTTGACGAAGAAAATTTTTTAAATTGCTCCAACCTTCCGGCGCATACCCCAAACCATACTTAACAATGGTTTTCATCGTTAACCCGCGGTCTCGCAGGTAATCCAGCCCCTTCTTCCCCGCCTCGCTCTTCAATACCTCGTGGTAATACCGGGCGGCGGTTCGGTTGATCTCATAAATCAAGGGCTTTAACGTCAAGGAAGGATCATTTTTCCCTTCCTCCGGGAAAGGAATCCCATTTCGCTCCGCCAAAAATTTAAGCGCTTCTATGTATCCCAAATTTTCCATCTTCATCACAAAAGTGATGACGTCTCCCCCGGTTCCGCAACCGAAACAATGAAAAGACTGGGTATCGGTATAAACCACCATAGACGGCGTTTTCTCCGAATGGAAGGGACAAAGCCCCACCAGATTTCTTCCCTGGCGTTTCAGCGGCAGATAGCCGGATATCACCGTTTCGATATCACAGCTTGTTTTTAGGGTATCAATAAAGCTCTGCGCAATCGCCATAGGTCCTCCTTTTATCGTTTAGTCCAAAACTTGGGGATAAATAAATCCTGGTAAAGATCTACCGCATAAGAATCGGTCATTCCGGCAATATAATCACAAATCACCCGCTCCTTAGGGACAAAATCCAACATCCGCTTATAGTCTTCCGGAAGCGCCTTTGGCTCCTTTAGGTAATATTCATATAAGCGCTGCAGCATCCCCTCCGCACGGCCTTCTTCCCCTTTGGCCACCGGGTTGGTATAAACCCGCTCAAACATAAAATCCTTTAGGATTCGATAAGCCCGAAACACATCGGGATCCATCGAAATATCGTCCTTGCTGTTTTCCACCAATGATAAAATCAACGTCGTAAGCCGCTCGGATCGCTTTCTCCCTAAAACATAGACCGCTTCCCATGGAAGTTCCTGTTCCTGAAGAACGCCGGCCCGTACCGCGTCCTCAATATCATGGTTTAGGTAAGCGATCTTATCGGCAATGCGAACGACACGCCCCTCTAACGTCTTTGCTTGGGTTTCCCCGTCTTCGGCGCTGTGACAGGCAATGCCGTTTTTAACCTCATAAGTCAAATTCAACCCTTTTCCGTTTCGTTCCAGAGAATGAACCACCCGAACGCTTTGCAGATGATGCTCAAAAGGAAACGGGCAAACCGCCCGCAACGCTCGTTCTCCGGCGTGGCCGAAAGGAGTATGTCCCAAATCATGTCCCAAAGCGATGGCCTCGGTCAAATCCTCATTCAGCCGCAACGCCCGGGAAATGGTGCGGGCAATTTGGGATACCTCCAGCGTATGAGTCATACGAGTCCGGTAATGATCTCCCTGAGGCGCCAAAAACACCTGGGTTTTTTGCTTTAACCGTCGAAACGAATTAGAATGAAGAATCCGATCCCGGTCCCGTTGATAGTCGGTACGAATAGGGCACGGCTCCTCTTTCCGAAGCCGCCCCCGGGTCTTTTCCGAAAAGGCGGCATAAGGAGACAGCGTCATGCGCTCCCACTGATACTGCTGCTCTTTGTAATCCATGCGTCTCCCCTTTTCTTTCTCTCTAATAAATAGATACCGGAAACTTCAAAAAAAGCCTTTATTTTATGCTGGCATATTTTTCCTTTTCGACGGTTGGCGACACACTTCCCCCCGTAAGTTCCGTCAATTCTTCCGCAAAAGCATGATAAGCGCTCTTTTTGATTAACAAGCGAAGACAAACCCGCTCATTAAAATCCGAAGCGAGCGTTTCAATGGAATATTTAGGGAAAAGATAGGTAATCTTTCCGTAAAGACTGTAATCAAAACGGAGAGAAATTTCAAGACACGGCGCCATATACAGCTTTTGCGCCGCTTCTACCGCAAGGGACGCGCCATGGGAATAAGCGCGGACCAGACCTCCGCCCCCTAAAAGGATTCCACCGAAATAACGGGTCACCACCACGCAAACGTCCACAATCCCTTCCTTTTGCAAAACGCTCAGCACCGGGATCCCGGCGGTTCCCTGAGGCTCGCCGTCGTCGGAGTAACGCTGAAAAGACTGATCCCTAAGCAGATAGGCGTACACATTGTGGGTTGCGTCCCAATGCTTTTGCCGGATCTCCTGGATAAACGAAAGGGCTTCCGCCTCAGTCTCCACATGGCGGATAAAGCCGATAAAACGGGATTTTCTCTCGATAAATTCGTCTCTTGCCTCGCCCTGAATAGTCACATATTCTTCCGCCATACATCCTCCTGCAACAGAAGAAGGCGGTGCGCCCGGTCGTTTCCTCGACCTCGCACCGCCTAACATTCTCTCATTTTGTTTATTTATCCAGATTAAATCTTCTCTTAAACCGATCCACACGTCCGCCGGTATCCACCAGTTTCTGCTTACCGGTAAAGAAAGGATGGCATTTGGAGCAAACCTCAACGCTAATGTTTTCCTTTGTCGAACCAGTCTCAAAAACGGCGCCGCAGGCGCATTTAATCGTCGCTTTTTTGTATTCAGGATGGATTCCCTGTTTCATTTCTGTTCACCTCTTTCAAATCCTGTATCTCGAAATAAGATGATACCATAATTGAAGAAAAAAAGCAAGCCTTTTTTTCTTTTTCTGTTGAAAAAGAGGTTTTATTTTGTAGTAACAGGGAAGGTGACCTTGCTGTAGATATTGTAAAGCTCGGTAATTTTATCCCATGTAAACCGATCCACAACGCCGTTGGAATCCAACGCGCTTTTTTTCTGCACAATTTTCACCGCATTTTCCGTCGCTTCATCAAAAACTCCGTTCAAAACAAGCGGCGGGATATTGGGAAAAGTATTGCCCAACCGGATAAGCATAATTTGGAGCCACAGCACCGGTTCGCCGGAAGATCCCTTGGAAATAATAAAGCTGTAGCTTAAAAAAGCTTCGATCGCCTTGGGAGGAGCGATATATCGCTTGATTTTATTCGATTCCATCATTAGTTTATTCCATGTGGTTTCATCGATCTCACCGGTAATCATCAAACCATGTTCCTGCTGGAACGCCTTTACCGCGTCCGTTGTTTCCGTGCCAAAGACGCCGTCTACCGCAATCAGCGGAATGGTTTTCCGATAACGGGCAATCAATCGCAGCGCGCCCTGTGCATCCCGGATCGCGCCGGAGGTTTGGTTTTGATCCATAACTACATCCCCTCTCTCAGCGTATACCCGGGAAATTGACCGGGATTTCTTACCGCTCCGTTTAACAAATTCTCATAGGTGTTGGCAATCGCGTTCCATGTCGCCGGTCCTACAATTCCGTCCACCGTTAAACCGGCCTCGGATTGAAAGATCCGTACCGCGTTTTTGGTGATCTCACCAAAATATCCGGTGACCGGCACCTGGGGAATGGTGGTGTAAACCGACGAAATAAGGCCCAGATACTGTTGAAGCAAGGAGACGCTGCTTCCGCTGGAACCTATGGACAAGGGGGACCCGGGGTACGGCGCAGCCACCGCTTCTTCCCCGTAATAGGGGCTGTTGATAATAGATGCGTACGTGCGGTAAAGGCGGTCCCATGTCAACGGGCCAACCACACCGTCGGGGCTTAATCCGAAAGTCTGCTGGAAGGAAAGCACCGCGGAACGGGTTCTCGGCCCGAATATGCCATCCACCGAAACCCACGGAATTTCCTGATTATACTGGCTCAAAAGCGCCAACATATACTGAAGCACTCGAACCCGATTGCCTTGATCTCCCTCTCTGAGCAAGCCGGTATACTGCAAACTGTTTCCCACCAATTCGGTTCCCTCGGAATACAACTGCGCCAGTCTGGTCACCGAGGCGTAAATATACGCGATCCGGTACCATGTCCGCTTTCCTACGATTCCATCCGACGTCAGATTAAAAATCTGCTGGAATTTTCTCACTGCCGATTCGGTTTGATCGCCGAAAATTCCGTCAACCGGAGAAATTTTAGGAATTGCCGGGTAATTTTTGGAAATTCGATTAAGTCGAACCTGGAGCAGGCGAACGTCCGTTCCCCGCGATCCGTTTCGCAGGGGGGAACCGGGATACGATGGCGTGATATCCTGTATCGGCGCGTTGAACACCAAATCGATATCGTTCCCATAATATCGCGTTAGAATTTCATAGGGGGTCTTTCCCTGCTTTGCCAAAGTGACGCTTCCCCATTGAGATAACCCGTCACAGGTCACCGTGGTCCCGTTGCAAAACTGGGCAAAAAGAGGTTCGATATACCCCTGCCTCCGGATGTAGTCATTAAACAGTTCATCCACCAATTTGGAGATATTTTCGAAAATATCTCTTCCCTTAACGAAATATTGATCGTACTGGGTGGACGACGTAATATCGAAATCATAGCCGCGGCTTCGATACCATTCGGTATACACCCGGTTGAGAGCCACCGATACCTGGGCGTAAATGTTCGCCCGAAGCGCGTTTTCCGGCCAGGTAGGGTAAATTTCGCTGGAGGCGACATTTTTGATGTAATCCGGAAAAGATACCGTTACATTTTGGGCGTAAGAGTCGGGTGCGCCGAGATGGACGGTAATAGTCCTTGGAATATAAGGATATCCAATCATATTTCTCCTCCTTTACAGATTCGGCGCTTGGCTCTCCATCACCAGCATCTCCCGGTTATCGTCCTCTTTCTCCGGCACCGGAACCATCTCCACCGGCTGAATGGATGTGATTCCTCCGAACACCGGAACATTGACGTTTTTGACCGAATAGTAGCCTTGATGGTCGGTCCGGATGTTATAGCTGACATAAGGGTGGGGGTTTCCCGATTCTTCCGACAACTCGGCCGGCAACGCCGGAAGCTCCATAACCGGTGTTTTCCCGCTTTCGTCGGTGAGGGCAAAATGAATCAATACTTCCTCTCCGTTTCGTTCCCGAGTTACCGTCACATACGCATCCGAAATCGGAATCGCTTCATTGGCGGAAAAAACCTGGACCACCAAAAAGGCGGTATCCGTATCCTCCGGATCCTGCTCGGTAATAGGCGTTTCCTCCACGCTCGAATCAGGTAAAGGGGTTTCCGTCCGAAAGGATTTTTCATTTTCAGCGGGAGAAGGCGTCCATTCGGAGGAAGGGGGTAAGTCCAAAGGAGCAGACTTCTCCGGCGTAGTTTCTGTCGGGGGAAGCGCCAAAGGAGATTCCTTTCCTTGTTCCTGTGACATTTCCGAACACATTCCCCGCTCTGTCTCCGAAGACGTTTGGGGATTTATGTCCTGAGACGATTCCGAAGGCGTTTCCTGAGGTTTATACTGCATCATTTCCGAAAGATATCTTTTCTTTAAAGCTTCAAAATCCGTTTCCAATGTGCATCCTCCTTTTTTGATGAGGTCTCTTTCTACTCTATTCAAAAAAGAAGCCGGATATGCCTTTTTCGGGAAAAGAAAACGGGAAAAACGGCATCGCTCCGTCTTTCCCGCCTATGATACTTTTTACAGCAAAAGCGCCTTTCGGTTTCGCTTTTCAAAATAGGAGATTTCGGTAAAACCAATTTCCTTTAATTTTTCCAACGTTTCAGGAATTCCTTTCCCCATATCCTCGATATAATGGGCGTCGCTTCCAATCGTAATAAGCCGCCCGCCGCAAGCATAATATTCTGTCAGCAGGAACTCATCGGGAAGCGTTTTCCCGATTTTCTGTCGAAGGCCGCTGGTATTGACTTCCAACGCCATCTCCCGCTTTACCAGAAGGGAAAACAACTCCCGAAAGCGGGGCAGAAATTCCTTGGGATCCGGGCCCTTTCGAGCGCTCTCCGCCAAATAGCGGAAGGGATAGGTAATATGGGCGAGGGTATCCCCTTTCCCCCACTGTACCATCCAAAACAACCGGTCGATATAATCGTTGAGATAGGCAAAAAGCTCCTCATCGGAAAGGGCGTCGTAATCGAGAAAATAAAAGTCGGAGATCCCCTTGGCGTCATGGACGGAAGCGATTACAAAATCAAAAGGCCGACAAGACATTATTTTCTCCGCGAAAGACGGATTGTTCATAGCCTGACCCAGTTCGACACCGGCAAGAAGGGTAAAAGGCATCTTCTCCTTCAACGCAAAAATCTCGTCATACGCGCTTTCTATGCACGACAAAAGATGTTCTTGCGGTTCTTCGGTCACATCACAGTGATCCGTCAGGGCGAAAACGTCAATTCCCTTTCCTTTCGCCGCTTCGCACATCTTTGCCACGGGTACTGAACCGTCAAAGCTGTGAATGGAATGATTATGGCAATCGATCAGCATAAAACTCCTCTTTCCTTTTTTCGTTTTCTTGTGTTATAATTATCATAGCAAAAAAAAATACGTTCGTCTACCAAAGGGAGGCTTTTTCCTTGAAAAATTACGCCGGTACCGTAACATTGACTTCAGATCGACTCCTTTTACGTCCTTTTCGTATCGAAGACGCGCAAGCGATGTACCAAACCTGGACCTCCGATCCGGAGGTGACCCGTTTCCTTACCTGGAGTCCCCATCAATCGGTGGAAGAAACGAAGCTGTTATTAGCAAGCTGGTGCAAGAGATATCGGGATCCCCGCTTTTTTGAATGGGCGGTCACCTTAAAAGATACCGGTGAGCTCATCGGCTCCTTTTGCGCTATGACCACTATCCGCCGGAAAACGCTAATGATCGGATACAGCTACGGAAAGGCCTTTTGGGGAAAAGGGTACGCTACCGAAGCCGCCAAACGGGTCGTTTTATATCTCTTCTCCGAAACCCCCTGCGACACTGTAACCGCCCGATACCATATCGATAATAAGGCGTCCGGACGCGTCCTCGCCAAAACAGGACTGGTTACCGATTTTCGCAAAACGGAGTTTGTCGCCACCGACCGGGGAATGGTGGAATGTTATCGTTGTACCCTAAAAAAGGAAGAAAAAGCGGAGGAAAAAAGCTCTTTTTTTCAAAAAAGCCGATTTTTCTATTGACTTTGGGGATTTTGATGGTATACTGTTATTAGAATAAAGTAAGGTAGAAAGGCTGGGAACTTCCCGGTCTTTCGTTTATGTTGAGGGATTTTTCTTTTTTGGGAAAAATGTTACGAGAATGGAGTTTGGGATGCAGAAAAAAGAAATCATTCAAACCGTTTGGGAAATTGCCGAACCCATCGCAAAAAAGGCGGGCGTCTCCCTTTGGGATGTGCAGTATGTAAAAGAAGGGAGCAGCTATTTCCTTCGCATCATCATCGATAAGGAAGACGGCGACGTATCCATCAATGAGTGTGAGGAGGTAAGCCGGGGGATCGATCCCATCTTGGACGAAGTGGACCCCATCGACGATTCCTATTATCTCGAGGTTTGGTCGGCAGGGCTTCAACGCCAGCTCACCAGGGATTTCCACTTTGAGAAGAATATGGGAAAGCCGGTGATTATCGGTTTGTTTCGGGAGTTAAACGGCGAAAAGGAACCGGTTATGACCTTAACCGGATACGACGGAAAAACCATCACCGCAACAGATCAAAACGGCGATTCTCACACCTTTACTCTGTCCTCGCTGCGATTTGTGAAACAAAACGACGATATTGATTTTGGAGGAAAATAAAATGAACAACGAGTTTTTCGACGCGCTGGAGATGTTGGAGCAAGAAAAAGGCATCCAGGCGGATTACCTCATCGAAAAAATTAAAAACGCCATCGTCATTGCGGTAAAGCGGGATTACCAGGTCACCGACAACATTAACGTGGTCATTGATCCGGAGACCAGAAAGTTTTCCGTTTCCATTGTAAAAAATGTGGTGGATGAAGTGGCCGACCCGGAAAGTGAGATCCTTATTGACGAAGCGCTCAAGTACTCCAAACGGGCGAAGGTGGGCCTTCCGGTGGAAATTAAGCTGGATCCCAAACAATTCGGCCGAATCGCCGCGCAAACCGCAAAGCACGTCATCCGTCAGGGAATCCGCGAGGCGGAACGCTCCCAAATGCTGGAGCAGTTCCAAAATAAGGTTTATGAGGTGGCGACGGCGGTGGTGCAAAAGGTGGAGCCCGCTACCGGAAACGCCACGGTAGAGATCGACAAAAATGAGTTTTTGCTTTTCAAGAATGAACAGCTTCCCGGCGACAACCTCAAAGAGGGCGACCGAATCAAGGTGTATGTGGTGGATGTGGTCAATTTGGAAAAGCGCTGTTCATTAAAAATTTCCCGCACCCACAAGGACTTGGTAAAACGCTTGTTTGAATTGGAAGTTCCCGAAATTTTCGACGGCACGGTGGAAGTGAAAGCCATTGCCCGAGATATCCCGAGAGAGCATTTAAACGAGGTGGATCCCCGAACCAAGATCGCCGTTTACAGCAAGAATCCGGACGTAGATCCGGTAGGCGCCTGCATCGGTCCCAAAGGAAGCCGTATCTCCGCCATTGTTGACGAACTGAAGGGAGAAAAAATCGATATTATTAAATACAGCGAAGACGACGAGAAATTTATCGCCCAGGCGCTGGCTCCCGCTACGGTGACATCCGTCTCCATCGAAGAAGGGGAAGAAAAAGTTTGTCGAGTGACCGTTCCGGATAATCAACTTTCTCTGGCGATCGGCAACAAGGGTCAAAACGTAAAATTGGCGGCAAAACTTACTGGATACAAAATCGATATCCGCCCGGAGAGCGGTGTTATGGACACCGATCCAAAAGATCCTGCTGAGGAATAAGCTTCCTCTGTTTATTGATATTGAAACCGCAAGGAGGCTTTAGAAAAAAATGAAACGCACCCCCTTAAGAATGTGTACCGGCTGCGGCGAAATGAAAAGCAAGCGGGAGCTGGTACGGGTTGTTCGCACAAAAGAAGGTGAAATTTCCCTGGATCTCACAGGGAAAAAATCCGGACGGGGCGCTTACGTGTGCCCTTCCCTGGAGTGCCTGAAAAAAGCGCGAAAATCCAAGCGAATTGAACGCTCGTTTGCGTGCAAGATCCCGGAAGAAGTGTACGACGCTATGGAAAAAGAAATGGCGCAACGAGAGAAGGAATTTCATGAATAATTCTTTTTTCCGTTTACTCTCCCTCTGTATGAAAGCGGGAAAGCTACGGTACGGGTTGGAAACCGTCCGATCCACTGTAGTAAAGAATGAAGCGTTTCTTTTACTCACCACCGGAGATCTGTCTTCAAAAACGATAAAGGAAGTCAGCTATTTGGCTGATCGTTTCTCCCTTCCTCATTTGAAATTGAACGCGAATATGGACGACGTCGATTTCGCAATCGGAAAACGAAGCGGCGTATTGGCGATTACCGAGGAAGGCTTTTCAAAGAAACTTGCGGAAATCCACAACGAAATGGAGGAAATCTGATTTATGGCAACAAAATATAAACTCAGCGAAGCGGCAAAAGACCTTTCCATGCAAAACAACGATCTGATTGAGCTGCTCCAGAAATATTTTAAAACGGAGCCGAAAAAGCCCAGCACCTATCTGACAGAAGAAGAGTTAAATATTATCTTTGAATCCGTCACCCAAAACAATCAGGTCACGGATTTTAACGCTTATTTCGCGTCCGCTTCTTTGCCGGAACCGACGCCGGAAAAAGAGGAGAACAAAGTAGTTCGGGAAACCAAAAAGGCGCCGGAAAAGAAAGCTTCTCCGAAGAGCGAGACGCCAAAAGCTCCCCCCGCGGCGGAAAAGGAAGAAAAAGCGGAGAAAAAAGAACCCAAACAGCAGGAAAAGCCTTCCGAAACAAAGCTAAAAACCGAGGAGCTAAAAAAAGAATCCAAGACGGAATCCTCTCGTCTGTCCCGTTTTGACCAAAAGCCTCGTTTTGACCAAAACCGGCCCAAAGCGGCGCCCAAACGGGACAATCGGAAACCGGTTGCCAAAACGACTTTCCCTCAAAGCCAGGATACGTCGTCTTCCGTCAGCACCGTATCCACCCCTGTGGAAAAAGAGCGGACCGTCCGGCATGTGGATACCAGCAAGGTCGAGATCAATCTGGATAAATATAACGAGCGCTACGAAAACATCGCGCCTCAAAACCGGATGAAGGATAACCAGCAGAGAAAGCAAAAGCTGAAACAGAAATCCGCCAACAAGAATAAAAACAAATTTTCCAGTAAACGGGAAACCGAAGCGGAAAAACTACAGCGCCTCGCTTTGGAGCGTGCAAGAAAGCAGCAGCTGAAAGTGCTGATTCCCGATGAAATCACCGTTTTGGAGCTGGCGAGCCGCTTAAAAGTCACCGTCAGTGACGTTATCAAAAAGCTGATGGGACTGGGAGTGATGGCTTCCCAAAACCAGACGATCGATTTCGATACCGCTTCTCTGGTCGCTATGGAATACAACGCCATTATTGTCAAGGAGCATATCGCAACTATCGAAGAAATTTTGATTGCCGACGAGGAAGATAAGGAAAGCGACCTGGTGGAGCGTAGTCCCGTTATCGTGGTTATGGGACATGTCGACCATGGAAAGACCTCCCTGTTAGATAAGATTCGGCATACCAGCGTCACCGCCACCGAGGCAGGCGGCATTACCCAGCACATCGGCGCGTATCAGGTGGAAATCAACGGCAAGACGCTGACCTTCTTAGACACTCCCGGTCACGAAGCCTTTACTGCCATGCGGGCAAGGGGCGCTAACGTCACCGATATTGCGGTTTTGGTGGTGGCCGCCGACGACGGAATTATGCCCCAGACAGTAGAATCCATTAACCATGCCAAAGCCGCCGGCGTCACTGTGATCGTCGCTATCAATAAAATCGACAAGGAAGGCGCCAATCCGGATCGTGTGAAACAGGAGCTTACGGAGTATGAGCTGGTTCCCGAAGAATGGGGCGGCGACACCATCTGCGTCCCGGTTTCCGCTCTGACCGGCCAAGGAATTGAAGACTTACTGGAAAACATTCTTCTGGTGGCGGAAGTGCAGGAATTAAAAGCGAATCCCAATCGCCTCGCCAAGGGAACTGTCGTGGAATCCCGGTTGGATAAAGGAAGAGGCCCTGTGGCGACTATGCTGGTTCAAAACGGAACCCTTCACACCGGCGACATTATCATTGCCGGCACTTCGGTGGGAAGAGTGCGCCAGATGATGAACGACAAAGGGCAAGTCGTCAACGAAGCCGGTCCCTCTGTTCCGGTAGAAATTACCGGTATGGCGGAGGTTCCAAACGCCGGCGACACCTTTAACGTGGTGGAAAACGAGCGTTTGGCGAGAGAGCTTGTGGAACAGCGCCGCCAGGAGGAAAAGAATAAACAATTCGAATCCTTCCAAAAAGTTACGCTGGATAATCTGTTTAGCCAGATGGCGGAAGGCGAAATGAAGGAACTTCCCATTGTCGTAAAAGCCGATGTCCATGGCACCTCCGAAGCGGTAAAGCAGTCGCTGGAAAAGCTCTCCAACGAAGAAGTGCGGGTTAAAGTCATCCACACCGGCGTAGGCGCTATCAATAAATCCGACGTTATGCTCGCCAACGCTTCCAACGCTATTATTATCGGCTTTAACGTTCGTCCCGACTCTATCGCCAAATCCGACGCCGAAGAAAACGGCGTAGAAATCCGGATGTATCGGATTATTTACGACGCCATTGAGGACGTCAAAGACGCGATGAAAGGAATGCTCTCCCCCAAAACCAGAGAAGTGGAATTGGGCAGAGCCGAGGTCCGTCAGATCTATCGCATCAGCAGCGTAGGTGTAATTGCCGGATGTTACGTTTTGGAGGGAAAAGTGGCGAGAGACGCCCTGATTCGAGTGGTCAGAGACGGCATTGTCATCGCGGAAGACAAGATCGATTCCCTCAAACGGTTTAAAAACGATGCCAAAGAAGTGCTTCAAGGATATGAATGCGGTATCGGCCTGGATAAATTTAACGATATTAAAGAAGGAGATATTTTCGAATCCTTCATCATCGAGGAATACCGCGACTAAGCGATAAGGAAAATACCCTCCTTTGGGAAAGGAAAAATATGGCTAATCATAAAATCGGAAGGCTTTCCGAAGATATCAAACGGGAGATCAGCGCTCTTTTCCGTGAGCTGAAAGATCCGAGGATCTCCCCTCTTTTGAGCGTTGTCCGCTGTGAAGTTTCCAACGATCTCTCTCACTGTAAGGTGCATGTCAGCGCTTTAGACGGTGAGGACGCCACAAAAACTTCGGTGGAAGGGCTTCGGTCCGCTTCCGGGTTTTTGAAACGGGAACTGAGCAATCGGCTTCATCTCCGGAAATGCCCCGAGCTTCATTTCATTGCCGACGGCTCCATTGCCTACAGCGCCAAAATCAACCAGATTCTCCATCAATTAGACCTGACTGACGAAAATTCGAAAGAAAACGAGGAAGAAGAATGATAGAGCTTACCATTCGGGAAACTGCGGATTTCCTGCTGAACCGGGATCATTTTTTGATTCTTTGCCATCGAAATCCCGATGGTGACACATTAGGAAGCGGCTACGCTCTGCAAAGTGCCCTGCGCGCCTTGGGAAAGAAGGCCGACATCCTATGCAATGACTCGCCCGCCAGAAAATTTACCTTTCTGTTTTCGAAGCAGCAGCCTACAGAGAATCAATACGAAACTGTAGTCTCTGTCGATGTCGCCGACCAGAACCTTTTGGGAGACGCCCTTTCTTCTTACCGGGACCGAGTTGACCTGGCCATTGACCACCATCGCTCCCACCGGCCTTTCGCCCGTTTTCTTTTGCTGGATTCAAAAGCGGCCGCCAACTGTGAGATTATCTACCGGCTGCTTCTTGAAATGAAGGTGGAGATCACAAAGGAGATGGCTGACTTTTTGTACGCCGGAATCATGACGGATACCGGTTGCTTTTGCTACCGCAACGTCACCCCTGCCACACACCGAATTGCGGCGGATCTTATTGCTCTCAACACCGATTACGGGGAAATCAACCACCGCCTGTTTGAGACCGTCAGCCAAAGAGAACTGTTTCTCCAGGAAAAAGTATTGAAAGATCTCACCTACCACTGTGAGGGCAAAGTCGCAGTAATCACTGTCACCTTGGATATGCTGACCGACGCCAACGTTACCGAGGGAGAGCTGGACGGAATCACCGCCCTTCCCCGCAAAATCGAAGGAGTGGAAATCGGCATTGTAATCAAACAGCGGGGGGAAAAGGAATACAAGGTTTCCATGCGCTCTTCCGGAATAATCGACGTGTCGAAAATCTGCGCTCGTTTTAACGGAGGCGGCCATGTAGGAGCGGCGGGATGCACCTTGCACGGAGACTTGCCTTCCGTAAAAGAACAGCTGTTAAAAGCGGCGAAGGAAGCGCTTTTATGACGGGGATCAACGGGATTCTCCCGGTAGACAAGCCCCAGGGATTCACTTCCTTTGATGTGGTAAAAAAACTTCGAGGAATGTTGAAGGTGAAAAAAATTGGCCACGCCGGTACATTGGATCCTATGGCGACGGGTGTGCTGCCGATTTTTTTGGGTACAGCTACCAAAGCTTGCGATATTCTCCCCGTTTCTGATAAACGGTATGTTGCTTCCTTTGCTTTGGGAAAAGAGAGCGACACAGAAGACGTTTGGGGAGATGTAAAGGATGTTTACTTGCCACCTATTTCCCGAGAAATAGCAGAAAAAAGCCTTCTCACCTTCCAAGGGTCCTCCCTACAGATTCCGCCAATGTACGCCGCTATTCGAGTAAATGGAAAGCACCTCTATGAGCTGGCGCGCAAAGGAATTGAGGTGCCTCGCGAACCTCGTCCCATCCGGATCGATACCCTTCGTCTGCTGGATTTTGACGAAGAAAAGGCAAAAGGAAGGTTCGAGGTATCCTGTTCGAAAGGGACATATATTCGCTCACTTTGCCGGGATTTTGGAAAAAAATTAAACACCGGCGCCATTATGACCGGTCTACGGCGAACAGAAGCCGCCGGGATCTCTTGTAACACGGCTTTGACGCTGGAACAAATTCAAACCTTTTTGGAGCAGGGAACTTTAGACGAACACATTATCCCCATTGAAACGGTTTTTCAATCCTACCCTTCGTTGCGTCTTTCCCCGGTTCAAAGCCGAATGTTTTTTAACGGCGCCCCATTGGATCTAAAACGTATTAACCACCCAAAAGGGCACACGTTCTACCGTGTCTACGACAGCGAAGGAACCTTTTTTGGATTGGGGGAAGCCAAAAATGACAGTCTTTGCGTTTATAAATTTTTCATCGAAAGGAGTTGACTTGATTGGAGGTCCTACATCAAATCCCCGACTTGGAGATGCCAACCGTTGTGGCTTTGGGATTATTCGACGGAATTCATGTGGGGCATCAAAAGGTCATTTCCGAAGCTGTAAAGCAAAAAGGCTTAACGCCTGTTGTCTTTAGTTTTTTCTTTGACAGCGCACCCACGAAGAATAATTTTTCAACGATTCTCTCCCCTTCCCTGCGGTATCAAAAACTTTGTCGGCTTGGCGTATCCTACCTGATAGAACCCGCGTTTTCCACCATCCGTTCTTTGTCGCCGGAAGCTTTTTTTGAAGAGATACTGCAAAAGAAGCTCCATGCGAAGGGAATTGTATGCGGCGAGGATTTTCATTTTGGCGTAAACGCATCCGGGGACGCCAAACTTCTCAAGGTCCTCTCTTTGAAACACCAGCTTTCCTTTGTCTCGGTTCCTTCCTTTACTGTGGATCACCTTCCCGTTAGCTCCAGTCGCATTCGCCAAGCGATCCAAAAGGGGGATATTCCCCTCGCCAACCGCTTGTTGGGTGAGCCTTATCAAATCGATTTTACCGTAACGCATGGAAAGCAGCTGGGGCGGGTACTGGGTTTTCCTACCATTAACCAAATTTATCCCGAAGGGTTTACCCTTCCCCGGTTTGGGGTTTATGCCCCAAGAGCAGTGGTAGACGGAAACAAATCTAAAGCGGTGACCAATGGGGGGATCAAACATCCCATTACCGGTCATTTTTCTCCCTCCGCGGAAAGTTATCTGATGGATTTTTCCGGGGATCTTTACGACCATAGCGTAACACTGGAGTTTTACGCTTTTATCCGGGATGAACGCCGGTTTGAGAGCCTCGATGCCTTAAAGGCACAAATTACTGACGACTCCAAAACGGTGAGCGCCTTCCTTGACAGCGACCTTCTTTTGTAGTAGAATGGTGGTACTGCGGATTTAGGCAAAAGCCCCGCCTCGGGAAACCTCCCCGAGTAAAAATAGAGGGTATACGCGGGTATGGCGGAATTGGCAGACGCGCCAGATTTAGGATCTGGTGTTCTTTAACGTGCAGGTTCAAGTCCTGTTACCCGCACCAAGATGTACGTAAATTAGCAAGGGATGAACACCATGCAAAAGGTGGTCTACGTTAGCAACAGCTGTGATGATACCGAGCAAAACGGTATCAATGACAATAAATATCTTGTTCGCATTAACAAATTATTGGAAGATGGCGGGGTATTTCACAGATGAACACGCGAACAGTAGACGTTGACCCTAAGCTTGAGAGTTATCTCCATAAAGAAACTCTCGTGTCCTTTGTTATTCTCGAGAAGCCTGAAGAAAAATAATGACTGTTTTGCGTATTGTCGAAAATGGCGGTTTCTTCTGTTTCGAATGAAAAGGCGCCCACAAAAAATCCTTTGAGTTTGTATCGCCACCGAACTGAGTCCAAACGTCTGTTGCGTTGGGACTCTTTTCTTTCGTGGCGGCAAAGAGCTCGTATCTTTATTTTGCCTTTTTATCCTGTTTACAAAAAATATCCAAACGTTAAAAGACGTTTTCGTTTTGGAAAGTAGTATGATTCCACTTTCCCGGAAAGGAGTAACCTTATGAATTATGCAATCGTCTATTCGAGTCGCACCGGAAACACTGCTCAACTGGCGCAACGCATAAAGCGCCTTCTCCCCCCGGAAAGCATCGTTTACTATGGCCCCCCGCCGCCGAAGCGATGCAGGCAGACGTACTTTTTGTCGGCTCTTGGACAGACAAAGGAACATGTAGTCTTGAGATCGCACAATTTTTAAATGGCCTAAAAAATAAGCAAGTCTACCTTTTTGGTACGGCCGGCTTTGGTGGTTCCCCCGATTATTTTGCGCAGATCGAAGAGCGGATTGCGCAAAATTTGCCCTCAGGCAATGTTTTGTTAGGGTATTATTTCTGCCAAGGAAAGATGCCGCAAGCGGTACGGACCCGGTATGAAGCGATGGCAAAAACAGATCCGGAAAAAGGAAAACGGATGCTTAATAATTTTGACCAAGCCCTCTCCCATCCCGACCAGGAGGATTTGCGTATGCTGGAAAAAGCGGTTTCTCATATGCTAAAAAATATTTCTTCAAATTGATAGGATCTCCGAGGGTTACCCGCTAAAATTGAACCATATTTTTAGTTTTTAACATCAACGCACCGCCTTAGGACGAAGCTTCGTCTCGAGGCGGTGCGTTTTCCCATGACAGGAATTTTAACAAGTTTTGCGACAGATTACTGTATTCTTAACGCTTCGGACAAACCCAAGGTGTCCACCCCTGACCCCCGGGCATAAGATGGATAGGGATATATCCACTATTTTTACAGGAGGAAACACGATGGGCGTCACAAGCTCGAATAAGCAAATCCAGGTAGATCGCATCAATTGCGACGGGTCACTAAAGGTGACCCTTGCGCTTTCCGCTTCGCCGGATATTTTATCCAACCCCACGGATATTGTTTTGGTGTTGGATCGTTCCGGCAGCATGGCAGGAAACCCCCTCGATAATATGAAGGCGGGTGCGAAAACCTTTATTGACATCATCGATGAAGCAACAGATAATTACTTGGACGGATATATTGGTTCTGGTAGCCGGATCGGTATTGTCAGCTTCGCCGAAACCGCTGTGGCGGACACACAGCTGATTACTTCGGTATCCCCTTGAAAGGTGCTGTTGATGACTTAACAGCAGGAGGCTCTACAAATCACGCAGACGCTTTTGCGAAAGCTACGCAATTGTTCGATCCTTTTTCTCCAAACGCAAAGGTAATCGTAATGTTTACAGACGGGAAGACGACGGCCGGTCCCCCTCCCGCTCCCGTTGCGGCAGCGGCAAGAGCATCCGGCATAGTCATCTATTGCATTGGTCTTATAGGCGCAGACGGAATCGACGTCAGTGTTTTAAACGATTGGGCAACCGACCCCGATGATTCTCATGTAGCAGTAACCCCCGATGATGGGGATCTGGAAAATCTGTTTAAAGATCTAGCGGAGAATATTTCCAAGACAGGCGCCACAAATATCGTTATCGATGAAATAGTAAATCCGGATTTTACCATTACCGATATCGCTTTGCCCACAAAAGGAACTGCGGTTCAAATCAACTCCAACACTCTTCAATGATCCATTGAAGAACTGGGAGTCTCCGCAAATGAAGGCGCCTCTTTGGAATTCTACATCAAACACATTTCACAAAACCCCGGAACCAAGCAAGTTAATCAGTCCATCACCTATTCTGACAACGAAGGGAATACGGTTGTTTTCCCGGATCCCTTGGTGACCGTGGAATGTGATATCGTTGTTCACCCCGAAGCCTGTCCCCTTCCCGTAAATGTGACTATAGACGGGTGCCAGGATTCTGTCACGGTGGATATGGGGGACGTTTATCTCGAATCCCTGGGACGGATTCTCCAATTGAACGTGACGGTGAAAAATGTTTGCCCCGGCAAGCGTGTCGCACTGGCGATGATTCTTACCGAAACCGATTCTCAAGACGTGGAGCACCAACGTGGCATGAAAACGATAACCATTCCCGCTCACAACTATCCGAGCTGTCGGGATGTGTTAGTGAAATGTATCAAGTTTGTCCTTCCGGAGGATCTGGATGTGTCCGGAGGGACGCCCTATAGGATGTGTAATGCCAGAAACTTTAAAGCCCGTTTTATTGCCAACTATATTGATACAGATTATCGATGCTGTGACTCGGTAATGACTGTTTTATAAAAGAGAAAAGCACCGACTGCAACTCCTTGTAGGGGGCGCAGCCGGTGTGAATACCTATCCTTTCAATTAGCACGGATATTCATATTCGAAAGAAGCGTTTGTGGTTTCAAAGGAAAAAAGCGTGCGTCTATTCTCTTCCAAATGATAGGACACGCGACAAGACGCGCTTTCCCGGATAACCCGGCTCATTGTGCCGCTAACCGGAGCAAACAAAGGATGGGCATGTTTTTCTATCAATTTTGCCGACAAAACGGTATGGTTCTGGCGAACAATGATTTCCCCGTTTTCCATTTTGACCACTTTCGCTCCAAGGTAAGTGGCCAGGCGATGTTCCTTTCCTTGCCGTTGGATAATTCCAATGACACCGGTAAAATGAAAAGCTCCAAACGGAATATCCGCTACGCTGAGCATTATAGACCCGTCCTCGAAGCTGCACTGTGTCCAGGCATATTCTTTGGGAAAGGAATACCATCGATCTCCTTCCGTGTAACCGATTCCTTTTCGAAAGGAATACTCTGTCCCGTTGATGTGAAACGTACCGGTTACGGTGTGCCGCATACTGAAAACACTGTGCCGACATTCCATCAGCGGCAGATAACGAAAGGGCCCCATGATATCGTACCGAATCGGAATAAACGCGCCAAATCGAACCGCTCCTGTGGCGGAACAACTTTTCGTATTTAACGACAATTGGATTCCGTTTCGGCTAAAATGGTTGTCTCCAATTTGAATACGAAACTTTCCTTTTTGTTGATGAAAGCGGCCATAGGGAAATTCTACATTCCAAGCGCCTTCGTCGGTAATCAGTTGGATGGAGCAGGATTTCCTTTCCTTTGATTTATGAACAGCAGGAATGACCGCTACTGTATGTTTGTCGGATTGGCACTTAAAATACCATCCGCAAAAATACTCACGCATTGATAAAATATCCTCTCTCCCTCTTTATTTTGTTATTTGGGTACAGAAATTCTCCGGAATCCTTTACCAAGAGAAACCAAAAGAGCATGTCCCTTATCTCTTGCTATCTTCCAAAATATTTTCCAACAGGAATAGTTTTCGCGATTTGAAAAATAATATTTGCGAATCCGAAATTTTGGAGGAAAACGTATGAATTCGGTTTGGGAACAATCACAGGAAAGTTTACATTTTGAAAGTTTGAAACAGGATACAGAAACGGACGTTCTCATTATAGGCGGCGGTATGGCGGGAATCTTGTGCGCGTATAGACTTCACCAGTCCGGTATCCCCTATCTCCTCGTAGAAGCGAAAACCATATGCAGCGGGATTACCAAAAATACCACCGCCAAAATTACCGTGCATCATGGACTGATCTACAATAAGCTCATTCACCAATTTGGCCTTGAAAAAGCCAAACAATATTTAGACGCCAATACGGCGGCTCTTGAAGAATACCGTAACCTTTGCCGTAATGTGGATTGTGATTTTGAAGAAAAATCTTCCTACGTATATTCCCAAAACAGCCGCCCAAACATAGAAGAAGAAATTATCGCATTGGAGAAGCTGGGAGTGGATACGGAGTTTGTCCAACATCTTCCTCTTCCCTTTCCTGTGGCAGGCGCGGTAAAATACCCCAATCAAGCACAATTCCATCCGTTAAAATTCGTCTCTGCCATTTCAAAAGACCTGCACATTTACGAACACACCACGGTGCGGAAAATTATGGGAACGACGGCGATTACCGACCACGGCAAAATTACCGCAAAAAGTATGATCGTGGCGACTCATTTCCCTTTTTTAAATCGCCATGGCAGCTATTTTGTCAAAATGTACCAGCATCGCTCTTATGTACTCGCGCTGGAAAACGCGCAAAATGTAGATGGGATATATATTGACGAGGCAAAAAATGGTATGTCTTTCCGAAATTACGGAGACTTGCTGCTGATTGGGGGCAAAGGTCACCGCACCGGCAAAAAAGGAAGTAATTGGCGGGAATTACGCGACTTTGCCAAACGGTATTACCCAAATGCAGCGGAAAAGTACCATTGGGCGACCCAGGATTGTATGACTTTGGACGGTGTTCCCTATATTGGCCCTTACTTTGCAAACGCGTCCAATCTATACGTCGCCACCGGATTTAATAAATGGGGGATGACTTCTTCTATGGTTTCCTCCATCATTCTATGCGATCTGATCCAAGGAAGAAAAAATCCTTATAGCGACGTATTTTCCCCCTCGAGAACGATACTCCATCCCCAACTGGCTGTTAACGCGTTTGAGACAGTAGTGGATTTGTTAACCCCCTTTCCCAAACGCTGTCCCCATTTGGGATGCGCGTTGAAATGGAATCCCCTGGAACATACTTGGGACTGTCCTTGCCATGGATCCCGATTCACACAAGACGGCAGACTGATAGACAATCCGGCGACCCGCGATTTGAAAAAATAGTGAGGAGAAACCATACGTTTTCTCCTCACTATTTTTCTCTATTTGGGAATCCGGCGCTTTGGTCTACGCATTTTTCCCATAGCTAATCAAAAAGCCAATACAAGCGGATACAAAATCCCGAAGCTGAGACATCACCGCCGTAAGCTCAGAAGTCACATTTTGAAACTGTCTGGTCACCATTAAAATAATAAGGGAAAGTAATCCGATAACCGATACAATCACTACCTGGATATTTTTTCCAGGCTTTGTCAAAGCCTGCGAATCCTCCGAAGAAGAAACGGTTGAAAAACCCCTTTCCGGTAAATTTGCGGAATTTTGAAACCCGATTTGATTTTGAACAGAGTAATTCGATGAAGTCGCCGGAAGATCTGTAGAAAGAGCCGTGCTGGAATTCTCTGGGCTCTGGTTTTCTGTGGAAGAACCAGATTTAGTAAAATTGTTGCTTAAACTATCGAGAAATCAGCGCTTCATACCAAGATGAAAAAATTGCCATATCCCGAAATTACCCTTTACAAGCAGGAACTGGATCAACATCAAATACCAAAAGATCACATGTATGTATTAAGAGTAATCAAAAACCAAGTTCCTTATGAATACCTGATTCATCGGCGAAGCGAAAGCAATAAGCTCATTGTTTTTAACAATGGGGCCATAGCGGAAGGAAACGTTTCCGTCCCGGTTTTCCAAAGGCATAGCTGGGCAAAGATGCTGAAAACTTCTTCGATTTTTTGTATGGATCCAACCTTGTATCTCAACCGCTTCCTGCAAATCGGATGGGGCATCGGCAAAAATGAGGATTATTACCTGGAAAACAGCAGCCTGATCCTGAAAAAAATCATACAAAAAATGGGAATTCAACTTGAGGACACCGCTATTTACGGTACATCAGCAGGTGGTTATCTTTCAATCATTATGGGTATCTATCTGAAAGGGGCAAAGGTAGTAGCGGACAACGCTCAACTGGATGTGAGAAACTGGATATTTAAAGATGCGTTGGATTCCGTAATTACCTTTTCTTTTGATAACATTGGTTCCGCACTGAATTATAAGGAGCGTTTCAACATTGTAGACGCTTTCGAAAAACATCATTATGTTCCGAAAATATATATGCATGTCAATCTGTGCTCTGTTGCAGATAACTCTACGCAATTGGTCCCCTTTTTGAAAAACGCGGAAAACTTAAGATCCATCAAGGAATATAACGATATTGAGGTTATTCTTCATTTCAATCCGGAAAAAGGACATGATGGGATTGATATGAAGGATGCCATAACCTTTTTGTACCAGATTTTGGGTCAATCCGAATAACAAACATTTCTACCCAGCTATCAAATATCGAAATAAAAAAAGAGTGTAAGGTCTTAACCCCCTTACGCTCTTTTTTCATAAAAGCGCAAATCATTTTAAGCCAATTTCTTTGTAAAAAGTGAAAGTTGACATTTATATCTAATAATGATAAAATATTTGGGTGGAATATGTTTTTTTTGCGCATTTCCCTCTCCCTATTTGGCAAAAAACGCGGTAATCCAACAATGTTATCACAGGAGGTTACATTATGAGCAACATCACTGCCCTTACTTATGTAGGGAACTTTGGTCAAATGGTGAAGGCTTTCGACGTCGTACTGGACGAAGCGATCAGCGAAATGCCGTCGCCGGAATGCTTTACCCTCAAAAATGCCTATAAGCATTTTGCGAACGGAAGCGCCGTTTCTTCGGGCGTAACCGCAGTCACTCCGATTCAAAACGGAATTCGTCTCCATGTAGACGAATTCCTTTTCGCACCGGAGTTCTCTGTGGAAGGTCTCGTTTCTTTTACCAAAGCGGATATCTCGTCGGTAAAAACCGAGTACGCGGACGACTTTGAAGCGATTGAGGAAAATGGATTTCATTATCGCCTCTATTCCCCCAAATGCAAGGGCAAGCGGCCCTTGGTAGTCTTCCTTCATGGCGGCGGTGAGCGGGGAAATGACAACTGGAAACATATGGTCGCTACTATTGGCGCCGCAAAGATCGCCGAGCGTTATCCTACCGCTTATGTTCTGGCGCCTCAGTCTCCCGCCAAAGAAATGGCTCCTGCCCCAGCCAATAGTGTAGGCAGCCATATGACGCCGATGAAACGGCTGGAAATGGGAAACGATCGTCCCTTCCATTACCCCGACGACTTTACCCACAATGATTTCGGTCATGACTTGCTCGCAAATATGGAATACACCATTCGGAATATGATTGCCGAGGGTAAGGTGGATGAAAAACGGGTTTATGTCACCGGTCTCTCCATGGGCGGCGCCGGAACCCTTCGCGCCATCACCGTCAGCAAGGACCTTTATGCCGCCTGCGCTCCCATTTGTCCGTTTATCGATGATGAGATCTACTACAATTTAAGTCACTCCACCATCCCCACCTGGGTCTCTCTCCCCTACTTAGATCATGTATTTGAACGGAACATGTATGTGGCGCATGCTGTGATCGCCGCGAAAAGAGCGGGCAACAAAAATATGCACCTCACCATTTATTCCAGAGAGGAAATGGAGAAATACGGAATCGGAAACGATCCCGGCACGCCTCTGACCGCCAGAATCACTCAAAATCATGCCGCATGGATTTTGACCTACAACAACGAACATGGAATCTTGGACTGGCTGATGAACCAGGTAAAGGAATAAGGGAGGAACAAATATGAAAAAAATAATTGCTTTTACGCGGGTAGGCAATTACGGCCAGGTTGTCGAAGGCTTTTACCTCGAAGGCGCTGATCCGAAACTTACGCCGAAGGATTTTGTGTTTCACAACCATTATCGCCGTTTCCGGGGTAAAACCCTCTCCGACGGGGTTACGGCGGTATTGCCTTACCAGGATGGAATCAAAATCAAGGTAGATCCCTTTTTATATAACGCCGGATTTGAAGTGGAATGCAACGCGGGAGGATTTAGTTTCAAAAAAGAAGACGTCACCGAAGTAAAAACCAAAATTGCCGATGATTTTGCCCCCTACTACGACGACGGCGTTCGGTACCGCCTCTATACTCCCAAGGGAGATGGACGGCGGCCTTTGGTGCTGTTTTTACATGGCGGCGGAGAAAGCGGCGACGACAACTGGACCCAGCTTGTGGGAACCTACGGCCCCACCGCATGGGCAGAGCGGTTCCCCGAATGCTACGTTTTAGCCCCCCAGGCGCCTATGGAAGGTTTCTACATCCCTCTGGACGAAAGCTATGTGCCGGTAGAAGGGGATGAATTTGGAAACCTCGCCCCCCGCAATTACTACAACTTTAAATTCCCGGGGGATTATGCCGAAATTGGCTGGGGCCGCACCCTTCTTGCCAAGATCTGCAATCTGATCCGCCGGATGATCGCCGAAGGTAAGGTAGACGAAAACCGGGTCTACGTCACCGGTATGTCTATGGGTGGCGCCGGAACCATTCGCGCCATCAACGTAGGAAAAGGGTTGTTTGCCGCGGCGGTCCCCATTTGCCCCTTTATCAGCGACGAGATCGCCAACGAGCTGGCGTTTGCCGGAAAGGATATCAAGATCTGGGTCACCAGTTCTTATTTAGACAATCTCTTTGACCGGAGCAAGTACCTCATCGACGGCGTACTTAAGCTTATGGATGACGGCAATGAGAATGCCTTTTTGACCATGTTCTCCCAAAAGGAAATCGAGAAATACGGATTTGGTACCGAGCCGGGAACTACTTTAGCGGAACGGTTAGGATTAAATCACAACGCGGCGTGGACGTTGACCTATAACAACGAACATGGCATTATGGATTGGCTGATGAGCCAATCGAAAGATTAACCAAAAACCCCCATCCAAATGGATGGGGGTTTTCAGGTAAAAACTGTATTTTTTTGTCCCTCTTTTCATATATTGATCCAAAGGGGGCATTCCATGAAAGTAAAAAAATTCTTAATCAATACATTGATTCTTACGATTGGCTCGTTAATTCTTCGTTTTATCGGCGTTGCTTTTGGCGCTTACCTATCCAAAAAAATCGGTGCGGAGGGCGTCGGTCTTTACCAGCTCGTATTTACGGTGTACAACTTTGCTTCCACCATCGCCACCTCGGGAATCTATCTGGCGGTAACCAGATTGGTATCGGAGGAAATCGGAAAAGGCCGCTATCCCGCCGCCAATGACGCCATGAAAAAATGTATGCTTTACGGCATTACGGTAAGTTTTCTCGCCGCAAGTCTTCTCTACACGTTCGCTTCTCCCATCAGCTTTTTTCTCATCGACGATGAAAGGGCAATCCTTTCGTTAAAAATTCTCGCTTTTGCCCTTCCGTTTATGGCGTTTTCATCCAGCCTTCGCGGCTACTTTTTCGCCATTCGGCAAGTGGTGAAATCTGTAAGCAGCCAAATCTTCGAACAGGTAATTCGAATTGTGGTCGTCTCGGTGGGATTCCTCTTTGTCCTTCCCGGCGGACTGGAAAATGCATGTGCGGCTGTAGCGTTAGGTTCAGTAGGCGGCGAAGCCCTCGCCTTTTTGTTCACCGGAACCTTCTACCTCATCGACGTGAGGAAAAGAAGCTTTCGAAAAAAGAAATACCGGGAAACGACTCGAAAGGTTCTTTCCATCACCATTCCCGTCGCCTTAAGCTCCTACCTAAAATCCGCACTGGTCACCGTGGAAAACGTTCTCATTCCCAAGGGATTCAAGCGTTACGGATCCGGCGGCGCCGGCGCACTGGCGCAATATGGTATGATGGAGGCGATGGTAATGCCCATTCTCTCCTTCCCCGCCGCTTTCCTGACCTCTTTTTCCAGTCTTTTAGTCCCGGAGCTGGCGGAATCTAACGCGCTCAAGCAACAACGGGAAATCGACAAACTGGCTTCTCGTGTGATTCGATTGACTTTGCTGTTTGCGCTTCCTATTGCCGGATGCTTTGTCTGCTTTGGAGAAGATTTAGGGACCGCTATCTACCAAAATGCGGAAACCGGCCACCTTTTGCGGCTGATGGCGCCGTTAGTCCCCATTATGTACCTGGATTTGGTAACCGACGCTATGCTCAAAGGTCTGGATCAGCAGGTCAGCGTCCTTCGTTACAGCGTCATCGATTCCGTTATCAGCATCGTGCTGATCTGGACACTGATCCCTTTATACGGCGTATCCGGATACATCTCCGTTTTGTTTATCAGCACCTTTATCAACGCTGTACTCAGCATCAATCGACTCATTGAGGTCACTTCTATTCGCTTTTCTCTTTCCAACTGGCTAATCAAGCCGTTGATTTCCGTCTTTCTGGCTTCTTTTTCTGTCTATACTATTGGGAAAAGCTGGATGGTTTCCCCGGGGCTTGGCGCCTTAATTAAAATCAGCCTCACCTTTATCATCTATTTTCTGTTTGTTTTTTTCAGTGGCGCTTTCTCTTTTTCAGAAGTCGTCAGGCTCTTCAAAGCGATCTCCTTTCCCAAAAGAACAGGAACTCTTTTATCCAAAACTACTTCGTCGGGCAGCACACAGCAATCATAAGCTAGGATAGAAACTCCTCCCTGTTCCGCTTTTAAAAGAGCCTTTGCAAATTCTTCGTCGGTAACCCAGTTTGGAGAAAAAGAGCGGACGTTCGCCATTTGAATTAAGAAAATGACAAAAGCGAAATACCCTTTTTGCCTCGCCGCTTCCAACTCCAGCAGATGCTTTCTGCCCCGCTTTGTCGGCGCATCGGGAAAAAAGCAAAGGTTTTCGCTTTCCAAGGTCACCCCTTTCACTTCGGCGTATGCTTCCCGCTCACCTTGCTTTAGGTACAAGTCAAACCGGGAATGAAGAAACGTTTTCTCCCGTAAGATCGCATCCGGCGCTTCAAAGCCCGGGAGAACCAATTTCCCGTTCTCCAGCGCTTCGAAGACAATTTGGTTGGGCGCTAAAGCGTCCATATTGATAATCCGATCCCCTTTTTGCACCGCTATCAGTGAATAACGGGTCTTGCGGTTAGGGTTATCCGATTCTTCCAGCCACACCCTGGCGTTTGGCAGTAAAAGTTCCTTACAGCGGCCGGTATTCTTTACATGGACCGTTTCCTCGCTTCCATCCGAAAAACGAACCACCGCGACAAAACGGTTCGGACGGGAAAGAAAGACCGCGGGAACAATGGATCGATATTTCATATCATTTCTCCAAAAAGAAAAATGTCCGTCACTTGGCGGACATTTTTTTGTTTTTTCTTAATCTCCCAGAGCAGCGCGATGCTTTTCCAAAAGAGCATTGATCCGCTGCGAAGGGTTCAAAAGCTCGCTAATGGAAAGATCGTGGTTGATGCTCTCAATGATATAGGCAATGTATTTGGAAAGGTCCACTTCTTCGTACCATTCCCGTTTTTTAAGCTCCGGGGTGCGATAAATCAAATTGGTAGTAAAGACCTTGGTAATCTCACCTTTCTCGTAAGCTTCATCAAATTTGTCAAGGCCGTTGTTAAAAAGGCCGAAAGAAGTACAAACAAAAATCCGTTTGGCGCCCCGGCTCTTTAACTGGCGGCCGATATCCAAAACCGAGCTTCCGGTGGAAATCATATCGTCGACGATAATTAAATCCTTACCTTTGGGGTCATCGCCTAAAAATTCGTGCGCAACAATCGGGTTGGTTCCGTTGATAATGGTAGAATAGTCTCTCCGCTTATAAAACATCCCAAGGTCGACACCCAATACCGAAGAATAATACATACACCGGGACATTCCGCCTTCATCGGGAGAAATAATCATCAAATGATCCCGATCAAAACGAACATCGGGAACACAGCGAACCAACGCCTTTAAGAACTGATAGGTAGGTTGTACACTCTCAAAACCGCTCAGAGGGATCGCGTTTTGAACTCTGGCATCGTGGGCATCAAAGGTAATAATGTTATCGACACCCATATGCACCAGCTCCTGAAGCGCCAAAGCACAGTCCAAAGATTCCCGGGAGTTGCGGCGATGCTGCCGCCCCTCGTAAAGCATAGGCATAATCACATTGATCCGCCGGGCCTTCCCACCCGCAGCGGAAATCACCCGCTTAATATCCTGGTAATGGTCATCCGGACTCATAGGAACTTCCATACCGTACATATTGTAGGTGATTCCATAATTAAATACATCCACAATGATAAACAAATCGTGACCGCGGACCGATTCCCGAAACAGACCTTTCCCTTCTCCGGTACCGAATCGGGGACAATCCACCTTGATTTGATAACTTTTCCGACGATACCCGATAAAATCGCTCTCGTCTAAGTAATCGTTATGCCGCTCCGCCCGCCATTCCGCCAGGTAATGGTCAATTTTATTGGTGATCTCCTCGCAACCTTTCATTCCCACCAAACTTAACATACCGACCGGAATCGCTACTTCATGATTGGTTCCCATGGTTTACCCTCCTAAACGCATTTTGAACAATCCTGTTTGGCAAAATCACCATCTTGCCAAACAACGTCTTTTTATTCTTTCTTATTTATTATACCTTGTCAGTTACCGATTTGTAAATTGTTTCTTTTGAAAAAGCCGAAAAAAAACGTCAAAATATTTATCCCTTTTTTGTCGTTTTTTTGAAAAAATGGTGTTTTTTCCACAAAATGAAACCATTTTTTTGATTTTATACATGCCTCCTGAAATTTCCTATCCCGTTTTTAGATCTTGCAAAGCCCTATTTTACGGGGTTTTTTCGAATACGCAAAAACCGAAAGCACAAATCCCAGAAATTGGCTTGTCCTTTTTATTGCCTTTTATGTTACAATCTCCTTGGGCGCCCAATCCAATAACGAGGTGATAACATGAAAGTAATTCAAAAAACCATTTTATCTGCCGCGCTAGGACTTTGTCTTTTGGCTTTCGGAAACAACATGCTTACCCCTTCCGCAGAAGCCGCTTCTGCCGGGAGAGTCACTACCATTTCTACGAATTTGAACGTCCGAAGCCAAAGCAATCTATATTCGCCGATTGTCGCTTCCCTGAAAAAAGGAAGTCTGGTCACTTTGATTTCTCAAGACGGCAACTACTGGTATGTAGAATATGCGGATGGGAAATTCGGATACTGCCACAGCAATTATATTGTGCAGGAAAGCAACACTACCGCCACGGTAGCGACCTTATGGGGCAACTTAAATGTTCGTTCCGGAAAAGGTACTTCCTATTCGATCGTTGGATCACTCAAAAAAGGGGAAGAAGTTGTAGTCTTGTCGGAAAGCGGCGGTTGGAGCCACATTTTATACGACGGCGTTCGCACCGGCTACGTCAGCAGCAGCTATCTGTCCAAAACTTCTTCGGAAAATACTTCTTCGGCCGTCTCCTTGGCGGTACCGGACTACAAACAAACGGACAGCCGGTGGGCTAACGTCTTGATTGGTTCTTCCAATAAAACTATTGGCAAGATTGGCTGTACTACCACCGGAATGGCAATGTTAGAGTCTTTCCGCACCGGTACGACCATCTATCCGGATGCCATGAGCAAAAAATTAAGCTACTCCTCCTCCGGAGACTTATATTGGCCTTCCTCCTACACTGTTTCCACTAATGGGACGGACCTCGCAAATAGGCTTTACCAAGCCTTGCAATCGGGAAAACCGGTTATGATCGGAGCCAAGAATATTTACGGCAGCCAACATTGGGTCGTTGTAACCGGCTTTACCGGCGGAGAATTATCCTATCGGAATTTTACCATTAACGATCCCGGTTCTTCTTCCCGAAAGACACTGCAATCCTTCTTTAACCTTTATCCAACCTTTTACAAATGGGTCGCCTATTAATTTGGTAAGAACAAATACGAAAAAAAGGAGCCGTCGGTTGAACACCGGCGCTCCTTTTTCTTGTGGTCATTATTCGATTTCTTCCACCGAAATATTCTCGTTTAATACATCCGTCTCTTCCAAAATGATGTTCTTAATTTGAGCCGCTTCTTCCGCGGTCAATCCTTCCGTTTTGACTACTACTTTAACGCTGTCGCTGTCTACAAACGCGAGGCATTCGGTAAACCCTTTGGCTTTCACCAAAGTCTCAATTTTATTTTCCTGCTCAATCTGCTTTGAAACCTCCAACGCTTTGTTGGTGGCCAATTCCTTGTCGTCGTCGCTCAAATCCGCATCCTTTAACGTGGTAGCTAACGTCTCCACCGCTTCATCCCTGGCTTTCTTCCGTTCCAGCCGCGCCGAAACAAAGTATTCGTCCGTCACTTCGGCAGAGGTAAACTGGGCCTCTCCGTAAATTTCCTCTGTTTCTTCCGAACTGTTCGCGTCCGCTGTCAGATCGATATTGCCGGTTCCGGAGGTGAACACATAATTTAAGTAAATTGCCAGTCCCAAAACCAAAGTCAAAGACGCCAAAACCAACTGTTTCTTCCCTAAAATCATATGAAATTTCATTTTCGCCCTTCCTTTCATGATGCCATTTTCGATACGTAAATTTTTGAATATGAAAGTCCCAACGCCGTCGCCACGGCAGAAGTGACTCTTGTTTCCACCAAAGGACTATCCCCTCCTTCACAAATAATGGAAACACCGCTGATCGCCGGAGTTCGATAACTAACAGCCAAAGCAGCCTTCCCGTTTTCGCCGTCGACGTCGAAAACCTTTTCGGAGACAGAAATCTGTTTATTCTCTCCATCCGTATTGCTGTCCTCACGGTAATCCGATTCCTCTTCCTTTAGGTAACAAGTCTCCCCGTCATCGGAAAAAGAAAGAAAAACCCTCGCTTCTCCTGCGCCTTCAATACAGGAAACAAATTCTTCCAATCGTTTCTCCAAATCGGTTCGATATGCTTCTAAATCGATTTTTTCACCATCCAGAGAGATTTTCTTCTCCCCCGACCCCAAAAGCGAGGAGAGAAAAATGAATAGAATTCCCAAAAGACCAGCAATCATTAAAATTTTTGTTCGCTTTTCGTCCTTTTTAAAAAAAGTGACCAATTTCTCTAAATATTCCATTTTATTCTTCCTCTTCCCTGTTCAACAGCAAGGATACGCCGAAAGCCTGGTTGACTGCCGCAACCGCTTCGTCGCAGCGAAGGAGATCCTCTTTAGAGAGTATCACTTTCATCTCACTTACTGTTATGCGGTTTTCTTCGGAAATATGTATGCTAACGTCCAGGCTGATCGGAGAAATTCCATAGTCGTCAAACATCTCAAGCGCCTGGGTTTTTATGTTTTCTTTTACCGTTTGCTCCAATTGCTCTTGCAGCAATTCATCATAGGATTGATTCTCAATCGACAAAGAAGGCGGCTCTCTGGAACAAATTTGGGAAAAATCCGTTTTGGCAAAAGGCAGCAGAAAACACAAAAGTAAAAATAAGCGCAAAATAAAACGTACGCTTTTTCCGCTTCCATCCTTGGGAGAAGCGGCGATGAGAATGCCGGTTACCACCATCCCCACGCAAAATCCATATCCCAACTCGGCAAATGAATCCATCAACTGTTCCCTCCTCCGATAATGAGCATGAGCGCAATGGAAATAATAATCATCACGTCATAGCAAACAATCATTCCTAACAGAGAAGAAAGGGCGGTGGAAGCTGCCTCTAAAACATATTTCGCTTGCTTTTGGTCGAAAAACTCAGCGACAAAATTTCCGGCTTTTAACGCAAACAGCAATAAAAACATTCGAACCAACGTAGGAAGGAAAGAAACTACCAACATAATGATCCCGAAAACGCCAACGGTCCCTTTTACTACATTGACGCAGGAAAAAACCGTGGCATAGGCGTCGCTCAAGGCGCTTCCCACTACCGGAACCAAAGCGCTCAACACAAATTTTGACGTTTTGATGGCTAAGGAATCCGCCGGTGTGGAAAATAAGCTTTTAATAGTCAAAACCCCGATAAAAACGGTAATCAACAGTCCCAAAATCCAACCGGTGATGGTCTTTAACGCCTTGGTGACGGCGCTGGCGGAAAAGAGACCGGTAACCGCCGAAGTAATGGCGACGCCTAAAAAGACGCCCAATAACGGAAGCAATA